>CAMDRB010000047.1 GCA_945906455.1 Caenispirillum bisanense
TATTTGGGGGACGGTCAACATATTCAAACTTCGGACTATCCGGCCAGACGGCCAACTGGAAACGTTGCAACAGCCCGTCAGCCCGCTCGCCTGAAAAAGTGCCGCGCACGTATCGCTCCAACGGACCGGGCTGAATGCCGCCAACGACCGACAGGGAGAACGCCGGGATGGCCGTCGTCCCGCGCATGATCCGGTCGAAGCGGTAGCCTTCTGCACCGGACCAGCCCGACAGGAAGAAACCCCGCGCCGTTGCGTTTCGCTCGTCTTCAAGGCTGGTTAGCCATGAGGAAAGTTCGTCCCGCTCGATAAGCAACCCGGTTGGGTTATCGACGAGAATCTCGCCCAATCGCTCAACCGTAACGTCGGAAGTCCAGTAAACCCGGCGCGGTGGGCGTGTTGGATCGGCCTCCAAGGCGAGGGCAAGTTTGGCCTCAGGATTCTCCTCTAGCGATGCTTTGGCCCTCTTTTTAGCGGCGTCATTCCGAATCTTGGTCATTTCACGTTCGGCAGCGAATTTTAGCGCGGCTGCGTCGGCGCTCGTGTCGGCCCAAACTTGCAACCGCTTAAGCGGACTGATCGAAGGGCGCATGGCCGGACTCTTTAACGCCGCTGGCGTTCCGACGATCATGCCCCACACGTTGCCGTACTCGGTCCAATCGTCCATCGCCTTCATCCGGACGCCTATGCGCCGACCGACTAAACTGCCAAAAGCCACAATCGCCGTGACGGCGGCGAAGTCCGGCGAAAACCGCGCCGTGCTGGAAATGTCGTCGATCCAAGGGGCGAACTTGTCGGGCAAAAGTTGCAGGTCAAATGCCGGGACGCCGGGCAAGGTTGGCAGCGGGACAGGCGCCGCCCAGCGGGCGGCGCCTGCCTCCGACCCTGATGCGCCTTCGGTCTCAATCTCGGCCCGCGTCCTGAGGCCGGAGATATCAATCGGCGGCTCCTCCGGCAGCAGGAACTCCTCGTTGGTGAGGTCGTCGGCGGCCAGCGTGCCTTCGGCCAGCATGGCCGCGATGTGATCCAGGCGATCCCGGCCCGCACAGCCGTTGTGGCTGCAATGGATTACGAAGCCGCTGGTGATTCTCGTTAGGCCAGCCTGCGGAAGATCACCGGCGTTGACGGCGAACGTGCCGCCGTCGCCGGGGGTGCCATGCCGTTCGGAGTTGGGGCATCTGATGTGATGCTTCACACCTGACACTCTGGGTGTGAAAATCTCGGGCGCTCGCTTTTTCAATGCCAACACGAGCTGAAGGCGGGGTGCGTACTTCGCCGCCCATACGGTGAGGTCAACATTCTCACCGTCTTTGGTCGTCGCCGTCTTGCGTCCACCGGTTGATGCGGCCCGCGCAGTGCCGGGCTGCGCCTCAAAGAGCGGCCCTTCAACGAAGACACCCTCCAGGGCGAAGATATCCAAGTACTCGCTCATGACATCACCGCGAACTCAAAGGTCGACGTCGGCGTTGCAATGCGCGGCAGGAAAAATAGCCGCGAAGTGTCGACGCACGACTGGTCATGGCGCAACCCGAGGGCATGGGCCAGAGCGCCGATCCGTTCACGCCAGCAAGCGTTCGCGGCAAACTGGTCGGCGAAGTCCGCAGCGCGCCACGGCTTTGCGAGGGGGAGAAGAATTCGAAACTTGGGGCAGGGCTGGTGTTCGATGGCCAGCTTGCGCGCTGGTCCCGTTCCTGATTCGCCCACGATCTGCGCGCCCGACCAGACGTGCGGCAGGTAGCCCTTTTTATCAAGGAGATAATCTTCCACCGATTTCCCGGCGTTTTGTGCCGCCCATTTGTCATATGGCGCGGCGGCGATGTCGGTGGAGGCTTTGAGATGGGATGCTGTCGAGTGAATGATGGCGGGCCAGCCCTTGCCCGTGATTGCGGTGCGAATTTCCTCTAGCGTGTGGCCGCAATCCGAGTCCAAAACGGCAATATCAATTTGGTCAGCAACATCCATTTTGCGTTCGGTGGAGCGAAACACAGCTGGTGTAAAGCATGGCCCGGCCTTCGGACCTATTGTCGGCGTCGTGAACAATTGGGCGAGTTCATCAAACTCGCATGTGCGCCGGTCGTCCCATTTTGTTTCGGTATGGGAGTGGGATTGGGTAAACGTGAAATTTTTGTCGTTCATCGTAGCCTCCGTTGAAAAAGGTGGAGGCCGCTTGCGAGGGAGCATCGAAAAAGCTATATTGTTTTTCTCAGGAACGAATACAGCTTCAGGGCCGCCACCTCGTGGCCGGCCCTCACTTTTTGTTGATAGAATAATTCTGGGATGTCGATTGTTGGCGTCGGGCCGATATCCAGGCCATTGCTTCTTCAAGATCGTAAACGACCTTACGTCCAACCTTATAATAAGGTGGCCCACCGCCAGTTACGCGGAGCTTATTCCAGAACGACCTGCTGAAACGGGATTCGGCGCTGAGTGTCTTGGTGCTAACGGGCCTCATAACATTGCTCCTCCGGCTAGATGGGAGAGGCAATTATGGGACACTAAAAACATCGCAGTCTAACGTCGCAACCTCGCGGCGGAGTTTTTAGCTGCGAAGTTTCTTGGGGCGGCCACCTTTCGTGTTTATGCGGCGGGCTTTTGACCAATCGCGAAGCCATGGGCGCGAGATGGAATTTTTAACGGACCACCTTTCACATTCATCGGATTTTGGCTGGCGACCGAGTTCCTTTTCAACCCCCTTCCACCAATCGCTGAATTGTTTTTCTGCTTCTGCCTTACTAACCTGCCTTGCTCTAGCGGCGGCCGGTGCGATTTTAGATGGCATCCCAGGCGCTTCTTCAGCCCACCACAAATCAAGGGCCGGTCGTCTGGATGAATACCAAAGAGCGAAATCTTTTCGTGATACGAGGCCATATTTCCAATCGAGATATTCTTGCCTCTTGCCAGCAACCCAATCGACGTTGGTGACCGGCGCTTTAGGGGCTACATCAGATATTGCAAGTTCCCCATCTCTAACAGCCCGCGATAGGAGCGCCAGAATATCATTGACTGAGCGGTGTGCCTCGAATGCCCAACGTTCAGCAATTTCATGAACTTTCAAACGATCCATGCCTAAGCAACATTCGCTTTATCAAACTTGATGACCTTCGCCGTGTTTCCTTTGAGGATTAACTCGATGAGTGCATCAAGCTTTTCCAGCGCCTCTCGCTTTTCCTCAATGTATGCGTGCCGGTCATAAGTCCCCTCCACGCCCTTGATGACGTGCCCCAACACCCGCTCCGCAATCTCAGAGCGGACACCAGCACGTGACATCAACGACCGCGCTGTCCGGCGCAGATCATGGACTACCCACGGCTTCATCTGCTCTAGGTCTGTATTCTTCCGCTCTTTTGCTATCGCATCATCCAAAGCATGTTTAGCCTTGGAAAAACCCGAAAACGGGACCTTGCCGGTGGTGGTGATATAGAGGCCGCCCTTCTTGGGTTCTGGCAACATAGCTAGAATGGCTTGGGCCGTTTTCGTTAACGGCACGACGTTATCGCGCCCACCCTTGGAGCGTGCGGCTGGGATCGTCCAAACGTCGCCATCAACTTCGCCTTGCCGCATCTGAGCTACCTCATCCCGGCGCTGGGCCGTCAGCAACAGCAGTCGCAGCAAGACGGGGTACGGGCCTTTAAGGGTATCCAACGCGGTCCAGACCGACCGGATTTCGGCGTCACTCAGGAACCTGTCGCGGGCGCGCTCCTTTGGCTTGACGCGGGCCATGCCGCGCACAACGGGAGAGTTAAAAAGGTCGTCCCTCGTGGCGTGCCACGCCAACGCTTTGCGGAAGTGTGCAAGCGTCCGATCTGCCATGACCGGGCCGTTATTATCCTCAATCTTATCGAGCATCGCGTTAATTTCAGACCGCTTAAGTTCGCGCACAACGCGGTCGCCCAGGACCGGCTTGATGTACTTCTCAAAAATGCGCCCCTTCTCATGGGCGCTACGTGGCGCTTGCTTGAGGGCATACCGCTCCATGTGTTCATCCAGCACGTCGCTCACGGTCTTTTCGGGGTTTGCCCGCGCCGCCTTGGCAGCGGCCCGTGAGGCCACCTTAACGGCCAAGGGGTCCTTGCCATCAGCGACGGCACCGGCGTGTTTCTGAGCAATCTCTCGGGCCTGTTGGGGCGTAACCTGCCCGTGAAGTCCTAAAGATAGCCACCGGCGCTGGCCGGACGAGTGATCGCGGTAGCGAAAGCCGTAAGTCGCCACGCCGCTGGGCAAGCACCGGGCATAGAACCCGCGCACATCATCGTCCGCCATAACCTCACCAGGACGCATGGCGTCCACAGAACGCTTGGTAATGGCCTTGCGCATGGTGCACCCAAGAAAGTAAGAGGGCCTCCCGTGCACCCACTGTGCACCCACGCGGCAGAAAACTCAAGGAACAGTCAGGAAACGTGAGGTAAGCTATTATATGCTGATCTAATTACGTTAATTACGATAGTCGGCCTAAGGCATTGCTTTCAAAGGTGTCCTCTGAACGATACGCCTCTAACTTTTAATCAGGGGGTCGCTGGTCCGATTCCAGCCGGGCTCACCAAACCTACCCCACCGCCCGCCTTTCAAACCAATTCGCGTACATAGAGCATGAGCCGGCCGCGCCCCTGACGGTCAGATTCTGAAGCCGCCGCGTCCTCGGAACTGACGCCATGGAGGCCAAACCGATTCTTCTCCAGGACGCGGATTGAGCCAAAATGCCGCTCGAAAGTCGTCGCGAAAACGCGCGCGACGCGCCCCGTTCCGGCCATCCAGCGGATAAGGCCGTCGACCATTTCGCTGGCATAACCCAGCCCTTCAAAGCCAGGCGCGACACTGTAGCCCAGCGTGGTGGTGCCCTGATCGTCGGGCTGGCCAGCCAAACCGACGGCACCGATCAAGACGCGCGGCTGGCGCAGGATCGCGTACCAGTTCCACCATCCCGGCAGGGCGAAGCCCTTCTCCAACTGATCGGCGAAGTACTCCTGCACGTCGGCCAGCGTGGCGGGCGGCCAAGATTCGGGGATATCCGACTGAATGAGCGCGGCAAGGCGCGGTCTATCGCTGGCATCGGCACGCGCCAAGGTGGCCGTTGCGGCTACCAATTCGAGACGGGGCGTCGAGATAATCAATGAACGGGCGGTCCTAGGGTCCGCGATTTTCCGCTAGAGCAAGCAGCGCGATATTGGAATCGCCATGCGTGCTCTAGCCGACGAACTCACTTGGCGCCGGCCAGAGGCTTGGCTGCGGGCGTTGCGGCCATGGGCTTCACTCCGCCGCCTTTTTGCACGTCGGCGGCGACCTGCAGGCGCACGATGCGATCCGGATAGGGCACGGCACCGTTCTCGTTGGGGTCGCCCTTGCGGATACGGTCGACAAATTCCATGCCGGAGACGACCTCACCCCAATAGGTGTATTGGCCGTCGAGGAAGTCACTATCGCCTAGCACGATAAAAAACTGGCTGTCGGCACTATTGATATTGGGCGAGCGGGCCATCGAGACTGCCCCGCGTACGTGCTTGCCTTCGTTAAACTCGGCAGCGAGAGTCTTGCCCGAACCGCCAGTGCCGTTGCCTTTGGGATCGCCGGTCTGGGCCATGAATCCGTCAACGACCCGGTGAAACACGATGCCGTCGTAAAAGCCCTGGCGTACCAGTTCCTTGACGCGCGCGACGTGAATTGGCGCGAGCTCCGGGTGCATCTTGATGACGACCAAACCGTATTCCAGATCGAGGTAAAGGGTGTTTTCCAAGTTCGGCATCTCCAGTGGCGGCATGGGTTGCTGCGCGAACGTGGACCCCGCTGACACGAGCAGGAAGATCTCGGCCGCGACCAAGATCAAAAAGAAACGTGCGCTGCGCAAGAGATAAGTTCCAACCAAGGTCTGCGTCCTGTGGTCCCGTGCCCAAAAATCCGCCCAGTCATAACGCCCGGCCCCGCCTTACACAAGGCACAGACGCCAACATTGCCGGGCAATATGGCCAAATTCTGGATTTTGTTAGGCGTTGTACTTCGCCCGGACGCTGCGGTTTACTGCCGCCGGCACGAAGCTGGAAATGTCGCCGCCCAGGCGGGCCACTTCCTTGACCAGACGCGAGGCGATGAATTGGTTGCGCTCCGACGCCATCAGGAACAGCGTCTCGACTTTGCCGTTGATGCGTGTGTTCATGCCGGCCATCTGGAATTCATATTCGAAGTCCGACACCGCGCGTAACCCGCGGATGATCAGGTCCGCGCCGCGCGTACTGACAAAATCCATCAACAGCGTATCGAATGGCACCACCTCGATCTCTGCCGCCTTAAGATTGAGTTTATCAACCTCACGCCGGCACATGGCGACGCGCTCCTTGAGCGAAAATAGCGGCCCCTTCCCAATATTGACCGCGACCGCCACGACCAGCTTGTCCACGACCTTGACCGCGCGACTGATAATGTCGAGATGCCCGTTGGTGATCGGGTCAAAGGTGCCGGGATAAACGCCCGTCCTATATCGCCCGCCGCTCTCGAAAGCCGGCGTCCGCGCTTTCTTGGCCATCCTCATCCCCTGCTTTCTCCGCTGGCGCGCACTTCTAGTTTTTGCCAGCTGCCGCATCCTGTTGAAGGTCAGCGGCGTCATTCCCCGCGCCGTCGCCGTTTTCCTCCAGCGGGAGGTGCGCCACCGAGGTGACGTGCTCGTCTTCGCCCGTGGCGAACAGTGTTACGCCCTGGGTCGCCCGCCCGGCGACGCGAACGTCGCCGATAGGAATACGGATGAGCCGGCCGGCATCGGTGATCATCATGACTTGGTCCTTGTCGCCGACCGGGAACGACGCCACGACGTCGCCGTTGCGCTTGCTGGTGGCGATCGACACGATGCCCGAGCCGCCGCGCCCGGTGATGCGATACTCGTAGGCCGAAGTGCGTTTACCGAATCCGCGGCGGGTGGCGGTCAAGATGAACTCCTCGCTGGAGGCGAAACGCTTGAATTCATCCTCGGTCAGAACTTTGCCGGTGCCAATGGGCTCGTCCGCGGCCTCTTCGGCCTCGTCACCACCGCGCAATTTCCGCACCATCCTGAGATAGGCGTCGCGACTCTCGGTGTCGAAGTCGACGTGCCGGAGTATCGACATCGAAATCACTTCGTCGTCGTCGCCAAGTTTAATGCCACGAACACCGATTGAGGAGCGGCCCGCGAACACCCGCACATCGTCGACCGTGAAGCGAATGCACTTGCCCTGCCGCGTGGACAGGAGGACGTCGTTCTTGTCGTCGCATGTGGACACGCCAATCAAACGGTCACCGCCGCCTTGCCCGTCCTCCTCAAGTTTCATGGCAATCTTGCCATTGCGCATGACATTGATGAAGTCCGAAAGGTCGTTGCGGCGTACGTTGCCGCTGGCAGTCGCGAACATGACGTTGAGCTGGCCCCAAGTGCCTTCGTCCTCAGGTAACGGCATGACCGTGGAAATGGTCTCGCCTTCCTTGAGCGGCAAGAGGTTTACCATGGCTTTACCGCGACTCTGCGGCGTGCCGACAGGCAGTTTGTAGACCTTGAGTTTGTAAACCATGCCGAGGGTCGAGAAGAACAGCACGGGCGTGTGCGTATTGACGACGTACAGCGCCCGCACAAAATCCTCTTCCTTGGTGGCCATCCCGGCTCGGCCTTTGCCGCCGCGCCTCTGCGCGCGGTAAGCCGACAGCGGCACGCGCTTGATCCAGCCGGTGTTGGTAACGGTCACAACCATGTCCTCGCGCTGGATCAGGTCTTCGATATCGGTTTCGAACTCCAGTTCCTCGATCGCGGTCTTGCGAGGCGTGCCGAATTCGGTCTTCATCTCGATCAGTTCGGCGCGCATGATCTCAAAGAGCCGCGTGCGGCTCCTCAGGATTTCAAGATAGTTGACGATCTCTTCGCCGATTTCGCGCAGTTCGGCATGGATCTTGTCGCGCTCGAGGCCTGTAAGCCGGTGCAGACGCAGATCAAGGATCGCCTTGGCTTGGTCCTCGGACAGTTTGTACTTGCCCTCAACGACCTTCCGGTCGGGTTCGTCGATCAACGCCACCAACGGGGCCACGTCGTTGGCGGGCCAGTCGCGGGCCATGAGTTGCTCGCGCGCCACCCCCGGATCGCGAGCGGCGCGAATCAATTTGATGACGTCATCGAGATTTGCGACCGCGATGGCGAGGCCGACCAACGTATGCGCCCGATTGCGCGCCTGGTTCAGTTCGTAGACCGTGCGGCGGCGGATGACTTCCTCACGGAAGGTGATGAAGGCTTGAAGAATCTGTTTCAGATTCATCAGGATCGGTCGGCCGCCGTTGATCGCCAGCATGTTGACGCCGAAGCTGGTTTGCAGCGGCGTGAACTTGTAGAGTTGGTTCAAGACCACCTCGGCAACGGCATCGCGTTTGATTTCGACAACCACGCGCACCCCGCGCCGATCGGATTCGTCGCGCAGATCGCCGATGCCCTCGACACGTTTGTCACGTACCAGCTCGGCGATTTTCTCGATCATCGAAGCTTTGTTCACCTGGTAGGGTATCTCGGTGATGATGATCGCCTGCTTGTCCTTGCCGATGTCTTCAATCTCGCAGCGACCACGCATGACGATGGAGCCGCGCCCGGTCATCATCGCCGCGCGGCTGCCGGAATGGCCGAGGATCACGCCGCCGGTCGGGAAATCCGGCCCCGGCACTAATTCCATTAGGCGTTCGTCGCCGGTTGACGGATCGTCGATCAGGGCGCAGGCGGCATCGATCACTTCGCCCAGATTGTGGGGCGGAATGTTGGTCGCCATGCCGACGGCAATGCCGCCGGCACCGTTAACCAAGAGGTTGGGGAAGCGCGCCGGCAGAACCAACGGCTCCGACTCGCTTTCATCGTAATTGGGTTGGAAATCGACAGTTTCCTTGTCGATATCGTCCAGGAGAGAATGCGCCGGTTTAGCTAGGCGTGATTCGGTGTAGCGCATGGCCGCGGCGGGGTCTCCGTCCATGGAGCCGAAATTGCCCTGGCCATCGATGAGCTGCACGCGCATCGAGAAGTCCTGGGCCATGCGCACCATGGCGTCATAAATCGACTGATCGCCGTGGGGATGGTACTTACCCATGACGTCACCGACGATGCGCGCCGACTTACGGAAGGGCTTGTTGTACTCGTAGCCGCTTTCCTTCATGGCGTAGAGGATACGGCGGTGGACGGGCTTGAGGCCGTCGCGCACGTCGGGCAGCGCCCGGCTCACGATCACGCTCATGGCGTAATCGAGATAACTGCGGCGCATCTCGTCTTCGATGGTGACCGAAATCATGTCGAAGGCTGGGGGTTTTGGCCCCGGAGAACTTGGCCCAGGAGAATTTGGCCCAGGAGAATTTGGCCCAGGAGAATTTGGATTGGTATCGCTCACCGGCCTACTCGCATAAATTTACACCCGTAGCCGCCGTTTTCCGGCGGATTTGCTGCACTGCACCGACATAAATTGGCGGTACAAAAAGTCGAGTCTGAGCTCCCCTGGAGCGCCACCAGTTGGGGCCGCAATCGCGCTAAAATCTAGCAGAATGAAGAGCGCGATCATAACATTAGTTGGGCGGCGATTTTGGGCTGTTGGCCGAATCCATGACTGCTGAATAGTTAAGTATTATAATATGTAATATTAGACTTTTGTGGATATTTCCTCATTTCTCAATGGAAGACGGAAGAGCGCAATTGACCAACGCCAAAACCGCGCTCATTCCTCCGCCGATGCAGGGTCACGCCGTCGCGTGAGACTCGGGGTGTTTACGATGTGAAATGGCCGTTACCAGGGGCATGATCGGCGGCCAGGCGCGGACACGATCCGTGAGTTTATATTGCATTGCAGCATGTCTGCTCTCGGCGCCTGAGGATTGGCATACCGGCTGGTGAGGAAATAGCATGCACGTCGGGCACCGGAGGCCAAACGCTGTGGTAGTGCCGACGAAGATTTTGCCCAGTGGAGCGAATGCCGTGCCGACAATTTTTCTGGGCTGGGTTGCCGCGGTGGGGATCGTTATCGGTCTGGTGACGCGGCCGTGGAAAAGCGCCGCCGCCCGCGCGCCCTTGCCGCTCGCCCTCGCGCTGACGATGGCGGTTTGGGTGCTGAGCACCGGTGTCATGACCTACAACGAGCTTATAACAAAAGGATCGTGGACCGCGGCTACGGTCGCCATACCGCTCGTACCCATCAAGGCCATCGTGTTCGCGCTGTTGGCATACGCCATGGGGCGAACATTCCTTACCGCGCGCGCAACAAAGGGGCCAACGGCGCAACGTTGGGGAGCACCGGCCGGCCTCGCGGTTCTATGCCTCTATTTTGTGGTTTCAGATGCACGGACGCAGTACGAAATGCCCTAACCGCGCGCGCCAGGAATTGCCGCACGGAAAATAAATATGCAAAACTGTTGCAATGCACACGTTTGGGAAGGAAGCGCCGAAAGAACCGTGCGGGCTGCCGGTAGCGTGAGAGACTTTAACTTGTCCCGGATTGCCTCGTGCGCCAAACTCCGAACTCTCGCGGCGGCAGGAAATTCCGGACAGAATGCAACACAGTCGACGAGTCTATGGACTCGATATCCTCCGCGCCTACGCAATTTTCACCGTCGTTCACGCCCACGGATATGATTTTCTCCAAGGGCACATCGACGTTGCGTTCTATATGCTTCCGGCCACCGATGGCGTAACGGTGTTCTTCGTCCTCAGCGGATTTCTTATCGGGAACATCATCCTGCGATTGCTCGAAGGCGGCAGGACTTCGCCCCGCGACCTTATGAACTTCTGGCAACGGCGGTGGCTCCGTACACTTCCGAACTACATGCTGGTTTTGCTTGCATTGATTGGGTACGCCGCATTCTCCGGCCACGAGCTTCCGGATGGCGTATGGCGGTATTTCTTATTCCTGCAGAATTTTCTGACACCGCACCCGACCTTTTTTGCCGA
The DNA here is from genome assembly GCA_945906455.1 of Caenispirillum bisanense. Classification (GTDB taxonomy): domain Bacteria; phylum Pseudomonadota; class Alphaproteobacteria; order Rhodospirillales; family Rhodospirillaceae; genus SHVO01. The sequence continues at coordinate 10,904 of CAMDRB010000047.1, forward strand.
AGCCTGGAGCCTGTCGATCGAAGAGTGGTTCTACGTGCTTTTCCCGCTCTGCCTCTTCTGTCTGCTGCGCGTTGCGCCCGTCGGCACCGCGACGACGGTATGTCTCGCGGCGTTTATTCTCGCGCCCGCGCTATGGCGTCTGTGGCGCGTCGAAACCATGGTCCAGCCCGACGTGACGACATGGGTCGCGCAGGTCAAGTTTCAGGTGCTCCCGCGCCTCGACAGCATAGTCTACGGCGTGTTGACGGCACTGCTGCTCAAGCGAGTACCGGCCATTTCCGCCAAATGGGGACGCAAACTGTTCGCCGCTGGAATCTTGCTGTTTCTGTTCAATAAGGCGCAGCTCTACTACGTGAACAGCCAAGCCTATATTTTTCACTTCACGCTGCTGGCCGAGACTTTGGCGACGGCCTTATTGCTGCCGCATCTTTCAAACATCCGAACCGGTGCCGGCGTGGTGTCCAATTTCTTGACGCTTCTGAGCAAGGTATCCTACGCGATGTATCTCGTTCACCTCTCGATCGTGATGTACATCGTCATGCCGGCGCTGACGCGCTATTTGAACCTTGGGCCAGGACTCGGCGAAAGCCTGATCAAATATTCCATGTAATGGACGCTTGCCTTTGGAACGGCCTACGCCGTGTACCGGTTATACGAACAACCGATCCTAAGGCTCCGCGATCGGCACTGGCTGGCGATTTAGAACAATCTGGAGGATGTCGGCCGGCGCGAACCGCTAGATTCTAGAACGGGATATCGTCGTCCATGGGGTCACGCCCGCCGGCGGCCTCAGCCTTGCCGCCACTCTTCGGCGCATCGTAATCGGTGCCGGAATCCCAGCTACCGCCAGCCGCGTCATCGCCCGCCCCTCCGCCGGCCCCGGCGCCACCGCCGCCCTTACCGTCGAGCATTGTCAGTTCGCCGCCGTAGCCCTGGAGCACAACTTCGGTGGAATACTTTTCGGCGCCGGACTGATCGGTCCATTTGCGAGTTTGGAGCGCGCCCGAAACATAGACCTTGCTGCCCTTTTTCAGGTACTTCTCGGCGATCTCCGCCAAATTCCCGAAAATCACGACGCGGTGCCACTCGGTTTTTTCTTTCTTTTCGCCGGTCGCCTTGTCACGCCAATTCTCGGAGGTCGCGATGCTGAGGTTGGCGACTTTGCCGCCGCTCTGCATTGTCCGCACTTCCGGATCGCGGCCCAGGTTACCGATGAGGATGACTTTATTGACGCTTCCGGCCATGCTGTTCTCCTGAGACTCGGCGAGGATTGTGATACCGCACCATAGTCGCCCGGGCGGTTCGGCGATAGCGTAAAAACTGACGGTATATCAATGCGTAAGCTAGGCGTTGCCCCCGTCCTCTGTTCGGCGTATGAAGGACGGAGCAACGGGAACATAAGAAGAACATCTACCCCGAATGGCCGCCGATAGCAAGCCCTCTGCGAGCACGACTGCGCAGCACAAAATGCCCCAGATTCGGGTTCGGGGAGCGCGCGAGCATAACTTGCGCTCGGTCAATGTCGATCTTCCCCGCGACAAGCTGGTGGTGGTTACGGGCTTGTCCGGTTCGGGCAAGTCGTCGCTCGCGTTCGACACAATCTACGCCGAAGGTCAGAGGCGCTATGTCGAATCGCTTTCTGCGTACGCGCGGCAGTTCCTTGAACTCATGCAAAAGCCCGACGTCGATTCGATCGAAGGGCTTTCGCCGGCGATTTCCATCGAGCAGAAGACCACCAGCCGCAACCCCCGCTCCACCGTCGGCACCGTAACTGAGATTCACGACTATATGCGCCTCTTGTGGGCACGCGTCGGTGTGCCCTATTCGCCGACAACGGGATTACCCATCGAGGCCCAGACTGTTTCGCAGATGGTCGACCGTGTCATGACCATGCCAGAAGGCGCGCGCCTTTATTTGTTGGCGCCGATCGTGCGCGGGCGCAAGGGTGAGTACCGCAAGGAGCTGCAAGAGCTGCTGAAAAAAGGCTTCCAGCGCGTCAAGGTGGACGGCGCGCTGTATGAGATCGCCGAGGTCCCAACCCTCAACAAAAAACTCAAGCACGACATCGAAGTCGTGGTGGATCGCCTCGTGGTGCGCGACGGTATCCAGAGCCGCTTGGCGGAATCCTTCGAGGCGGCCCTGGGCTTGGCCGACGGCATTGCCTTTACCGAAAATGCCGATTCCAAAGGTGGCCGCACCGTGTTCTCGGCCAAGTTCGCCTGCCCGGTATCCGGTTTCACGATTGATGAAATCGAGCCGCGGTTGTTCTCCTTCAACAACCCCTTCGGCGCCTGCCCGGCCTGTGACGGCCTCGGTGTGAAGATGCTGTTCGATCCGGTGCTGGTCGTGCCCGACGAGAGTTTGAGTATCGAGGACGGCGCGGTTGCGCCGTGGTCGTCATCGTCGGTGCCATCGCCTTACTACCTGCAGGCCCTGAAAGGCGTGCTCGGCCACTATGGCGCCAAGATCGACGTGCCATGGAAGAAACTTCCCGCCAAGGTGAAGGACGCCGTGCTCAACGGCACGGGCACCGACGAAATCACCATCAAGTTCAGCGACGATGTCCGCAAGTACGAGACGCGCAAGGCATTCGAAGGCGTGCTCAATAACCTTCAGCGGCGCTGGCGCGAGACCGATTCCGCATGGATGCGCGAAGAGCTAGAGAAATACCAGACCTCTCAGCCTTGTGAAACATGCAATGGCCATCGCCTCAAGCCCGAGGCCTTGGCCGTCAAGATCGCCAGAAAGAGCATCGCTGAGATCTCGGAGCTGAGCATCGCCGACGCCGCCGCCTGGTTTGCCGGCCTGTCGAAGTCGTTGGGTGCGAAGCAAATCGAAATCGCCCGGAGAATTTTGCGTGAGATCGACGACCGTCTGCATTTTCTCAATAATGTTGGCTTGGATTACCTGACTCTCGCGCGCAAATCCGGCACGCTCTCGGGTGGCGAGAGTCAGCGGATTCGATTGGCGTCCCAAATCGGCTCTGGCCTCACCGGCGTACTCTACGTGTTGGACGAGCCATCCATCGGTCTGCACCAGCGGGACAACAACCGTCTCTTGGAAACCCTGCGTCACCTGCGCGACATCGGCAACACCGTGCTGGTGGTCGAGCACGACGAGGACGCCATCCGCAGCGCCGACCATATCATCGATATGGGCCCCGGCGCCGGAATCCATGGCGGCACTGTCGTGGCCGAAGGCAATCTCGACGATATCCTTGCCGCGAAGGAGAGTCTTACCGCTGACTACCTTACCGGCGCGCGCGAGGTGCCTCTACCGGCCACGCGCCGCGCAGGTAATGGCAAGACCCTGACCGTGAGGGGCGCCACGGCCAATAATCTCAAAAGCGTCAGCGTCGAGTTCCCCCTGGGCACGCTGACCTGCGTCACCGGCGTGTCCGGCGGCGGCAAGTCGTCGCTGGTATTGGAAACCCTTTACAAGGGCCTCGCTAAACATCTCTACGGCTCCCGCGATATCCCCGGAGCCCATGACCGTATCGACGGCATGAATCACCTCGACAAGGTCATCGACATTGACCAGTCGCCCATCGGCCGCACGCCGCGCTCCAATCCGGTGACCTATACTGGCGCCTTTACCCCAATCCGCGAGTGGTTCGCTGAATTGCCCGACGCCAAGGCGCGCGGTTACGCGCCGGGGCGCTTTTCCTTCAACGTCAAGGGCGGGCGCTGCGAAGCCTGCCAGGGCGACGGTTTGATAAAAATCGAGATGCATTTTCTGCCGGACGTTTACGTCACTTGCGATGTCTGCAAGGGCAAGCGCTACAACCGCGAAACTTTGGAGGTGCATTTCAAAGGCAAGAGCATCGCCGACGTGCTCGACATGACGGTTGAGGAAGGCGTCGAGTTTTTCAAGGCCGTGCCTGCGATCCGTGAGAAGATGCAGCTCCTGAAACAGGTTGGCCTCGGTTACATACATTTGGGTCAACAGGCGACGACGCTGTCGGGCGGTGAAGCTCAGCGCGTCAAGCTGGCCAAGGAACTCAGTAAACGCGCGACCGGGCGCACCCTTTATATTCTAGATGAGCCCACTACCGGTCTGCACTTTGACGATGTGCGGAAACTATTGGAAGTGCTGCACACCCTGGTTAACCAGGGCAATACCATGGTGGTGATCGAGCACAATCTCGAGGTTATCAAGACGGCCGATTGGATCATCGACCTAGGCCCCGAGGGCGGCAACGGCGGTGGCCGGATCGTCGCCACCGGAACGCCGGAGGATGTGGCACGCGTCAAGGAAAGTTATACTGGGCAGTTCTTGAAGGCGCGGCTGAAGTCGGCCGTGAATCGGCAAGCCAAGAAGCGCGCGTAGTATTTCAACTTCCCTTTCCACAACGGGAGTCCGCCATGCCCACCACGCCTAAACTCAACTTTTATCATTCACCCAACACGCGTTCCACCGGTGTGCGCATCTTGCTGGAAGAACTCGGCGCGCCGCACGAGATGCACGTGCTCAACATGACAGCCGGCGAACAACGTGCGCCCGCCTATCTCGCGATCAATCCCATGGGTAAAGTGCCAGCAATCACCCATGGCGGCGCGCTCATTACCGAACAGGCGGCGATTTTCATTTACCTTGCCGACATGTTTCCCGCCGCCAAGTTGGCGCCTGCCCTCGCCGATCCCTCACGCGGGCCCTACCTGCGTTGGATGGTGTTCTACGGCGCCTGTTTCGAGCCCGCCGTGGTCGACCGCTTTATGAAGCGCGAACCCGGACCGCCGGCCATGTCGCCTTACGGCGACTACGACACCACCATGCAGACTCTCATCGGCCAGTTGAATCGAGGGCCATACATCCTTGGCGAACGATTCTCGGCGGCCGACGTGTTGTGGGGAACGGCGCTCGCCTGGACCACGGCTTTCAAGCTGGTGCCCGAGGATCCTGCGATCATGGCGTACGTGAAACGCATCGCGGCGCGACCGGCGGCGGTCAACGTGAAAGAAAAGGATGCGGCGCTGGCAGCGGCGCAGGCCGCCACGAGCTAAATCCTCACGGTACCAGCGGAATCCAGTGTCCGTCCTGCTTCGCGAGCCCCATGACCTGGTCGCGGTTTTCGGTGCCGTTGAAGTTGTAGATCGGCTTGCCCTTGTAGGCCCATTGCGGCGCTTTGTCGGGACGGATGACGATCGACCATTCGCCCATAGGCGTGGCGTTGGCGCGCGCCCAGACCGGCAGCCAGACGATGCCAGTGCAGGCATCGTCGCAGTTCACTTTGCCGCCGCTATCGCGGTCGTTGGTGAAGAACGGAATGCCGTCGTCGTTGGCGAAGTCAAAGCCGGTGTCCGTCGCGAACACGCTGACCTCGACCGGGCTCCACGGCGGCTCCGCCGCCATGGCGTGGGGCGCAAGTGCGAGGCCACATGCCACCAAAATGAGTCCGCTGCCTATGAAAAGGCGGTGCCAGATCCTGCGCATCTTCTTTGTCCCTTCTGCCGGCGAAACGCCGGCATTCATATCGATGCGCGCCTTTGCACGCAGTCGTATATCCAAACTGTCGGCATGCTAAGCGTGGTGCGGACCCCAGGGCAAGGGCCGAAACGGCGCCGAGCCCCATTCAGTGCGGTAAAACGTACTTTGCCAATGCCAAGGGAGCGCCCTACTCGACAAAGACCAGGGCCAGCCCCCAGATGGATGCGGCCAGCAGCAGCAGGTACGTGCCCGATGCGCCGACGAACCGGAATATATTCGGTGCCGGACGCGGTATCCCAATCACATGCATGAGGCGGAACACCACCAGCAACCCGCCGCCGGCCGCCAAGGCGACCGGGTCGGCGCTGGAGATCTCCAAAACCCCGATCAGGATCAGAAGTAGCGGCACATACTCGATGAAATTGGCATGGGCGCGCATGCGGGCAAGCAGGTCTTGATTTCCGCCGTCACCTAGGGACACGCGATAACGCATGCGGCCTCGGCTGACCCGCGCGCTCAGCACGAGATAGAACAAGGTCATGATACAGGCAGTTATAAGTGTGACCGGCAGCGGCAGCGGCAGCGTCGACGTCATAGCTCTCCCTCCTCCAATCGCTTTCAGCACGCTCGAATGCCAGCCTGACCCGGCCTCGTGATCGGATCAAGCGTTACCTGGTGGTGCGGATCAAACGCTTAAGTCTTACGCATCCTGTTTGATCCGCACCACAAACCTATTAATTTGCTAGTGGTCCGACTCTGACA
>CAMDRB010000048.1 GCA_945906455.1 Caenispirillum bisanense
ATCACCTGCCCCTCGGCCATGAACGGTCTGGTCGGCCTGAAGCCGACTGTCGGGCTGGTGTCACGCACCGGCATTGTGCCCATCAGTCATAACCAGGATACGGCGGGACCCATGGCGCGCAACGTCGCCGACGCGGCTGCGGTCTTGACGGCTATCGCCGGCAGCGATCCAGCCGATCTGGCGACGGGCGAGGCCGACGCGCACAAGACCGACTATCTCAAAGGCTTGGATCCAAATGCCCTGAAGGGCACGCGGATCGGCGTCATGCGCTTCGTGACCGGGTATTCACCGAAGTTGAATGCCGTGTTCGAGACCGCGCTCGCGGCCCTGAAAGCGCAAGGCGCTGAGCTGATCGATATCAACAGTTTCGGGGCGCAAAATTATTCGCAGTACAGTCAGGTGATACTGAACACCGATTTCAAGTTCGACCTCAATGCCTACTTGGCCAAGATGCCCCCGGCTGTGAAGACGCGCACACTTGCTGATCTCATCGCCTTCAATAAGACGGAACCGCGCGAGACCGTGTTGTTCGGCCAGGACCGGTTCGAGATGGCGGAAGCAACCAACGGCTTCGATGATCCCATTTATAAGCAAGCCGTTGAAACCGCTCAGCGCATCACCGGCCCCGAAGGCATTGATCGCGCCCTTCGGGAAAACAATGTCGTCGCCCTGGTCACGCCGACAGCCGAGCCGGCCTTTCTCGACGACCCGGCAACCGGCTTGGACGCCGGCGGTCAATCTGCCAGCAGCATTCCGGCGATCGCCGGATATCCCCACCTGACGGTGCCTATGGGCGCAGTGGCCGGACTGCCGGTGGGCCTCTCGTTCATCGGTGCGCGTTGGTCGGAGCAGGTGTTGCTGTCGCTGGGCCACGCCTTCGAGCAGGCCACCCATGCCCGGCGCCCGCCCGACGGAACCGCCGGCAAAGTCAGCTTCTAGGCCGAGGAATAATTAGGGTCAGAGTACAATTAATAATTTTACTCTGACCCTAATTATGTCAGCTTTCCGGGAAACCCGGCTCCGGCCGTTGCTGGGAGCGGTCAAGAGTGGCTACTCTAGTCGGCGCAACGTCTCAGCGCTGCAGTAGTCGGGGCCGATATAAGTTGGGGGGCGCCATGAGCCTGCGCGGCATTTTTCTTCGGGGGGGCCAGTGCCTTGCGTTCGGCCTTCGCCTTGCGCTCGCCCTTGGCCTAGGCGCCGCCGCGGTCGAGGCCGCGGACAGAGGCGCCCCGCCAACGGCCCGGCGCCCGGTGACCGACAGTGTCCAGGGCGTGCAAGTGCAAGATTTTTATCGCTGGCTGGAGAATGCCGGCGACCCTGAAGTCGATGCCTGGGGCGATACGCAAACTGCCCGCGCCCGAAAGATCCTCAGCGAGGTTCCGAATTACGCCGCGGTGAAAGCCCGGCTGACCGAGCTGACCACAGCAACATCGAGTACCCACTACGACCTGCAGGCGGCGGGCGGCAAACTCTTTGCCATGTTCAACGATCCGGCAATGCAGCAGCCGCAGCTGGTGGTGATGGATGCTTCGGCCGACCCGACGACCCAAGTCGCGGTGCTCGATCCCAATGCCATCGACGCCAAAGGCGGAACCGCGATCGACTGGTACGTGCCGTCGCCTGACGGCAAGCTGATCGCCGTCTCCATGTCCGTGGGCGGCAGCGAGGATGGCACGCTCCATATCTATGAGGTCGCCACCCGCAAAGAGATCGAAGCGCCGATCCCAAAAGTCCAGTATCCGACGGCTGGCGGCGGCGCGGCATGGGCCGTGGACAGCAATGGGTTCTGGTACACGCGCTTTCCCGGAAAGGAGCGCAGCGAGGAGGATCAGCACTTCTACCAGCAGGCCTATTTCCACCGCCTCGGTACCGACGCGGCCAAAGACGCGTTGATCCTAGGCGAGAAAGACGGCTTGCCGCGCATCGCCGAGATCCTGTTCGATAACCGCTACAGCAAGAATTACGTGCTCGCTAGCGTGCAGCTCGGCGACGGCGGTAAATTCGCCCACTGGCTCTTGAAGGCCGACGGCACAAAAGTGCAGATCGCCAGGTTCGAGGACGGAGCGGTCGCTGCGGTGATCGGCCACGACGACATGGTCTACCTGATCTCCCGCGCCAATGCGCCCAAGGGCAAGATCCTCAAACTCTCGCCGGGCGATCCCGTACTTGCCCGCGCCAAGGTGATTGTGCCCGAGGGTGACAATGCCATTGTTTCCACCGACTGGTCGCACTCGCTGACTCTGACAAAAGATCGCCTATTTGTGCAGTATATTATCGGCGGGCCGGGCCAAGTGCGCGTGTTCGGCCTCGACGGCGCGGCGAATGGGACCCTGCCGCTGCCCGAGGTCTCGTCGGTCGGTGAAATCGAGGCCCTGCCCAACGGCGATGTGCTCTATGACGTCCTCACTTACCTGCGCCCGCGTTATTACGCGCGCTGGACGTCGGCGACCGGCAAAAGCGCCGAGACCAGCCTGAAGATCACCAGCCCCGCCGCCTTCGACGATACCGAAGTCCTGCGCGAATTCGCCGTCTCCAAGGACGGCACACGCGTTCCCGTCAGCATCATGCGGCGCAAGGGCACGGTGATGAACGGTGAGAATCCAACCTTGCTTTATGGCTACGGTGGTTACGGACTGAGCCATACGCCCCATTTCCTCGGCCCCCGCTGGCGGTTATGGCTGGATGCGGGCGGGATTTATGTCGAGGCCAATATCCGTGGCGGCGGCGAGTACGGCGAGGATTGGCACTTGCAGGGCAACCTCAACAAGAAGCAGAACGTGTTCGACGATTTTGCGGCTGCCGGCCGCATGCTCATCGACCGCAAATACACCAAGCCGGAAAAGCTGGCATTGATGGGCGGCTCCAATGGCGGCCTCTTGATGGGGGCGATGGTCACCCAGCATCCGGAGATGGCGCGGGCCGTGATCGCCTCGGTGGGCATCTACGACATGCTCCGGGTCGAACTCGACCCCAACGGCAGCTTCAATACCACCGAGTTCGGCACCGTGAAGGACCCCGACCAGTTCAAGGCGCTTTACGCCTATTCGCCCTATCACCACATCACCGCCGGAACGAGCTATCCGGCGGTGATGATGACCACCGGCGCCAACGACGGCCGGGTCAATCCCATGCAGTCCAAGAAGTTCGCTGCCGCACTGCAGGCGGCGACCTCCTCGGAGTTGCCAATTCTGCTCAGCATCAGTAAGTCCTCGGGTCACGGTCAGGGCAGCGCTCTGGCCGAACGCATCGAGCAGCAGGCCGATATCTTGGCATTCCTATATCGTCAGTTGGGCATGAAGTCGCCCGGCGCGGGCACAACGAACTGAGCGGGAGATCATCCATGGCGATCGCGGACACAACCTCACTTCCAGCCGGGGCGCGCGCCAAGCCCACCGACGACCAAATGCCGTCGGGCCTTCCCTTCATCATCGCCAATGAATTCGCCGAGCGGTTCTGCTTCTACGGCATCAACGCGATTCTCGCGGTTTACATGACCCAGAACCTGCAGTTCGGCCAGGCTCAGGCAACCGAGTGGCAGTCGCTGTTCAAGTTCGCGGCCTATTTCTTTCCATTGATCGGCGCAATTCTTGCGGACGTTTTCTGGGGCAAGTTCCGCACCATCATGGTACTGGCGGTGGTCTATTGCGCGGGCTGCATTGTCATCGCGTTAGACCGCGGGCCAACCACGCTTGCGCTGGGTCTAATGTTGATGGCCTTCGGTACGGGCGGGATCAAGCCTTGTGTGTCCACCAACGTCGGCGACCAATTCACCACTAAGAATCAACATCTGATCGAGCGGGCCTTCAGCTATTTCTATCTGTCGATCAACGCCGGATCTTCGATTTCGATCTACTTTTGCCCGGTGTGGCTGGAATCCTACGGGCCCGGCGTAGCCTTCGGCATCCCGGCGGCCATGATGTTCCTCGCGACCTTGGTTTTCTGGCTGGGACGGCACAGATTCGTCGTCGTTCCGCCCGCCATGACCCGGGGCGCCAATCGCGGCGTGGCGGTGTTCGCCCTGGCTCTCGTGCCCGTGCTCGGACTAGCCGTCTGGGTTTTCAACACCGTCGGCCCCGACTACCGAACGATCGCGGCGCTGCTGACAATGATGTCGCTCCTCGTGCTGCTTGTGTTCCTTAGCATTAAGACCGGACTGCGTAACGCGCTGCCGGCCGAATTGCGCGTCTGGATGGAGGAAGTCTTCACCGGCGCGGCACTCAAACAAATCCTCAGCCTCGCGGGAATCTATTACGTCTTTATCGCCGTCTTCTGGTCCTTGTGGGATCAATCCAATGGCCAGACCTGGACGTTGCAGGCCACGTCGGATCTCATGGACAAGCATCTCTTCGGCTTCTTGGCCGGCGTGCCGGTGCTGGACGCGCTGACCTCTTATGAGATGCTGCCGTCCCAGATTCAGGTGGTCAACGGCATTCTCGTGCTCCTGCTCGTCCCGATCTATACCTTCGTCATTTATCCGGCGATCGGAAAAATCTTTCCGCTGACGCCCTTGCGCAAAATCGGTATCGGCCTGTGGTTGATCTCTGGGTCGTTTGTGATCGTCGCTATGGCCGAAGAGCGCATCATGCGCGGCGAGACCGTCAGTCTGTGGTGGCAGATCGGGGCATACGTCATACTCACGGCATCTGAGGTCATGATCTCGATCACGGCTCTGGAGTTTTCCTACAATCAAGCGCCCTTGAAGGTGAAAAGCTTCATCATGGCGGCTACCTATCTGCTGTCGGTGAGCTTCGGCAATGCCTTCACCGCGCAGGTCAACAGCGCCATGGTCAAACCGCTGGCAGCTACCGAGATCACCGCCGGCGCCGAGACCTGGGTTGGCCTCGCCGACGTATCGGGAATGCAGACTGGGCAGAAGATCGACTTCGCCGGCGACAACGGCATCCGGATAGACGGCGATAGTGCGGAACCGGCCGCCCTGCGCGGCACTTTCCTGATTGCCGAGATCGATGCCGCCGGAAATCGTGTGCGCCTGGCCGATGCCATCCACAACCGACCGGTGGTCAGCACGGGAACCTTCCAGCCCGAGACGTCCGTCGTCTCGACCTACAAATTGGTTGGGCCCATGTACTTCCTGTTTTTCGCCGCGCTCGGCGCTCTGGCTTCCGTGTTCTTCATTTTTGTCGCGAAATTCTACAAAGAACGGACATACGTCCGGCCGGCCGAGGCTGCGGCGTAAATCGCGCGGTCTAGGTCTTCGTACTGAGGACCATCACGAGTAACCCGGCAAGGATCAGCGCGACGAATTGCCAGACCAGAACCGGGTTGCGCTCATAAAGCGACCGGCGGCGAGGCAATGCTTTCTGCCCATGGGCCGCTCCGTCTTCGAGTTCGAAACCGAACTCAATGGTGTCGGCGAAGCGCATGGCCGGGTCCACCGCAATAGCTTTCGCGATAACCGCATCGAGCCAAACCGGAAGTTCCGGTCGATGGCGGAGCAGCGGCGCCGGCTTGCCGAAGCGTGGCCGCGAGAACGGCTCGATCTCGCCGTATGGGTACGCCCCGCCGCTGAACATGCGGTAGATCGTCACACCCAGCGCGAATTGATCGGTTTCGGCGTTGGCGCGCAGGCCCTCGAAAAGCTCCGGCGCCATATAACTCGGCGTTCCCGGCGTGTCGGCGGCGGGAAAGTCTTCGAATTTCGGCAGGTAAACAACGCCGAGATCGATCAACTTCAGGCCGCCGTCAGATCTGATGATCACGTTATCGGGTTTGATATCCCGATGAACGATGCCGGCGCGGTGCAAGGTCGCAATCGCCTTGGCAAGTTGAATGGCGATCGGGATTCCGACAGTCGGAGAGATGCTTGGGCGGCGGCTCAGGCGCCGTTCCAAGGTCTCGCCGTCATAAAAAGGCATCACGGAGTACAAGCGGCTCTGGCGCTGCGGGGCGAGCTCGATGATCTCGCCCACCCAAGGGCTTCTGACGCGCGACGGCACCCAGATCTCGCGCATCGTCGCCAGCCGCAGCGATAATTCGTCGGCGACATTCGGCTTCGGAAACTTGACGACCACGTCGCGATGGTGATCGCGGTCGACGGCTTTGAACAGCCGGCTGTAGCGACCGTTGGCCAGCACCTCACCCAATTCAAAATTGTCGATGACATCGCCCGGCGAGGGCGGCGGCAGGATGGGAAGGTTGGCGATCACCTCGCTCAGTTCGACGTGATCGGTAATCGGCAAGCCGATGACGTCCGCGACCAGCGCGGTTGCATTGTCTCTCGAGCCCGCGGCCAAGGCGGCGTTGACTAGAACACGGGCCGCCTCCTCGGGCGTCGGGTGGGCCAGGAGAAGATCGCGGATATGCGCATCGCGGAGGCTGCCGTGCACGCTGTCACTGCACAGAAGGAAGCGATCGTGCTGCCGGACCGCGTCGACGGTGTAGTCGGCCCGTATACTGGGTTCGGCGCCCACGGCGCGAAGCAGGATATGTCGGGTATCGGGGCTATCCAGGGTGTGATCGGACGTGAGTTGTGTAAGCCGCCGCTCGCGCAGTCGATAGAGGCGCGTATCGCCGACATGGACGATGTGCGATTGACGTCCGCGCAGGATCAGGACGGTTAGCGTCGACGCCATGCCGCGGAGCGCGGCGTCGGCTTTGCCTTGGGCAAAAATCCAGCGATTGACGGCCTCGATCGATACCGCGGCCGCTTGGCTCGCGCCTATTGTTTCCGGTAGCCCGTAGTAGCCCTCGACGAAGGTCCGGGTCGCGAGTTCCGCCGCTACGCGCCCGCCCTTGGTGCCGCCGACACCGTCGGCAACCGAGAGCATGACGCCATGTCGCAGTCGCTGCTGCGGCGTGCCGAGATATGCGCCGACGTAGTCCTCATTGCGCGGACGGACGCCTTGGGCGGTGTGAAAGCTGAAACGTACGTCCAGTTCTTCAGTCATGGGGTCCTCGGCGCCGCTCGGAGCATAGCGCGCTCTATGGACGGGAAGCGCGCTGGTCGGAGGCGGTGACGGCTCCGCGACCCGGAATCCAACCATTCCGGCCGAGTCCTGGCCTCCAGTCGTGCGTAAATAATAGGCATGTGCATCGCAGAATGGCGCCCCGTGAACGCCGGCGGAAATAATGCCTTTGTTTATATGTAATATATGCTTGGAATATATATTGCAACGCAGCAACGGGCTATGATTGGTCGAGGCTCTCCCGAAATCGGATTCTCAAATTAGAGGCTAATTTTTGGGCATATTTTCAGGGTTCCGGAGATTGCGCCCGCCCGGGAACGGACTACTGCCTCGCTCTAAAGCGGCATAACAAGAGGAATCCTAGGTGAAGAAGAGTTTCTTGCAAGCCGGGCATCTGCCAACGCTGATCGCGACGTTCCTCTACTTTGACCTCAGTTTCATGGTCTGGGTGATCCTCGGTCCCCTCGGCATCCAGATCGCCGAGGATTTTGGCCTGAGCCCCGCCCAAAAAGGCTTGATGGTCGCGGTCCCGGTCCTGGCCGGCGCGATTTTGCGCCTCTTCCTCGGCGTTCTTGTCGATCATATCGGGCCAAAGCGGACCGGTCTGTTGGCCCAGCTGCTGGTGATCGCCGGACTGGGTCTTGCCTGGTTCCATGGGGTCCACAGCTTTGATCAAATTCTGGTTTTCGGCCTAGTCCTCGGCCTCGCCGGCGCTTCATTCGCCGTCGCCCTTCCCCTCGCCTCGCGCTGGTATCCGCCGGAGCATCAAGGAACCGCACTTGGAATCGCCGGTGCCGGCAATTCAGGCACCGTGCTGGCGTCGTTGTTTGCGCCGAGCCTCGCGGTGGCCTTTGGCTGGAACAACGTTTTTGGACTCGCCGCTATCCCGCTGACGGTCGTACTCGCCATCTACGTGACGCTCGCCAAGGACAGTCCCGACCGGCCACCAGCGAAGTCGCTCACCCAGTATCTCGGTGTGCTCAAGAACATCGATGCCTGGTGGTTCATGTTTTTCTATAGTGTCACATTCGGTGGCTTCGTCGGCTTGGCATCGTCGCTGCCCATCTACTTTAACGACCAATACGGCCTCAGCCCGGTAGCGGCCGGTTATTTTACCGCGGCCTGTGTCTTCATGGGCTCGCTGTTTCGACCGCTGGGCGGCGCCCTGGCCGATCGGATCGGCGGCATCAAAACGCTTTCCTTCATGTATGTCTTCGCGGCCGCGGCGCTGGTCGCGGTCAGCTTTGCCCTGCCTCAGGTGTGGCAGGCGGCCACAATCTTCATGGCCGGGATGACGGCGCTTGGCATGGGCAACGGCGCGATCTTTCAACTGGTGCCTCAGTGCTTCCGGCGCGAGATCGGCGTCATGACGGGGCTGGTGGGCATGACCGGCGGCATTGGCGGATTCTATCTTGCCTCCAGCCTCGGTTATTCCAAGCAGATGACCGGCAGTTACCAAGGCGGCCTGATACTGTTCGCGGCGCTCGCGCTAATCGCCCTCATCGGCCTCAATCGAATCAAACGGCGCTGGCGCACGACCTGGGGCGCAGCCGTGCTCAGCGCTGCTCGAATCTGATGGTTTGTCGCACGACGCATCGGCCCGTCCTCTACAGACATGAAAGGGTCCATCGATGAATATGGTCCACCGCAAGGAACGATTGATCGTCATCGGCAACGGCATGGCCGGCATGCGAACGGTCGAGGAGCTGCTGAAGCGCGCGCCCTATCGCTATCAAATCACGGTCTTCGGCGCCGAACCGCACGTCAATTACGACCGCATCTTGCTGTCGTCAGTATTGGCCGGCGAAAAAACCATCGAACAGACGGTGATCAATCCGCTCAGCTGGTATGGCGATAACAACATTCGCCTATTCGCCGGAGATCCCGTGCTGTCGATCGACCGCACCGCGAAAACGGTGACTGCGAAATCGGGCCGCGTTGAACACTACGACCGGCTCCTGCTCGCAACCGGGTCGCGCCCCATTGTTCCACCGATTCCCGGCCTGACCCTCGCCGGGGTCTGTGCCTTCCGCGACATCGCCGATGTCGACCAGATGATTGGCGCCTCAACCCAATACCGGAAAGCGATCGTCGTCGGCGGTGGCTTGCTCGGCCTGGAGGCGGCCAATGGGCTTCTGAAGCGCGGCATGGACGTTGCCGTCGTCCACCTCATGGATACCCTGATGGAGCGCCAGCTCGATGTGGCCGCCGGCAAGCTGCTCCAGCGCGATCTCGACGAACGCGAGATCAATTTTTTCATGAACGGTCAGACCGAGGAGATCTTCGGCACCGAGCGCGTCGAAGGAATCCGGTTGTCCGACGGGCGCACGGTCCCGGGCGATCTTGTCGTCATGGCCATTGGCATTCGGCCGAATGTCGATCTCGGCCGTGCCGCCGGGCTCGATATCAACCGCGGGATTGTTGTCGCCGACGATATGCGAACCTCCGATGCCGACATTTTCTCGGTGGGCGAGTGCGTTGAACATCGCGGGAAAACTTTTGGGCTAGTTGCGCCGATTTGGGATATGGCCAAGGTCTGCGCCGACCATCTGGCCGGCGACGCGGGTACCGAGTCGTGCTTCGTCAGCGCCGCGCCGGCAACGCGGCTGAAGGTCACCGGGATTGATTTGTTCTCCGCCGGAAACTTCAGCGGCGGCGAGGATTGCGGCGAGCTGACCTACCACGACACCACCCGCCAGATTTACAAGAAGCTCATCGTGCGCGACGGCCGCATCGACGGCCTGGTGATGTACGGCGACGTCACCGACAGCGGCTGGTATCTCGAGCTGATGCGAAAGGCCGAAGACATTACGCCGTTTCGCGACGCCGCCATATTCGGCCAAGCGATCGTCGCGGCCATGGGCAAGATCAAGCCCACCAGCGTAGCGGACTTGGCCGCCGATTATCAGATTTGCGGGTGTAACGGCGTGTGCAAGGGCACCATCACCAAAGCAATTGCCGAAAAGAACTTGGCGACGCTCGAAGACGTCCGCTACCACACCAAGGCTTCCGCATCCTGCGGCAGCTGCACCGGATTGGTCGAGGCCTTGCTCACCCAAGCCTTGGGCGACAGCTATCAGCAGGCGCCCACAGTCAAGTCGATGTGCAAATGCACGACACGAACCCACGACGAGGTCCGCACGGCGATCGTCGCGGACTCGCTCAAGTCGATTCCCGCGGTCATGGCTGCTCTCGAATGGTCGGCGCCGGAAGGCTGCGCCAGTTGCCGCCCGGCACTGAACTACTATCTGCTTTGCGCTTGGCCGGAAGAGTACAAGGACGACGCCCAATCGCGCTTTATCAACGAGCGGGCGCACGCGAACATCCAAAAGGATGGCACATTCTCGGTGATTCCGCGCATGTGGGGCGGGACGACCAGCGCCCGGGAGCTGCGAACCATCGCCGATGTCGTGGATAAGTACGATATTCCGACCGTAAAGCTCACCGGCGGCCAGCGCATCGATATGCTCGGAGTCCGTAAGGAGCAGTTGCCGGCGGTCTGGCGCGACCTCAACGCCGGCGGCCTGGTCTCCGGGCACGCTTACGGTAAGGCGCTGCGCACGGTGAAGACCTGCGTCGGCTCCGAATGGTGCCGCTTCGGCGTACAAGATTCGACCGCGATGGGCGTTGCTCTCGAGAAAATGACATGGGGCTCGTGGCATCCACACAAGGTCAAACTCGCGGTCTCGGGTTGCCCACGGAACTGCGCCGAGGCGACGATCAAGGATTTCGGCGTCATCGCCGTCGAAAGCGGCTGGGAATTGCATGTCGGCGGCAACGGCGGCATCAAGCTTCGCGGCACGGACATCTTGTGCAAGGTAACGACCGAATCTGAGGTCTTGGAGTATTGCGCGGCCTTTCTCCAGCTCTACCGCGAGGAGGCCCACTATCTCGATCGCACGGCGCCGTGGATCGAGCGCGTTGGGCTCGAATCCGTAAAGGCGCGCATTGTCGATGACGAACCGGGGCGCAAGGCACTGGCCGCGCGGTTCCGCTTTTCGCAGCAGTTTTTCCAGACCGACCCATGGGCGGAACGTGCGAGCGATACTCCCCGCGCCGAGGAGTTCCGAGTACTGGCCGAGATCGCTTGAGATGAGCAAGGTCGTCGAGAGCAGCGCGGGTTGGATCGACATCGGCGCCATCGATCAGGTGCCGCGGCTTGGATCGAAAGTCGTTTCAACGGTGGACGGAGATATCGCGGTTTTTCGCACCGGTGCCGACGAGATTTTTGCGCTCAAGGACCGCTGCCCGCACAAGGGCGGGCCGTTGTCGCAAGGCATTGTCCATGGGCGGCGGGTCACCTGTCCGCTGCACGGCTGGGTGATCGAACTTGCCAGTGGTGAGGCAGCGGCACCCGACCACGGCTGCGCCCACACCATCCCGGTTCGCGTTGAGAACGCCCGCATCCTCCTCTTGCGGCCGCTCAAGAAGACGGCATGAAGCGCGTTCGCACGACCTGCCCCTACTGCGGTGTCGGTTGCGGGGTGGTGGCAACCGCGGACGGAAAGATCGAGGGCGATCCGCTGCATCCGGCCAACCGCGGGCGGTTATGCTCGAAGGGGGCGGCGCTCGCCGAAACTCTTGATGATTCCCAACGCCTCCTGCGCCCGCGCGTTCATGGCCGGGAAACCGGGTGGGACGAAGCCCTCGATCTGGTGGCGCGGCGGTTTTCCGAAACCATCGCCGCCCACGGTCCCGAAGCGGTGGCCTTCTACGTCTCGGGCCAGTTGTTGACCGAAGACTATTACGTCGCCAACAAGCTGATGAAAGGATTCATCGGCGCGGCGAACATCGGTACCAATTCGCGGCTGTGCATGGCATCGACAGCGGCCGGGCATGTTCGAGCTTTCGGCGAGGATGTTGTTCCCGGAATCTACGAGGACTGGGACGAAGCCGATCTCGTTGTTCTCGTTGGTAGCAACACCGCTTGGTGCCACCCGGTCCTTTACGACCGGCTCGCCCGCGCGCGTGAGACGCGCGGCACGCGGGTTGTGACGATCGATCCCCGAAGGACGGCCACCGCCGAAATCTCCGATCTTCACCTGCCCCTCGCGCCGGGAACCGATGTTGCGCTGTTTAATGGCCTCCTGGTTCATTTGGCCGAAAACGGCCAGGTCAATGAGCGCTGGACCGCTGACCATGCCAGCGGACTTGGCGACGCGCTGGCCTCGGCCCGCGGCGGAACCGCGACGATTGCCGAGGTCGCCGCACTAACCCGACTCGCGCCCGAGGAAATCGCCAGATTCTACGCCTGGTTCGCCGCCACCGAGCGGACCCTTACGGTGTTCTCGCAAGGCGTCAATCAATCGTCGGCCGGGACCGACAAGGTCAACGCGATCATCAACTGCCATCTCGCTACGGGGCGCATTGGGCGCCCGGGCATGGGTCCGTTTTCCGTCACCGGTCAGCCGAACGCCATGGGCGGGCGCGAAGTCGGCGGCTTCGCCAACCAGCTTGCCGCCCACGTCGACTTCAACGATCCCGTTGAGATCGAGCGCGTGGCGCAATTCTGGCGTTCGCCAAAGATCGCGGCGAGCGCCGGCCACAAGGCGGTTGAGATGTTTGATGCCGTTGGTGACGGCCGCATCAAGGCGATCTGGATCATGGCCACCAACCCTGCCGCCAGCATGCCGCGTGTGGCTCGCATCCGCCAGGCGCTTAAGTCCTGTCCCCTGGTGGTGGTATCGGACTGTTGGCAGACCGATACCACCACCTTGGCCCACGTCGTTCTTCCCGCCGCCGGCTGGGGCGAAAAGAACGGCACGGTCACGAACTCCGAGCGCAGAATATCTCGTCAACGCGCTTTCCGCGCGCCACCCGGCGAGGCGCGACCCGACTGGTGGATGATGACCGAAGTTGCTCGGCGCATGGGCTGGGCGGAGGCCTTCGCCTACAGCCGTCCCGGCGATATCTTCCGCCGGCACGCGGCGCTGTCGGGCGACGGGAATGCGGGGCGCCGTGCATTCGACATCGGCGCCCTCGCCGGCCTGACCGACGCCGGCTATGACGCGCTTGAACCGGTTCGTTGGCCGCTGCCGTCTGGCCCTCGACCGACCGAAGCCGGCCGCCTGTTCGCCGACGGGGGCTTTTCCACCCCCGATGGCCGCGCGCGTATGGTTCCGACAACCTGGCGACCGCCGGCGGCATCGACCGGCCGGGATGCTCCATACCTGCTCAATACCGGGCGGATTCGCGACCAGTGGCACACCATGACCCGGACCGGGCGCGTGCCGCTGCTCATGACTCACCAGGACAAGCCCACCGCGGCGCTCCATCCGTACGATGCGGGAAAATTGGGCGTCGCGACCGGCGATCTCCTGCGCATCGAGACCGAGCATGGCACCGCACTCTTTCCCGCCGAGGTCACGAAAGCCCAACGGGTCGGCGAAGTGTTCGTGCCGATGCATTGGACGGAGCAGTTCGGAACCACATGCCTGGTCAATAAGCTGGTGACCGCGGCACGCGATCCGATCTCGGGACAGCCCGAACTCAAGGCGACGCCGGCGCGGCTCGCTCCCGTGCCGACTCTGTGGCGTGGCCTCCTGCTCAGCCGTGCCGGCCAAGGGCCGGGCGGAGACTTCTACTGTGTGCGAATTCCTCTGGCCCAGGGCCAAGCCTTTGCGCTCCGAGGATGGGAACCGCTGCCCGAGGCCGCCGATCTTATGTCATGGGCTAACCAGGTGCTGAACGCGCCCCAGGGGACCGAACGGCGTGATATGTGCGACGAGGGACGCGGCGTCTACCGCTTCACCAGCATTGTCGGCGGCCGCCTTGACGCTTGCCTCTTCCTCGCGCGGGGGACGATCGAGCCGGTCCCCGAACGCGACGCCGCCGCCGCCATGCTTGGCGAGATCGTTGATGATGCGGGTTTGGCAGCCCTTCTAACCCTCGGCGATCTCGGCGCGCGGCCGAAATCATCGGGGGCGATGATCTGTGCGTGTTTCGCCGTTCGCCTCGCCGTGATCAAGCAGGCCATCGTCGACGAACGCCTGACATCGGTGGCCGAGATCGGCCGAGCGCTTCGCGCGGGAACCAACTGCGGCACGTGCATACCCGAACTCACCAACATCCTGCGCGAGACCCAGCAGCAGGCCGTCGCTTAGGTTCTGCCAGGATTCGCGTGGCCGCTCGCCGTTAAAGCTATCGCTGCACTTCCTGGTCGAACATTTGCAAAATCGAACGGACGAGTGGCTTAAGCGTAAACGATTTACTCGGCATGGCGTCTGAGCGCAAGCCGTAGCGGTTGAGTTCGCTTTCAACGACCGGGCCGATCGCGGCAATTTTTGTGCGCGCGAACCCTGTTTTCAGAACTTCCTGGCGGTTGGCTTTGGCCGCCACCTCGAAGAGCCGCTCAACCTGCGACGAGCTGGTAAACGCGATTGCCGCGACCCGGCCGCTGGCCATCTCCGCGATCAGAGATTCGACGCGCTGGTCATCGGCCTCGGAAGCGTAGACATAAGGTGCAACCACATCGCATTCGGCGCCACGCCCCTCAAGAAAATCGAGAAGAGCCTTATTGGGCTTCTGGCCGTAGATTTGTACGGCAATACGGCGGCCGCGCAAATCCATGGGGTCAAACGCGGCTATGATCCCGTCGGTCGTCGGCGGGTCGACGGTGACATCCCCTGAAAGACCGATCTCGCGTAGCGCACGTACGGGTTTGGGTCCACGGACGAACTTGCGAACTTTGGCAAGCGCTTCGATCAGCTCATCGCGCAACCCGGCGCGCTCGGCAAATCCAACCAGGCGCCGCACGCCCTCGCCGGTATAGAGCACGATGTCGGCATGATGCCCGCCAACGAAGCGGCGCAGCCAGGCCTCAACCCGCTCGACATCGGGCGCGTCATGTATGGCAATCAGCGGGCTGCGAATGACCTCGGCCCCTTCACGCTCGAGCATTCCCGCAAGCAGGTCGAGCTCGCGCGTTTCGGCAAGGGCAATTCGACGATTGGTAAGCGGACCAGTCATGCGGAACCACTTCAAGAATCTAGACCGCAATCGCGATTCGATACGCTCGGATTGCGGTCTAGCAAGCTTACCGCCCGACGGCAGGGGGCACCACCTTCATCCTAACCGCAAAACCGGAACGGCGAGATCACCTTGAGTTTCTCATCGCCGGTCGGATCGCGAATGCTTGGTGGCGAAGCCCGATGCCCGGTTTCAAAGGGGTTCTCGCTCGTGCCCCTCGCGCGATTTCGTGATTTAATTCAACGGTTTGTGAATCGGTCTTAAGCCGCGACGTGATTTTATCCACAGGCTAGAGCGACGCGAAACATGCCGAATCATCCGGCAAATAGGGCCTTTGTTACACCTCCTGACCGGCGCCTAAAAAGCGCCTGATGCAAGATGTATCGAAATTTCCGGGCTAAAACGCGTTTTTTGAATTGCGGCGCTTGCATAAATGAGACGGGTGTGATTCTCTCCGAAGCGCAATTGAGCTCATCATCTTCGAGAAAGGATCGAGAAAATGGCCACTAAAGACCCGACCAAGCAAGCGGTCGTCACCCTGAAACACCTCGCTGCGGAGCTTGGGGCAAAGCATGAATTGTCCAAGAAAGTCGCCAACGAAATCCTGACCGACCTCGTCGGCTTGATCGCCAAGAACCTCAAGAAGGGCAACAAGCTCCGCATGACGGGCTTCGGCATTCTCCAGGTTCGTAAGCGTCCGCCGCGCATGGGCCGTAACCCGGCAACCGGCGAAGCCATCAAAATCAAGGCCAGCAAGAAAGTTGCCTTCCGGGCTGCCAAAGACCTGAAGGAAGCTCTTTAGCTTACGAATTGAGCGCCGGGGAACGAGCTTAGCTCTCCCCGGCGTTACGCTCGCGCAGGAACCGTCGGCCGCTGATCGGCGCGCACGATTTCCCGAATTTATTGCATAAACCAACCGTGACTCACGACCAGCGACTGGCCGGTGAGGGCGTTGGATTCAAACGAGGCGAAAAATAACGTCGCCGCGGCCACGTCCTCGATGGTGGTGAATTCGCCGTCAACCGTGTGCTTCAACATGACGTTCTTGACGACCTCGGCCTCAGAAATTCCAAGGGACTTGGCTTGCTCGGGAATCTGCTTCTCAACCAGAGGCGTGCGCACGAAGCCGGGGCAAACGACATTGGCCCTTACGCCATGGGCAGCACCCTCCTTGGCGGCGACCTTGGCCAGGCCGATAAGGCCGTGCTTGGCGGTGACATAAGGTGCCTTCAGCACCGAGGCCTCCTTGGAATGCACCGAGCCCATGTAGATGATGCTTCCACCGCGGCCTTGCTTGTACATGGTGCGTAGGGCGGCCCTGGTGGTAAGAAACGCGCCGTCCAGATGGATCGCCAGCAGCTTCTTCCATTGGCCGAAATCGAACTCATCGAGCGGCGCAACGATCTGCACACCGGCATTGCAGACCAGCACGTCGATCCCCCCGAAGACCTCAACCACCTTAGCCATCCCGGCATCAACCTGGGCCTCGTCGGTCACGTCCATGCCGATGCCGACGGCGCGTTTACCCGTGGGATCGAGTTCCCGAGCGGTGGCCGCGGCGCCCGCCACATTGAGATCGGCGATGGCCACCTTCGCGCCCGCGCGTAGGAACGCATCGGCGAGGCCTTTGCCGATGCCGCTGGCCGCACCGGTGATCACGGCGATTTTGTCTTTGACGCTCATGCGACTGCCTTCCCAGGCTGTTTCGGGTCCAGGTCGACGGTCTTGCCGTCGCTGGAACTTGCCAAATGATCATCTCGCAATGCAGCATAAATTGCACTAGGGAACGTCTGAATAAGTAGCAGAAGGGACGAATTTGGTCATTTGCAGTCTCACGAATGTTGTGCGGATGGGGAAGATCAATCGCGGTGGAGGAGTTTTTCTGTCCTCGCGGCGTTCTGTGGGCTGGTCTGGCCCGTTACGCCG
>CAMDRB010000049.1 GCA_945906455.1 Caenispirillum bisanense
GTCCGCCAATACCCCCTCAAGCGTCGCGCGGGACTTGGCACTCAGTCGCTTGATAACGTGCTTTGTCTGGTGCATCCGCCAGACCCGCACGACAGTATCGGTCAGGGAATCCCCAATGGATTCTCTTTCTTAGATTTGATCCACTAGGTGCGCTCGATGGCGCGGATAGTCATGAAATTCGGCGGGACCTCGGTCGGGGATATCGCCCGCATTAAGAATGTCGCGCTCCGCGTCAAGGCTGAGGTTGACCGTGGCAATCAGGTCGCGGTCGTGGTCTCGGCCATGTCGGGCGTCACCAACCAGTTGGTCGACTATTGTACGCAAATGGCGTCCCTTCACGACGCCCGGGAATATGACGCGGTCGTTTCAACCGGCGAACAAGTGACCTCGGGTCTTTTAGCCATCGGCCTGCAAGAGCTTGGCATCCATGCCCGGTCCTGGACCGGTTGGCAAATTCCGATCTTGTCCGATGACGCCCACGGCAAGGCCCGGATCGAGACAATCCAAGGGGCTGATATCGTTTCCCGTATGGAGCAGGGGCACGTTGCGGTCATCGCCGGGTTCCAGGGCATCGGCCCGGACAACCGCGTGACGACGCTGGGCCGCGGCGGGTCCGACACGACGGCGGTGGCGCTGTCGGCGGCGCTCAAGGCAGACCGTTGCGATATTTATACCGACGTGGATGGGGTATACACCACCGATCCGCGCATCGTTAAGACCGCGCGAAAATTGGCTAAGATTACGTACGAAGAGATGCTGGAAATGGCCTCTCTCGGAGCTAAGGTATTACAGACCCGCTCGGTCGAGATGGCCATGAAGCACCATGTGCGCGTACAGGTGCTCTCCAGCTTTTCAAACGAGCCGGGCACGCTGGTATGTGACGAGGACGAGATCGTGGAAAAAGCACTGGTGAGCGGCATCGCCTATAGCCGCGACGAAGCAAAAGTAACTTTGATCGGCGTGAAAGATCAGCCCGGCGTTGCCGCCGGAATCTTCGGACCGCTGGCCACAGCCAATATCAACGTCGATATGATCGTGCAGAATGCGGCGCGCGATGGCACGACCGACATCACCTTCACCACCGGCCGCGCCGATCTTGAGCGCGCGCTAAGGGTCGTGAAGGACAGCATGAAGGTGCCCTACAAGTCGATTGACACCGACAAGTCCGTGGTCAAGGTCTCGGTCATCGGCGTCGGCATGCGTAGTCACGCCGGCGTCGCACAAATGATGTTCAAGGCGTTGGCCGACAAGAACATCAATATTCACATCATCTCCACGTCCGAGATCAAGGTCAGCGTGCTCATCAGCGAGGAATACACTGAGCTTGCATTGCGCGCCTTGCACACGGCCTATGGTTTGGACGCAGCTTAAGCAATAGGAACGACAATGTCGGAAGCTCTCGTCGCCGGTAAGGTCGTGAACACGGGGCAGGCGATTGCCATGCCCGTGGTTTCCCCACGCCTCAAAGCCATGTGGAAACGCGGCACGGACTTTCTCGGCTGCCCGGTCGCCATACTTGCCGGGGCCATGACCTGGGTCTCCGAGCGCAATCTGGTCTCGGCCATCTCCAATGCTGGGGGCTTCGGTGTCATAGCTTGCGGCGCAATGACGCCGGAATTGCTGGACACTGAAATCAAGGCCACGCGGTCGCTGACCTCCAAACCCTTCGGCGTCAATCTCATCACCATGCATCCGAGATTGATGGAACTGGTTGATGTTTGTGCCGCCAACAAGGCCACGCATGTGGTGTTTGCCGGTGGCGTGCCGCCGGGCGACGCCATTAGGAAGGCAAAGGCATTTTCCAAAGTCGTGTGTTTCGCGCCCGCCCTGGTCATGGCCAAGCGTTTGATCAAGAACGGCGCCGACGCGCTGGTTATCGAAGGCTCCGAGGCCGGCGGGCATATTGGCCCGGTCTCGACCTCGGTGCTTGCGCAGGAAATACTGCCCACCATTCGCGAGGTACCGGTGTTCGTCGCTGGCGGTATCGGCCGTGGTGAGGCCATTGTCTCGTTCCTCGAAATGGGCGCCGCCGGCGTGCAGATGGGCACGCGCTTCGTCTGTGCCCACGAAAGCGTCGCCCACCCCAAATTCAAGCAGGCTTTCATCCGGGCTTCGGCCCGTGACGCCATGCCGACGGTGCAACTCGATAAGCGCTTCCCGGTAATCCCCGTGCGTGCCTTGCTCAACCAGGGCACGGAGGCCTTCATGGAAACGCAGCGTCGCGTGCTCGACAAATACCTACGCGGCGAAATCGAGCAACTGGCGGCCCAACTCGAGATCGAACACTTCTGGGCCGGGGCCTTGCGGCGCGCGGCCATCGACGGCGATGTTGAGAACGGCTCGCTCATGGCCGGCCAAAGTGTCGGGATGGTCACGCGCGAAGAGCCGGTTGCTGCCATCATCGCCGAGTTGTTGGCCCAGGCCGATGCCGCGCTGGCTTCGCGTTCCTTGCCAACGTGATAATGGCCTCGCCATGAGTGCCGACTGATGACCGATTTATTCAGCGCCGGCGATCTCCGGCGGATGCTATCGCGTCTGAGAGACGTGATGGCTGGGGCGGGCGCCGTCCAAGGGCGGCTCGACAAGGTCGTGGCACTCATCGCCGAGGGGCTGCGTGCTGATGTGTGCTCATGCTACGTCATGCGCGCCGGCGAGGTGCTTGAGTTGTTCGCGACCTTCGGTCTCGCGCAAAAAGCCGTGCACCAAACGCGCTTGCGTGTCGGTGAAGGCTTGGTCGGTGAAATCGCCGCCCACGCGCGGCCGCTCGCGCTTGCTGACGCATGGTCCCACCCGCAGTTCGTCTACCGTCCGGAAACCGGCGAGGATTTCTTCCGCTCGCTGATGGGCGCGCCGCTGGTCCAGGCCGGCCGCGTCATCGGCGTCCTGGTGGTCCAGACTCGCGAAGAGCGCCCGTTCAACGACTGGGAAGTTGAGACCCTCGAAACCGTGGCCATGGTCATTGCCGAGTTGATGGCCGCGACCCAGGTCGTCAAGCGCGAGGAACTGTTCCAATCCGAAGGCAACGCGCTGTTGCACGTGCGCCTGTCCGGCGCCAGCCTCAACCCAGGCGTGGGCATCGGCGTCGCCGTCATGCACAAGCCCCACGTGCGCATCGGCCGGCTGGTCAGCGACGATCCCGTGGCCGAGCAGCACCGATTGCAAGATGCGTTGGATGCGCTCCGCCGGGAAGTCGACGCGCTGATCGATGGTTCACGCGACGAGTCCGAGGGTTACGGCGATATCCTGGAAGTCTACCGCATGTTCGCCGACGACCGTGGCTGGATCAGCCGCATCTCCGAAGCGATTTCCTCGGGCCTGACGGCCGAAGCCGCCGTGCAGAAGGTGCATGACGACACGCACGTGCGCATTACCCAAGCCAACGATCCGATCTTGCGCGAACGCCTGCAAGACTTGGAAGACCTGGCCAACCGGCTCCTCAATATCCTTGCCGGCGGCGGTCTGCGGGTCGAGTTGCCGGACAACGCCATCCTGGTTTGCCGGTCGATCGGTCCCACAGAACTGCTCGATTACGACCGGCGCAAGTTGAAGGGCTTGGTCATGGAAGAGGGCTCGCCGACCATGCATGCGGCCGTAGTGGCCAAGGCCTTGGATATTCCGGTGCTGGCTCAAGTCCACGGGGCTCTGAGCCGCATCGATTCGCTTGATCTGATTGTGCTCGACGCCAACGCCGAGCAGATCGTCCTCAGGCCATCAGACGAAATCATCGAACTTTACACCGCCGCTATCGACGCGCGGACCAAGCAAAAAGCCGCCTACGCCGCCATCCGCGATTTGCCGGCGGTGACCCGCGACGGTGTCAGGGTGTCGATCAGCATCAATGCCGGACTGCTTATCGATATGCAGGGATTGGTGGATTGCAATGCCGACGGTATCGGGCTCTATCGCACCGAGATGCCATTCCTGGCCATGCCGACCTTGCCCGATGTAAAGGCGCAATACGCACTTTACAAACAGGTCATCGAAGGAGCCAAAGGCAAGCCCGTCACGTTTCGCACGCTCGATGTTGGCGGTGACAAGATCGCGGCTTCGTCGTTCAGTGGCCCCGAAGATAACCCTGCCATGGGATGGCGGTCCATCCGCCTAACGCTCGACCGGCCGGCGCTGTTGCGACAGCAGTTGCGCGCCATGATCAAAGCCACCGAGGGCGAAGTGCTGCGCGTGATGTTCCCAATGGTGGCCAGCGTCGCCGAATTCGACGCCGCGCGTCGTATTTTCGATTTGGAAATGGAACGCCATCTCCGTGACGGCGGGCGCTCGCCGAAATCTGTCAGCGTCGGGACGATGCTCGAGGTGCCGGCGCTGCTTTGGCAAATGGAATTGCTGGTGACTCGCACGGACTTCATCTCGCTTGGCACGAACGACCTAATGCAATTCATGTTTGCCGCCGACCGCGGCAACACGCGCCTCGCGCACCGCTACGACACCTTGTCGCCACCCGTGCTGAAGGTGATTCGCGACGTGGTTGGACAATGCGCGGCGGCCAAGGTCGAATTTTCAGTGTGCGGGGAGATGGCGGGAGTTCCGCTGGATGCGCTGGCGCTGGTTGCCCTTGGATGCCGCAATCT
This sequence comes from Caenispirillum bisanense, assembly GCA_945906455.1. Lineage (GTDB taxonomy): Bacteria > Pseudomonadota > Alphaproteobacteria > Rhodospirillales > Rhodospirillaceae > SHVO01. The sequence continues at coordinate 4,587 of CAMDRB010000049.1, forward strand.
CTCGATGTCGGCCCCGGCCGTGGGACCCGTACGCGCCATCATCCGCAGCGCCGTCTTGGCCGAAGTCGAGCCCTTTATCCTTGATCTACTGCGCGCCGGCGATCCATCGGTCCGCGAACGAATCCGGGCATTTACGCAAGATCGTGGGATCAGCGTCGATTAGAGTTCTTCCCGGCGCGCGAAGGCGCGCATCTAATAGTTGCCGGCCTTCGCCGGCGCGCGAAGGCGCGCATCTAATAGTTGCCGGCCTTCGCCGGCGCGCGAAGGCGCGCATCTAATAGTTGCCGGCCTTCGCCGGCGCGCAAAGGGCAACTCAAGCCCCCTTTTAATCGCGGGCCAATCACTATAAATTTTGACAGATGCAAGGCCAGGGCGCGCACCATACCGATCCGACGACCTCTGCGGTTGGCACGTTGCTGTGTGCGACTCGCATGCGCCTGGGCAAAGACTTGCAGCACATCGCCGCGATCTTACACATCCGGTACAATTATCTCGTGGCCATGGAAGACGGCCGCTACGAGGATTTGCCCGGTCAGGCCTATGCGATGGGATTTGTCCGGGCCTACGCCGATCATCTCGGCCTCGATGGCGACGAGATCGTGCGCCGCTACAAGGAAGAAAGCTCGGGTCTGAAAAACCGTCCGGTTTTTGAATTCCCCGTGCCGACGCCGGACTCAGGGGTACCCTCGGGCGCCTTGATCCTGGTCGCAATCATTCTCGGAATGACTGTCTACGGCGTATGGTACGCCGTCGCTGGGTCAGATCGGGCGGCCGTGCAACTCATTCAGGAAGTACCAGCCCGTCTGACGGCGGCTGGGGAGCCACCGTTGCCGCCTCAGTCGGTTGCGGAGCTGCCAGCCGATCTACCGCCGGCGTCCGACGACAGCGCCAGTGCTGCGACGCCGCCTGAGTCGGAGACTGATTCGCAAACGCCTCGGCCCGCCATTATCGCCGATGCGGCTCCCATGCCTGCGCCCGCAATTGCGAAGCCACCGTCGCCCCCGCCGCCCGCGACGACCGATGTGGTCGAGTTGCGGGCCAAGGCCGACGTCTGGATCACGTTGCGCACCACCGCCAATCCCGATCGGACCCAGCTCCTCCACAAGGACGAAGTCTTTCGTGCACCCGAGGGCGGCGGCGGCATGACCCTTGTCACGGGTAAACCCGGCGATCTTGAAATTCTTCTGAACGGCCAGGTCATGCCGCCCCGAGACGCCGGCATCTTTGCCCGCGGCGTGCCGCTCGACGCTATCAGCCTAAAAGGCAGCGTGTTGCCCGGTGCCGATGCCAGTCCGGGCGCCGACCAGAGTCCCGCTCGAGACCCCAATCCCGGTAACGATCCCGGCACCAGCCCCGGCAACAGTCCGAGTAACAGTCCGGGCGCAGATTCCACTTCCCCTCCGAGGACTTAACCAAGAGCACTGTCCGGCGAAGTGGGTACCGGTTCGCCGGATAATGCTCTAGGATACGCATATGAGCCTACGCCCTTATCGCGATATTCAGCGCCGCACGTCGCGCCAAATTCACGTCGGCAGCGTGCCTGTTGGCGGCGGCGCGCCGATCACCGTGCAAACCATGACCAACACGCTGACGACCGACGTGGTCGGCACGGTTGCCCAGATCAAAGCCGCGGAGGAGGCGGGCTGCGACATCGTGCGGGTTTCGTGTCCCGACGAGGAGTCGACCGCGGCCCTGAGACACATCGTGCGCCAAGTCAGGGTGCCGATCGTTGCCGATATTCACTTCCACTATAAGCGCGCCATCGAGGCTGCCAAAGCGGGCGCTGCTTGCCTGCGCATCAATCCTGGCAATATCGGCAACGCCCAGCGCGTCAAAGATGTCGTCCAGGCCGCCAAGGACCATAACTGCTCCATGCGCATCGGCGTCAACGCCGGCAGCTTGGAAAAGCACTTGCTCGAGCGCTACGGCGAGCCTTGCCCTGAAGCGTTGGTCGAAAGCGCCCAGGAGCACGCCAAGATTCTCGAAGACAACGACTTTTTTGAGTTCAAAATCAGCGTCAAGGCCTCCGACGTCTTCCTCGCGGTGGCGGCCTACCAGCAGTTGGCCGATGTTTGCGACTACCCCTTGCATATCGGCATTACCGAGGCGGGTGGCTTGCGCGCGGGCACGGTGAAGTCGGCCATCGGTATCGGTTCACTGCTGTGGGCCGGCATTGGCGACACCATCCGCGTGTCGCTCTCAGCCGAACCCGTCGAGGAAGTCAAAGTCGGCTTTGACATTCTGAAGTCCCTCGATCTTCGGCACCGGGGCGTGCGCATAGTCTCCTGCCCGAGCTGCGCGCGTCAGGGCTTCAATGTCATCAAGACCGTCGAGATCCTGGAGCAGCGCTTGGCCCATATCGCCACGCCAGTGTCGCTGTCGATTATTGGCTGCGTCGTCAACGGACCCGGCGAAGCCCGTGAAACCGACATCGGCCTCACCGGCGGCGGCAACGGCAGTCACAAGATGTATATCGGCGGACTGGCCGATCACAATGTCCGCGACGATGACAAGATTGATCACATCGTCGCGCTGGTCGAGAAGAAAGCCGCCGAAATCGAAGCCGCCAAGGCCGCAGCCATAGCAGTCTCGCATTCCAGCGCAGCCGAGTAGCCGGCCTATCAAGGCTGCTCACCCCGCTTGCGTCATTTATAAAAATGGAATCATTTCTGTGACTAACCTTCAGCCCGTCCGCGGCACCCACGACTTGCTCTTCGACGATCTTCGCCGTCACCGGCTGATCGAGGCAACCGCCTTCGATCTTGCCGCGCGTTATGGCTTCGTCGAAATCGCCACGCCGATCTTCGAATTCACCGATGTTTTCGCGCGGACGCTCGGCGATACCTCCGATATCGTCACCAAGGAGATGTATACTTTCGAGACCAAGGGCGGCGAAAGCATCACCTTGCGCCCCGAGGGCACGGCCGGTGTTGCGCGGGCGTTCATTTCGGGCGGCCTTGCTCAAATGACGCCCCTCAAACTCTTCTATCGCGGACCGATGTTCCGCCACGAGCGCCCACAGAAGGGCCGCCAGCGCCAATTCCAGCAAATCGGCGTGGAACTTCTGGGCGTGGCCTCGCCGCAAGGCGATGTCGAAGTTATCGCGCTGGCAGAGCATATCTTGAAGGATTTGCGACTGACCGGCGTGACCACGCTCGAAATAAATTCTCTTGGCGATACGGAAAGTCGCGCGGCCTATCGCGACGCTCTGGTGCAATTTCTAGGCGCCCGCAAGACCGCGCTCTCGGAAGAAAGCCGCGAACGCCTGGCGCGCAATCCCTTGCGCATTCTGGATTCCAAAGACCCCGGCGACCAAGCCGCCGTCAAGGATGCGCCGGCCTTCACAGACTTTCTCAACATGGCGTCGCAAGATTTCTTCAAGACCGTTCAAGATGGGCTTGCAGCCCTCGGCATCGGTTTCAAGGTAAACCCGGCGCTGGTGCGCGGGCTCGACTACTACTGCCACACGGCTTTTGAGTTCACGACCGAGGCCCTCGGTGCCCAAGGGACGGTTCTCGCCGGGGGGCGTTACGACGGCCTGATCCAGCAAATGGGTGGACCGCCGACGCCAGGGGTTGGTTGGGCAGCGGGGGTCGAGCGCTTGGCGATGCTTTTGCCCGAATTGACTCCGGCCCATCGCCCGATCGCTGTCATCCCGATCAGCGACGACGAAGTGACTGCCGCGCAATCCCTCACCCACACCTTGCGCCGGGCCGGTCTTGCCGCCGACCTGGGTTATGGCGGCAACATGGGCAAACGTATGAAACGCGCTGACAAGATCAATGCGATCGTGGCCGTGATTCTTGGTGCCGACGAGGTGAGAGAGCATGCCGTCACCGTCCGCAATCTCGATACTGGCGATCAGGTCAAGGTCCCCGAGGCTGATCTGGTCCGCCACCTTGCCGCCTACCGCTGACGCCGGGCAGATGTCATGAGTTTTGAAGAGAACCTCAGTAAGTTACTCGGCCGTTACGACGAGCTTCAAGCTCTGATGAACAGCGGCAGTGGGGCAAAATTCGCCCAGCTCAGCAAGGAATTCTCCGACCTCGGCCCGATCGTCGAGGAAGTCCAAAAGCTCCGCCAGACCCAACTCGAACTGGCTGACGCCGAGCTCCTCGCCACCTCAGGCGACGCCGAGATGCGCGCCATGGCTGAGGAAGAGGTGCACCGGCTGAGTGGCGAAGCGCGCGCGCGCGAAGACAAGGTGCGCCTTGCGCTTTTACCAAAGGACGAAGCCGACGCCAAAAACGCCATCCTCGAAGTGCGCGCGGGTACCGGTGGCGAGGAGGCGGCCCTGTTCGCGGCCGACCTGTTCCGCATGTACGAGCGTTATGCCGCCCGCAAAGGCTGGAAGTTCGAGGTTCTTGATTTGAGCGAAACCGGCATCGGCGGGCTCAAAGAAGCCATTGCCGGCATTTCCGGCCGCAATGTCTTCGCGCGGCTGAAGTTTGAATCGGGTGTTCACCGCGTTCAGCGCGTACCGGCAACCGAAGCGAGTGGCCGTATCCACACCTCGGCCGCCACGGTCGCGGTCCTGCCCGAGGCCGAGGAAGTCGATGTGCAGATCAACCCCGCCGATCTTAGGGTAGACACGTACCGCTCCCAAGGTGCCGGCGGCCAACACGTCAACAAGACCGACAGCGCTATCCGCATTACCCACCTCCCGACCAACACCGTGGTTCAGTGCCAGGACGAAAAATCGCAGCACAAGAACCGGGCCAAGGCCATGAAGATGCTGATGGCGCGTCTGTACGACGCCCAACGCAAGGCGCTCGATGATGCGCGGTCCGCCGACCGTCGCAGCCAGGTTGGCTCCGGAGACCGCTCCGAGCGAATTCGAACCTACAACTATCCGCAAGGCCGCGTGACCGACCACCGCATCAATCTGACGCTCTACAAGATCGACGAAGTCATGGAAGGCGGCGGCGTTGACGAACTCGTTGACGCGCTGACCGCCGAGGACCAAGCGGCGAAGCTCGCCGCCCTCAATTGATGGCGAAAACCGTCGCACAGGCGATTGCCGCCCTCACGGCACGATTTGCGGCCGTGGATTCGAACAGCGCGCGGCTAGATGCGCGTGTGCTCACGGCCCACGCCCTTGGCCGCGACCCGGACCAACTTTTCGGGCGCGCCGAGATACCGCTGCCGCCCGGGGCCGAAGCCGCGCTCGAAGGCTTTGCCGCCCGGCGCCTCGCGTTTGAGCCGGTCTCGCGCATTATTGGCCGCCGAGAATTCTGGAGCATGGACTTCGCGCTCACGCGAGACACCCTCGACCCGAGAGCCGACACCGAAACCCTGGTCGCTGCCGTGCTCGCCGTACGTGACGCCTACACAGCGCCACGCCTTCTCGATCTCGGCGCAGGCACCGGATGCATTCTGCTGGCAATCTTGAAGGATTGGCCCACAGCCACCGGCATCGGCGTCGATCTCAATCCTGGTGCCGTCACTGTAGCTGCCGACAACGCCCAGCGCCTGGGCTTGGCAGCGCGCGCCGCGTTCCGTGTCGGCAATTGGTGCGCGGGGCTTGGCGAAAAATTCGATCTCATCGTAAGCAATCCGCCCTATGTCGCCGACAACGACTTAGAAAGTCTTGCGCTCGCCGTCACGCGGTTCGACCCGCGCCTCGCGCTCAGCGGTGGCGCCGATGGCCTCGCGGCCTATAGCGCCTTGCTGCCCGAGGCCCGCCGGCATTTGCAGGAAAACGGCAGAATCTTCCTTGAAATTGGCGCCGGTCAGGCCGAGGCAGTTTCCGGCTTGCTGGCTTTGAGCGGCTTTCGAGCGACCGGCGAACACCGTGATTTGGCCGGATTCGTGCGCTGCCTAGAGGCCGTACCGGCCTGATTCAAGGGCCTTATGGCCAAAGGCTCACAAAAAAAAGAGTTGGAAAAGCCCGCTAAGCTGAATACCATCGGTCCCGTAGAGCGAAAATCCCTATTGCGTTGTCCCCTGCCCGGACAAGGTCACCAGCCTAAACGCCCGTGGATTTCGCCGAAAAAAGCGGTTTGGTACCGCTTTAAGAGCACCCCCCTAAAATACATCGTGCTGTCGTGGCACCGTCCTCGCCACGCCATCCGTTAAGGGCGGTCGTCTCAGCCAGAAAATTGCTTTCAAAAGGTCAATTCGTTTTGATGAATAAACAGCACAACAACATGAAGGGCCGTCAACGCGGCCGCAATGGCGGCAAGCCGCGTCCGGGTGGCGGCGGCGGCGGCAGTCGCAACCCCAACTACGATAGTAGCGGCGGTGGCCGCCCACGCGGGAGCGCGCAGCAGCTCATGGAGAAATTCCTGGCGATGGCGCGCGACGCCAGTTCGGCCGGCGACCGGGTTCTCGCCGAGAACTATTTTCAGCACGCCGATCACTATTATCGTGTCTTGAACGCGCGATTTGAACAGCAGGGCGGCCAGCCGAGCGGGACTCAGTCGGGCAACCAGCAAGGCGGACAACAGGGCCAGCAGGGCGGCCAGCGCCCGCCGAGTCAGAATGATTATCGCGAACAGGGCTACGACATGCGCGGTAACGATCAGCAAAGTTACGACCGACAAGGCAGCGCCTACCAGAGTGGCAACCAGGGCTACCAAGGCAACCAAGGCAACCAAGGCAACCAAGGCAACCAAGGCAACCAGGGCAACCAGGGCCCATCCCAGCAATCACCCTCCGCGCCGCAAGCTCAACCGCAATACGCGCCGCCGCAGCCACAAGCGCAACCCGCGCCGAGGCCTTCGACGCCTGAGCCGGAAATCGGCCTGCCGCCGGGCATCTTGGGAATTGCTCCCGAGCTTCCTGCCGAGCCCAGCGGCGGGACCGTTGAACCCGTCCGGCGCCGTCGTGGTCCCCGGGGCTCCGCCGACGCGGGCGAATAGGTGGCAAGCCCCAATATCGGCTCGACCCGGGCTACCGGTGGTAGAGCCTTGATCCCGATCAATACTCTGAGCCTTGGCTTTGGGGTACCTTGCGCGAGGCAGGGATCGCCCCAATATGCTTCGCCAAGGGGATCGGTGTCCGTGGGCTGAACCTGCGGCGTTCCCGGATCCGAGCTAACCAGGGCTTGATTGATGGATCTCGAAAAGTTCACCGACCGCGCCAAAGGTTTCTTGCAGGCGGCGCAAACCATTGCCCTTCGCGAGGGTCACCAGCAGGTCACCCAGGACCATCTGTTGAAGGCGCTGCTCGACGACAAGGAAGGCTTGGCCGCGCAACTCATCGGTGCCGCCGGCGGCGACGCCGCCAAAGCGCTCAAGGCCACGGAAGCCGAACTCAAGAAGCTGCCCAAAGTCGAGGGCTCCAACAGCCAGACCTATCTGTCGCAGGATCTCTCGCGGCTGCTCGATCAAGCCGGCCAGACCGCCGAAAAGGCGGGCGACTCATTTGTCACCGCGGAATACCTGCTGCTCGCGCTCGCGCTCGGCAAGTCCGGTGCGACGGCGCGCATTCTGAAGGACTCGGGCGCGACGCCCACTGGCCTAAACGCCGCGATCAAGGATTTGCGCAAAGGCCGCACCGCCGATAGCGCCAGCGCCGAAGAACACTACGACGCGCTGAAGAAGTACACCCGCGATCTCACGGCGGCTGCGCGCGACGGCAAGCTCGATCCGGTCATCGGGCGCGACGAGGAAATTCGCCGGACGGTGCAGGTGCTCTCGCGCCGTACCAAGAATAATCCCGTACTCATCGGCGAGCCCGGCGTCGGCAAGACCGCGATCGTCGAAGGCCTCGCCTTGCGCATCGTCAACGGCGATGTGCCCGAAAGCCTGAAGACTAAACGACTCTTGTCGCTGGATTTGGGTGCGTTGATTGCCGGCGCCAAGTTTCGCGGTGAATTTGAAGAGCGGTTGAAGGCGGTGCTGGGCGACGTTACCGCCGCCGCCGGTCAGGTCATCATGTTCATCGATGAAATGCACACCCTGGTAGGCGCGGGCGCCGCGCAAGGCGCGATGGATGCCTCGAACCTCTTGAAGCCCGCTTTGGCCCGCGGCGAGCTGCACTGCGTCGGCGCGACGACGCTCAACGAATACCGCAAACATGTCGAGAAGGACGCGGCGCTCGCCCGGCGCTTCCAACCGGTGTTTGTCAGCGAGCCGACCGTCGAGGATTCGATTTCGATCCTGCGCGGCATCAAGGAAAAATACGAACTGCACCACGGGGTGCGCATTTCCGATAGCTCGCTGGTCGCCGCGGCGACCTTGTCAAACCGCTACATTAGTGACCGTTTCCTCCCGGACAAGGCCATCGACCTCATGGACGAAGCCGCCAGCCGCTTGCGCATGCAGGTGGACTCCAAGCCCGAGGAGCTGGACGAGCTGGACCGGCGGATCGTCCAGCTCAAGATCGAGCGCGAGGCGCTGAAAAAAGAAAAGGACGCGGCCTCCAAGGAACGTCTGCTGGCTCTTGAGGAAGAATTGTCGGAATTGGAAGGCGAGTCCGCCGACGTTACGCGGCGCTGGCAGGCCGAAAAGGCCAAGCTTGCCGATTCCACCAAGGTCAAGGAGGAGTTGGATCACGCCCGTGTCGAGCTGGAGCAGTGCTTGCGCCGCAGCCAGTACGAGCGCGCCGGGCAGCTCCAGCACCAGATCATCCCCGAGATGGAGCGGCGCTTGAAAATCGCGGAGGCTCACACCGGGGGCGGCATGGTTACCGAAGAGGTTACGCCCGAACATATCGCAGGGGTGGTGTCGCGCTGGACCGGAATCCCGGTCGATAAGATGCTCGAAGGCGAACGCGCAAAACTGTTGCAGATGGAGGCCGCGCTGGCCAAACGCGTGGTCGGGCAGAAGGAAGCCATCGAAGCGGTCGCCAATGCCGTGCGGCGCTCGCGGGCGGGGCTGGGTGATCCCCATCGCCCCATTGGCTCATTCCTGTTTCTCGGACCCACCGGCGTCGGCAAGACTGAGCTGACCAAGGCCTTGGCAAATTTTCTGTTCGACGACGAAGCCGCCATGGTGCGTATCGACATGTCGGAATACATGGAAAAACACGCGGTCTCGCGGCTGATCGGCGCGCCGCCGGGCTATGTTGGCTACGACGAGGGCGGGGCGCTGACCGAAGCCGTTCGCCGGCGGCCCTACCAGGTGATCCTGTTCGACGAAGTCGAGAAAGCCCATCCCGACGTTTTCAACGTGCTGCTCCAGGTGTTGGACGACGGCCGTCTGACCGATGGCCAGGGCCGCACCGTCGATTTCAGAAATACGCTGATCGTGCTTACGTCCAATCTCGGCGCCGAGATTCTTGCCAACCAAGCCGAAGGCGAGGACTCAAGTGCGGTGCGCGATCAAGTCATGGCGATTGTCCGCAGCGCCTTCCGTCCGGAATTCCTCAACCGTCTCGATGAACTCCTCTTGTTCCATCGCCTGTTCAAGGCGCAGATGGCCGAGATCGTCGATATCCAACTGGCGCGGCTTGCAAAGCGCCTCGAGGACCGCGGGATCACCTTGAAGCTCGACCGCAAGGCGCGGGCTTGGCTTGCCGAGCAGGGCTACGATCCGGCTTACGGTGCCCGGCCCCTCAAGCGCGTGATTCAGCGCAGCCTTGAGAATCCCCTGGCGCTGGCGGTCCTCGAAGGGCGCGTTGCCGACGGCGCGACGGTCGAGATTTCCGCCGACGCCGACGGCCTGGTCATCGATGGTGAAAAAGTCAAAGCCGACGGGAGTTTGTTGCTGTCGGGGCGGAAAAACGACGACGGCCCCGATCGCGCCATGCTTCATTAAGGCGCGGCCGTAGGAGGCTCTAAAGCTCCGGCCAGGTCGCTCGACTTATCGAGTCCGGCGAAGGCCTGATCGGCCTCAGCCTGGACGCGCTTGAACTTGGCCAAAGTCGCACCGGCAAGCTTTTCCGATGACGGGAATTTCACGCTGATCGGATTGACCTGCTTGGCATTTTGCATGATTTCGAAATGCAGGTGCGGACCGGTCGCGCGACCCGTGGCGCCGACGAAACCGATAATCTGGCCCTGGCGGACCCGCTTGCCGGCGGTGAATTCAGTCGCGAAACGGCTCATGTGGCCGTAGGCGGTGGCGTAGCCGGAAGCGTGACGGATGCGGATGTAATTACCGTAGCTCGCGTTGCGTTCGCGCTTTTCGATTACGCCGTCGCCGGCCGCCATGATCGGCGTGCCCGCGGGTGCGCCGAAGTCAACGCCGCGGTGCATCAGCGAATAGCCGAGAATTGGATGCCGCCGCATCCCGAAGCTTGAGGTCAGCGTCGCGCCGTTTACCGGCGTGCGCATCAGGGCCTTGCGAATGCCTTCGCCTTTGTCGGTGTAATAGTCGATCGACCCGTCATCCTGCCTAAAGGCGTAGAATTTCAGCAAAGTACCGCTCAGTGTCATGCTCGCGTAGCGGATGTCGAGATTGCGCACCGGCCGGCCATCATCGGTCACGGTGTGCTCAAACATCACCGCGAATTTGTCGCCTCTTTGGATGTCGCGCTGGAAGTCGACATCGTAGGAGAACAGCTTAACCATCGCCGTCATGACTTCGACGGGAATCCCCTCATCGGCGGCGGACTCAAACAGCGTCGAGGTGATCGTGCCTTCGCCGCGCACGAATTCGCGGCGCGTTATCGCGAGAATCTCCTCGGCGCCGAAGGTGCCGTCGTCCTTGCGAGTGACGGAAATGCTTCGGCCGGGAGCAGTTTCAAAATTGACCGCGGCCAGCGGCGTTGCCTCGCCGGTGGTGCCGAGCGCGTCATACGTGAGTTCAAGTTCCTGGCCGACTTGCAGCTTTTTCAGATTATAGACGCCGCCGATAGCTTCGACGGCGCCGAAGGCGGCGGCGCGGTCGATGCCGGCTTTCACCAGCACGTCGGCCAGCGTGTCGCCGCCGCGCACCTTCACCGTATGCACGGCGAGGCCCATGGCTGCGCGGGCGACGCCCTGCACATCTTCGGTCCAGGATATTGGATCGGGCTCGGCGAGGGTGACTTCTTCGGCAAGGGATGTCAGCGAAAGCGGTGTGATCGCACCGGGGAAATGCGGGACGCCAACCGGCGGCACCATAAGGGTGGCAAAGATCCCGATGAGCGCGCCGGTACAGGCATAGAGCAGCGCCCCCGGTTCAAACGTTTTATCCATCGAACCCCGTCCCGATTAACCGGCGTCGGATGCTCGGTTCCGCGCCGGCACCCCGCCCGTTAACCCGTAAGGCCAAAACCCCTAATGCCCACGTCCCCAAAAGATTTCCCCGCTCTTGGGGTCGCGGCGCCGGGACAGTGGCCGAGCCGATTCTGCCTGTCAATCGCGATTCCAAAGGCGAATCAAGCAATTGGCGCCGATTCCTCGCAATAGGTGCAGTGCAGTAGGCCATGCCGTTGCCTCAAAGGCCGGATTTCTCACCCGGCGCACCTTTCTAACTCTTTGGTAGTTAAGGATAATATAACAATTGCTTAACGCCGGGATCGGACTGTCTCGCCCCGGTCACAATGCCCTTCGGAGCGGCCCGCGGAGGGCTTATCCACAAGGGCTTATGCTGTTGATTTCGTTCATGATTTATTAAATTCAAATTGGCGCTTGACGGGGCAGGGGCTAACCCTTAGAACCCCGTCTCCCGCAGCCGAGGGGTTGAGACAACACCTCTCGGAACGGCCCGGTTTTCCGCTAGTTCTGGCGGAATTCCAGTCCGGCTGCGGGCGAAGTGTTGCCTAAGATTCGACGCCGACCGCTCTTTGAAATTGTGAATAGAGAAGAACGAAAGGGATGCGCAGGCGGCGCTTCGTCGATGACGGACGTTTCTTGAGCATTCCGCGCAAATCAAAGTAATTGTGACGCAAATCACAAGTCGTGATGTGTGCGTTTGTGCAAAGGAAACTCCAAATCAACTTGAGAGTTTGATCCTGGCTCAGAACGAACGCTGGCGGCAGGCTTAACACATGCAAGTCGAACGAGCTGGGCCCTTCGGGGCCCGATGCTAGTGGCGCACGGGTGAGTAACACGTGGGAACATGCCCTTTAGTACGGAATAACTCAGGGAAACTTGGGCTAATACCGTATACGCCCTTCGGGGGAAAGATTTATCGCTAAAGGATTGGCCCGCGTCTGATTAGGTAGTTGGTAGGGTAATGGCCTACCAAGCCAACGATCAGTAGCTGGTCTGAGAGGATGATCAGCCACACTGGGACTGAGACACGGCCCAGACTCCTACGGGAGGCAGCAGTGGGGAATATTGGACAATGGGGGCAACCCTGATCCAGCCATGCCGCGTGAGTGAAGAAGGC
>CAMDRB010000050.1 GCA_945906455.1 Caenispirillum bisanense
AGCATGCCATGCGAAAGGCCATGGGCCGCAGCGTCGATGAAGTTCACGATGCGCTCGCAACGACGCTCGGCACCATCACTCCAACCGAGTGCTCAAATTACTTCCGGGAGGCCGGCTATAGTTCTATCTAAACGCAACACGCTCTAGCCTTGTAAGGCCAACGCCACCAACGACCACAAATAAAGCATGACAAATAGCCCAAGCAGGGCAGAGGTTTCTTTGATAAAGCTGCGCGCGCTCATGGCGTGGTCCCCTTCGTCGGTTCTGTATTTGTTCTAATGCGTCATAAGAACAAATAAGGAACGACTTGTCAAGCTACCCTGGATACTGACTGGCTAAGGGGCTTGAAGCCCTGGGGTAGACCCCTTAGGGAAAGTTGTCGGAGCCGCACTTAATCCTCATTTTGAAGGCCGCGCGTGGGCACCCTCCTCCCCCAGATCGCCAACAGGCCGGGCAATAACCATCGGTTTTGCATCGCGCCAATGATGGATTGCACCGACCGGCATTGCCGGTATCTGTTGCGCCTCATAACCCGGCGCACGCGTCTCTACAGCGAGATGGTGACGTCGGCGGCGATCGTTCGCAGCCAGGACCCCAGCCGATTCTTGGACTTCAGTCCGATCGAAACGCCGCTCGCGATGCAATTGGGCGGCAGTGAGCCGGCGCAGTTGGCCGAAGCCGCCCGCCGCGCTGAATCATGGGGCTATGATGAGATCAATCTCAACGTCGGCTGTCCGAGCGACCGTGTAACCTCGGGCAGGTTCGGGGCCTGTCTGATGGCCGAGCCCGCGCTGGTCGCCGAATGTGTCGGGGCCATGCGCGCCGCGGTCGGCGTTCCGGTGACGGTCAAGACCCGCATCGGCATCGACGATCTGGACAGCGATGAGCACCTGGATAAGTTCATTTCCACGGTCGCGGCTGCCGGCTGCGACACCTTCATCATCCACGCGCGCATGGCCTGGCTCCAAGGATTGAGCCCGAAGGAAAACCGCGAGATCCCGCCCCTGAGGTACGACCGCGTCTACAAATTGAAACAGAGTTTCCCGCAGTTGGCAGTGATTTTGAACGGCGGCCTGAAATCGCTCACAGCGGCATCGGCGGCTCTGACCGCCGCCGACGGCACGACGCTGGACGGCGTCATGCTCGGCCGGGCCCCCTACGACGCGCCCTATATGCTCGCCGAAGCCGACGCGTTATTTTTTGGCGACACCGCCGCCGCCGTGCCGGGACGCGCCGCCATTGCGGCGGCCTACATCGCCTATGCCCAGGGCGTCGTTGGCCTTGGTGCGAGGCCCCACCTTATCCTGCGGCACATCGTTGGTTTGTTCCACGGCTGTGCGGGAGCGCGGATGTGGCGACAGGCGGTCGCCCGTGTCGGGCAATCGGGCACGGACTTCCATGAACTCACCGCCCTGGCCCAGCGGATCGATGAACAGGTGGCGATGGCGGCCTAATTCCAACGGTGGCCGTCACGCACCAAGGCGTAATCTCCGCTACTTTACCCTGGATGGGGCCGAATTACGCCGGCCAGTCGATAGCCTATATCATTGATATTCAATATGAATTATAGATCGTTTGGGCGGTAAGATCTGAACCCGCGCTGGGCCGGCCAAGGCCGCGAAAGGCCATGCTCGCGAAAGGGCCTGCCGCAAGGACCGGGCCCGGCACCCTCAACCCCTTGCCGCCCCACTCGGATTCATGCGAGTGACACAGGTCCCAGGAGCGTTGTCCGGGGTTCGTATGCGGTCCGCCGTCGCCTCCCCGGACGGCGGAAAGGGCTCAAGAAAAATCGCCAAAGATTGAGGAACGGCAACCGGCATGACGACGGGAACAGGTCCGCGATACGCTATTTATTATGCCCCGGAGCCCGGATCGCCTCTGGATACCTTTGGCCGGAGCTGGTTCGGCAACAGCGCCAACGGCCGCCCGCCGGGTGCGAACGCCAAGCTGGGCCCGAATAAAATCGCCGCCCTGAGCGAAAGCTCGCGCCGCTACGGTCTCCATGGCACGCTCAAGCCTCCCTTTGCTCTCAATCCCGGTACAACAAGTGAGAGTCTCCTGGAAGCGGCGCGCGTATTTGCCCGCTCGTTGACGCCGGTGGAAATCCCTCCGCTGGAATTGGTGACAATCGCCAAGTTCATTGCCTTGTCGCCCACGACCCAGTCCGCCGCCCTTGAGAAACTTTCGGCCGCCTGCGTGCGCGGCTTCGAAGCCTATCGTGGTCCCCTCTCCAATGAGCAGGTGGAGAATTACCGGTTCAACAAGCTCACGGTTCACCAGGAACAAATGCTCCACCACTGGGGCTATCCGTACGTCATGGAAGAGTTCCGCTTTCATATTTCGGTCACCGACCCCATCGATGACCCTAAGGAAAGGCAGGAGGCAATGACCGCGATCGAAACCCTGGCCGCACCCGTGCTCGGCAAAGCCAGCACGATTCGCGAACTGACTCTGTTTAGTCAGCCCGGCCTATACGAGCCGATGGTCGCCATGGAACGCATTCCGTTCGGCCGCGACGCATAGCCGACCCCGCCACCACCGCGGCGGCGTCATGAAAAACAGCACGGCAATGCTTTTAACTATGGTTCGCCGCACATTTGGCTGGATCGCCGAGGGCGCCCGCGCGCTGCACGGTCGCTTGCGGAACGAATCCGCCCGCAGGCCGGCCTATTGGGACGATCGGGTTGTCCTTACGCTCAGCAATCTCGTCCGCGAGATCGAAACGCGCGCCAGCGGCCGCGTACAGCTGATCTCCTTGGCGGACTTCCGTGAGGACGTCGGCGAACTTTGGCAAGGATATCAGGAACGGATTTTTCTGATTGTCGAGTCAACCATCGGGCGGATGATCGGCAAGGGCAACGTATTCCTCCCGCACGGCGATGACGCCTGGATCCTGCTCATGCCCGGCCTGCCCGAGGCCAAGGCCCAGCAGCGCGCCGACGCCATCGCCGTAAGCATTGGCCAGAAGCTCGTTGGTGGGCGGTTCACCGAACGCGGGGTGCCCCTGCCGACGGCCTCGAAACTCGACCTCTCGACCGCGCTGAATGATGATGGCAGCCTCAATTTGGAGGCCGTCAGAACCGCCATCGGCACGGCGAGGCAATTGCAGAAATTGCCGCGTTCCGCGAACAGCGGCGTTGCTCCTGCCGCACCTCCAAATCACGGAGTGGCGGCGCCGTCGGCCGCGGGTTCGTTGACGACGTACTTCACTCCGGCGTGGTGCGCTGAAACTGAAAGCATCAATTCATTTTTCTTCCGGGCCGGGCTGGAGACGAACATCGACGTCTATGCGAATGACGCGCGCGCTTGCAGCGATGCCACGATTATCGATTTGACCAAGCTGGCGGTGGCGGCCTTCACCGCCATGGGCAAGGCCGGGCTAACCGCGAAACTTTCGATACCCGTGCCGTTCGGCGCCCTGTGCGGCCCCGCCTTACCGGAGATCCGCCGCCTGATTGCAAATCTTCCCCAGCGCGATCGCCTGACACATTTGCGTTTGGAAGTGGTGCGGATTCCACATTGGATAACGGCCGACAGGTTAGTGCCGATCCGCGAGCTATTTCGCCCCTACGTCCGCGACGTTGCCCTTATGGTTGATCTGTTCGCCCCGCATGACCAACTCCTGGTGCTGGACCACGTCATGCTGGGCGCCGACGTCAGCACTGCAGGAGCAGCCGACGAGGAGGCGCTCTTTCAAGCGATGCTGACGTTCCAACGCCGCGCCGGGCGCCGTGGGACCTATGTCCTGGGGCTGAACCACCCGAGCCACCTGCGGCAGGCTATCAATGCCGGCATAGGCGAAATCGGCGGGCTGGCGCTCGGGGACAATCTGAATCGCCTTCCCGACCGCCTATCCGTCGTGCGGCGCGAAGCCTTGCTGGCGCGCTAATTATTCGACGGATGATTCCGGCTAGAGCATCGCGCCGAAAAGTGGACTTCCGGTTTTCGGCGCCGGCGAAGGCCGGCATTTAACAGATGCGCGCCTTCGCGCGCGGAGCGATGCTCAAATAAATAGTTAGAGCGAGCAGCATGATTCCTAATAATCGCTGCTCGCTCTAAAATCATCCCGCTCCAGAAATCCGGCGATCGCCTCGGCCGCGCGCACCGACGATGGAACCGCCTGGAGATCAAAGGTCGATTGGAAAGCCTGCGTCTGGATCGGGCGGTAGGCGGCGTGATCGGCCAAGGAAGCGCGAAGCGCCTGATCGAGCCCCTTGATATCCGTAACCACCGGCCCGAAGCGCCAGAATTCGTAGTTTGGATCATCCTGCCACTCCACCTGATGAGGGTTGAGGAAGATGCACGGGCGCGGCTCGATCAGGAATTCGTAGACCTGGCTGCTGACGTCGCCGAGATAGATATCCGCCGCCAGCGTATAGGTCATATCGAGGCAGGCCGAGCTGCCGGTATCAATGTGAATATTGGCGCAGTGCCGATATTTATCGGAAAGATCGCGGCGCCAGCGAAAGGCCAGCCCTTCCACCGTGGCATGCAATCGCCGCTTAAACAGCATGACATGCGGCGCGAAGATGAGGTTGTAATCTTTGCTGCGGGAAAAGTAGTCGAGAACCGTGAGTCCCATGCCGTACCAGGACGACAGGCGCGGTTCGGGGTGCGGGTTGTAAAGCACGACGGGTTTGTCGTCGGCGAAGAATTTTCGTTGCCGCCCGGCCGCGAGGTTGACCGCGTCGAACTTGGGATAGCCGACGACCGCGATCTGTTCGGGTCGAAGGTAGCCGAGCTGCAAAAAACGCTCGCGTTGTTTGGCGCCCGGCAAGAGCACGAGATCGTTGCCGGCGAATGACGGCTGGAATCCGATCGACCGGTCGCCGGCGCCGTGATCGATGCGAAGAATTTTCAAGTGATCCAAGCCGCGCAGTTTTCGCAAGAAGAGGCTGGTGCCCTCGGTGACGACAACCGCGTCAAGGGACGCAAAGACCGCGCGGTTGCTATAAAGCTGATCCAGCCTGCTGAAGGGCAGGACCGCGTCAAGTACGCGGGCAACCGGCTTGTGCCAGCCTGGAATATCCAATCTGACGAACTTGCAGCGCTCCCGGGCGTCGGCTCCGCAAACGCCGCGCACGGCCTCAAGCAAGGCGTCGGAGGTGGCGAGAACCGTGATTTCGAACGCCGGGTGGCCGGCAAGAAGCGCCGGAATCACCGCCGCGCTGTGCCGCACTTGGTGGCCGGCGTCATGATTGTAGAGAAACCCGACCTTGGTGCGCGGCGTCATGGCGGAGCGGCTGCGGCACGGCCATCCCGCGCGGCCAGAACACGATTGGCCAGAACACGAGTGGCAGGGGCGATGTGGTCTTCGCGGTCCACGTCCATGGCCGCGAGCGGATCGTCGAGCACGACCGCCTTAACGCTGAGACCCATGGAGCGTGAAACAGCGCGCAACGCTCCATCCAGATCCAAGCGGCCGCAGAGCGCACGCAGGAGCGTCCAGACGCCGAAGTGCAGGATCAATTGCCAAGGCTTCTTGCGCCGCCCTTCCACCTCGCTCCAAGCCCGCGCCGCCTTCGAGCCGGCGCCCGGCGTCAGGGCGAACAGATTGCAGCCACTGTAACCCTCACCCTTGAGCCGGATAAACGTGCGTTTGGCGTGGGGAAATGCTGCGCGAATATCACGCTCGCGGGCCAGGCCGACGGCAGCTTCGGCGGCGTCTTTCAGAACGGCCGCGCAAAAAACATCAAGGGTTGCCGGGCTTAGAAGCGGATTGTCGGCGGTGGTCACCAAGATAGCGCCCTCAAAGTGGCTCTCATCGATAATCTTAAGCACGCTGGTGGCCGGGCTGCCGGCGCCTTCGCGGAAGGTGATGCGCCGGCCCTGAGCGAGCTTTCCGACCAGCGCCTGAAGCTCGGTGTTAGCTTCGATTTCGCCGATGCGGTTGGCGACCACGACGATGTCGCCCACATGACGCGCGGCCAGAAGCGTATCGAGAACATAAAGGATCATGGGCCGGCCCTCTAAAACCAAGAGGGCCTTGCGCTGGCCGGGGGAAATCCGGGCGAGGGCATCGGCAGGGCGGTCGCCCGCGAGGAGGATGGCCGTGAAGGACGCCGACACTTATGGTCCCCTGATTGCCGCGATGCCGCTCTTCAATAGCGGCGCCATCCTTACAAAGCAATCGGGCTGGACCGCGCCTTAGAACGCCCCATGGATGCCAAGGACCTTGCCGACATCCTCACCCATGATGATGGCGTAGCGGATGTCGAATTCCTTCTTGAGCGTGGCCATGGCTTCGTCGCGGATCGAGGGCCACAGGGCTTTGGGGATCGCCAAGACGCCGTCGTCGTCGGCGTAGATATAGTCGCCATTGTCGATGGTCACCCCGCCGATCTTGATGGCGCGGTTCATGGCATGGACCGTGCCCTCGTACTTGACGTCGTCGCAATAGATGCCGTGGGCGAAAACCGAGAATTCCAGCCCGTTCAACTCGACGGAATCGCGGGTGTAGCTGTCGACCACGGCGCCGATGGCGCCCGAGCGGATGGCGATATTGGCGTTGAGGTCGCCGAAATAGGCGGCGTTCTTGACGTCGTTTTGCACGACGATGACATCCCCCGGACGTATGAAGTTGTAGGTGCCGAGCGCGGTGTAAATGCCCTTCCAGTCGTCACCCTTGCGCAGCTTGCGCAGCTCCAGGGTCTTGGCGATGCCCAGCACCGAGCGGCCGCTGACGCGCTTGAACCCGGGCGGGAACAGCGTTTTGATGCCGCGCTCCTTGCAGATGTCGGCCAGCAGCGACGAGCACAGATGCGGGCGAATAGCATCAAGCTGGGCGTTGTGGACGGCGCGGTAGCCGGCGCAAATGCGCTCGGCCAGCGCCAGATCGTCGGGCCAGTTGACGTCGAAGGCTTCTTCGTCGGTGAGCTCGAACAGCACCACCTTCTCGCCGAAGCGGCGCTTGGGTTTGGTTTTGCCCTTGCCCCGCCTGACCATGTAAAGCCCCATGGACTCGATCACGGTGTCGGGCAGATCGACCGAGTTGGGAATCCGGCCCTCGCCGTAGGCCGGCCGGCCTTTGGCCCAGGTGTACTGCTTGCGCTTTTGTACGGCCACCAGTGAATCCGCCCCCGGGTTGGCTTTGAGCGCCTTGATGGCGCGGGTCAGGGTCTCGGCGGTCATGAACGGGCTGGTGCACAGGCACTGGATGTAGAGATCGGCCTCGACGCGCGCGCATTCGTTGGCAAACAGTTCGTGCCCGTCGGTTTTGTTGGAGGCAAGTTTCGGGTCGCGTTTGAGAATCTTGACCGGCAGGTCCGAGGCCATCTCGATGATGGCATCGGATTCCGTATCCAGATAGACCGCGTCGATCTCGGGGCAGGCGAGAAGTTGTTTCAGCTTGCGCTTGAACAAATAGTCGCCGTCGAGAACCACGGTGTTCTTATTGCGGATGCGGGTGCTGTCGCCCTTCGCAGGCACAAACGCCACGGTACGCATCTCAGGTCTCTCCCACCCGTCAAAAAAGAAATTCGGCCGGCTTTACCTTAGGGAGGCCTGGTTAAAAAAGCGTTCCGAGCGGTCCCCAAGAGCGTGCGCATCCGCTTGATCGGAAAGGTGTATGAGGTGTGGCGCAGGGCGGATTAACCAAGGAGCCCCTGCAGCCCACGCCCCTGCCCCACCGCCCCACGCCCTATACCCCGGGGCAGTGGGGCAGGGGCGTGGGCAGGGCTAATGCGGGGGTATCGGGGGCGGGGCAGAATTTGTCCCTTGCCTTGAGCGCCGGAAATAGTACTTGGGAAGGGAGGCTGACGATCCGTAAAGAAGAAGAAAGACGGAGGCCGGTCTATGACTCAAGGGGATTGCACCCCCCCCTCTCTCGTCCGTCACCGCCGCCAGTGGGCCGGATAGGTGAAGGCCAGCCCGCGAAAGCCATCACTGCCCCACTGCCCCGGGGTATAGGGCGTGGGGCGGTGGGGCAGGCAGGGTCGCTCCACATCACCGCCGTCATGCCCGGACCCGCGGCGGCAGGCCGCTATTTTTAACGCGCGCGTCTTTGCGCGCGAGCCGGGCATCCGTGGTTTCCTGGTGACGTAGCTGCCGAGCGGGCAGAGTTCTCGGCGACGACTGCGCCCTGCAATCCTGGATTCCCGGGACAAGCCCGAGAATGACAATGGGGAGTTGCCAAAGCCGTGCCCCCCAAAGCAAAAAGCGCCCCCATTTCGGGAGGGCGTCACTGTCCCACTGTCCCGTTTCGCTAGGCGTGGGACAGCGGGACAGCATCTAAGTCGTGCCAGTCCCCATTGGTACGCCCATTGGTACCAGGTACGATTAATCTCACTTCTTCAGCGAAGGCACCCATGAAAACCGAGAGCCCCCCAAAAGCCGAGCCGAAGGCCATTCTGCTCGCTGATTATGCGCCGCCGCCTTACCGGATTGAATCGGTCGATCTGGTCTTCGAGCTCGATCCCAAGGCCACGCGTGTTACCTCGACCCTCAAGATCACGAGCGCCTACGACCGCGTGCAGGGCGTGAAGCCCTTGGAGCTGGACGGCGAGCAGCTGAACCTGCTGCGCATCTCGCTCGATGGTCGGCCGCTTTCGCCCGAGCGCTATGAGCTTTCCGAGCGCGGCCTGGTGATCGCAGAGCCGCCGACGGCGTTCACCCTTGAAACCGAAGTCGAGATCAATCCCGAGGCCAACAAGGCCTTGGAGGGGCTTTATGTCTCGCAGGGCGTTTTTTGCACCCAGTGCGAGGCCGAGGGCTTTCGCCGGATTACGTTTTATCTCGACCGGCCCGATGCCATGTCGACGTTCCGCACGACCATTCGCGCATCTAAGGCCAGCTGCCCCGTCCTGCTCTCCAACGGCAACCCCGGAGCCCAGGGTGAATTGAGCGACGGGCGGCACAGCGCGGTTTGGAACGATCCGCACCCCAAGCCTTGTTACCTGTTCGCGCTGGTCGCCGGCAACCTCGCGCACATCGCCGACAGCTTCACGACCATGTCGGGGCGCAAGGTCGATCTTCGCATCTACGTCGAACACGGCAAGCAGGCGCGCGCGGGCTACGCCATGGACGCGCTCAAACGGTCGATGCGTTGGGACGAAACCGCCTATGGGCGCGAATACGATCTCGATGTCTTCAACATCGTCGCCGTCAGCGACTTCAATATGGGCGCCATGGAGAACAAGGGGCTCAACATCTTCAATGATCGGTACATCCTGGCGGACGCCGACACCGCCACCGACATGGACTACTACCTGATCGAGTCGATCGTCGCCCACGAGTACTTTCACAATTGGAGCGGCGACCGGGTCACCTGCCGCGACTGGTTCCAATTGAGCCTTAAGGAAGGGCTGACGGTGTTTCGCGACCAGGAGTTCACCGCCGACATGCGCAGCCGCGCCAACAAGCGCATCGACGACGTGGAAGTTCTAAGGGTCTCGCAGTTTCGGGAAGATGCGAGCCCCCTCGCCCATCCCGTGCGGCCCGAAAGCTATATCGAGATCAACAATTTCTACACGGCGACCGTTTATCAAAAAGGCGCCGAGGTCATCAGGATGATCCACACGCTACTGGGACCGAAGAAATTCCGCGCCGGCATGGACCTGTATTTTTCCCGTCACGACGGTCAAGCGGTGACGTGCGAGGATTTTGTCGCGGCCATGGTCGATGCCTCGGGCGTCGACCTGGGCCAGTTCAAACTCTGGTACAGCCAGGCGGGAACGCCGCAGATTTCGGCGGAGGCGGCTTACGACGCGACAGCGCGCACATACACCCTGACCTTGAACCAGCACTGCCCGCCGACGCCGGGCCAGCCCAGCAAAAAAACCTATCACATCCCCATGGCCGTGGGTCTGCTCGGACCCGAGGGGCAGGATCTGCCTTTGCACTTGCGTGGCGCGGCGGGCGGCGGCTCGTCGACGCGGGTGCTTGAGTTGAGACAAGCCAGCGAGACCTTTGTCTTTACCGATGTGGACGCACCCCCGCGGTTGTCGCTCAACCGCAACTTCGCGGCCCCGGTTTCGGTGAATTTCCGCCAGACCGATCACGACCGCGCCTTCCTCATGGCCCACGATTCCGACGCCTTCAACCGCTGGAACGCGGGCCAGGATTATGGTTCGACCGTGATCATGCGGGCAGTCTCTCACCTTCAAGCGAAACGAGCCCCGCCGGTCGACGAAGTTTTCCTGACCGCCGTGGGGCTGGCCATCGCCGATGGCGACATCGAGCCCGCCTTCAAGGCGGCGCTGCTCGGTCTGCCGGGCGAAGACTATATCGCCAACCGCATGGACCTTGAGGACCCGATCAATCTTCATGCGGCGCGCAAACTGGTGCGGCGGCTGATTGGCGAGCGCCACGGGCCGGCGCTCCGCCAGATCTATGACTCGCTCCGCGTCAATGCACCTTACCTGCCGGACGCAGCCGGCATGGGGCGGCGGATGCTGAAACGCGCCGCCCTCGGATACCTCGCGGCCCTCGAGGCGCCGGAGTCGACGGCCTTGGTAAAAACCCAGTTCGACGACGCCGACAATATGACCGACCGCATGGACGCTCTCTCGATCTTGAATACGTTGGACGTGCCCGAGCGCCGCCAAGCACTCGACGCCTTTTACGAACGATTCAAGTCCGACCATCTGGTCGTGAATAAATGGTTGGCGGCGCATGCGGCGGCCCCGCTTCCGGGCGCGCTGGCAACGATCCGAGGGCTCATGGATCACCCCTCCTTCGACATCAAGAATCCCAACAAGGTGCGGGCCGTGGTGACCACATTCGCCAACGCGAACCCGGTCAATTTCCATGCGGCCGACGGATCGGGCTATGCGTTCCTCGCCGACCAGATCCTCGCGATCAACGCGTTTAATCCGTTGACCGCCGCGCGCCTGGTGCCGCCGCTGGGGCGCTGGCGGCGTTTCGACGAGGGCCGCCAAGGGTTGATGAAAACCCAATTAGAGCGGCTGGCGGCGAGCCCGAATCTCTCGCCTGATGTTTATGAACTCGTAATGAAGGGTCTTACAGCTTAGTGATCAGCGGCCGTCGACTCCGTCGAGGCCGGGCTGGCCGTAAATTTCGGCCGCCTCAGGATGAAAATCAGCGGCAGCGTGATCAATGTAATCAACGTCATGAGGGCAAAGACGTCGATGTAGGAGATCATCGCCGCCTGGCGGCTGACTTCGCCGTTGAGCGCACGCAGGCCCCCCGGCGAGCTCAGGTTCCAGGGAATCTGAGGCGCGGCGTTTTGCAGCGCGCGATTAAACGGCGTAATACGCTCGCTCAATTCGGCGTGGTTGACCTGGGTCTGTTGCACAAGAATCGTTGAAACGATCGAGATGCCGATACTGCTGCCGATGCTGCGGATGAGCGCGTAAATCGCCGTACCTTCAGTGCGAAACGTCTGCGGCAATGTCGCGAACGAAAGTATGCTCATCGAGGTGAACAGCACACCCATGCCGACGCCCTGCACGAAGGCGGTTTTGCACAACAGATAGCTGGTGACGTTGAGATCAAAACCGGCTATTTCCCACATCGACTGCCCGATCAGTATCGCGCCCAGCAGCATCATCAGCCGCGGATCGACACGTCTGTTTAGCTTTCCCGCAAACGCCATGGCGAGCATTGTTCCGATACCGCGCGGCATCATCAAATAGCCGGTCTCAATGATCGGATAACCCAATAGGCTTTGCAGCATGCTCGGCAGCAGCATCATGGTCGAAAGCAAAGTCACGCCGATTGAGAATCCAAAAATCGAACCGGTAAGGTAGTTCCGGTCCTTGAACAGCGCCGGGTTCAGAAACGGCCGGTCGGTCGTAAAGATGTGCACAACAAATAAATAAAGCGCGATCACCGCGACCGCCGCCTCGATGACGATTTCAAAGGAAGAAAACCAGTCGAGGGTTTGGCCGCGATCGAGGAAAAGCTGGAAGGAGGCCAGCGCCGCGGCGATCAGGAGGAACCCCGTCATATCGAACTTGGTTGCGGTATTTCGCTTGGTCTCCGGCAATAGGGCCGCGATGCCAACGACGCAAACGATGCCGAGCGGCAGATTGATGAAAAACACCC
Source organism: Caenispirillum bisanense (assembly GCA_945906455.1). Lineage (GTDB taxonomy): Bacteria > Pseudomonadota > Alphaproteobacteria > Rhodospirillales > Rhodospirillaceae > SHVO01. The sequence continues at coordinate 12,007 of CAMDRB010000050.1, forward strand.
ACCGCCAGCTCAAGTATTCGGTCAAAAACCCGCCGATGGTCGGGCCAAAAATCGGTCCCAACATGACGCCCATGCCCCAGACCGCCAAGGCCGGGCCAAATTTCTCGCGCGGATACAAATCCATCAACGTGGCCTGCGACAGCGGCACGAGGCAGGCGCCGGCGAGACCCTGAAACACGCGAAACACCACGATCTCGGGCAGAGTCTGCGAAAGCCCGCAGAGCATGGATGCGATGGTGAATCCCCCGATCGAATAGATGAATACGCGGGTGCGCCCGAAGCGATCGACGACGTAGCCGGTAAGCGACACGCCGATGGCTGTGGCCACGACGTAGGACGTCAGCACCCAGCTGATCTGGTCTTGCCCCGCGCCCAAGTTGGCCTGCATGTGGGGCAAGGCGACATTGGCGATGGTCATGTCCAGCGTCTGCATGATCGTCGCCAACATGATCAAGCCGGTAAGGGCGATCAGGCGGCCTGAAAGCTTCTTGGGTTCCGGGTCCGTCATAGCGCGATGCGGCCGATCGATCGGTTGGGGCGGATCAGTTCGGCAACTGGGCGTGCGCCGCGCCGAAATACTGCTCGAAGCGGGTTTTCCCGGTGTCCACTTCGGCGCTAACACTCATGCCGGCACGCAACGCCGGCCCAGCGCGCTGATCGTCCACGGAAATGCGCACGGGGATGCGCTGCACGACCTTGATCCAGTTGCCGGTGGAATTTTGTGCCGGCAGGACCGAGAATTCCGCGCCGGTCGCCTGGCTGATACTGGTGATACGCCCCCGGAACGGCTGTCCCGGATAGGTATCGACGTTAACCACCACCGCTTGTCCCACCTGCATATGCGTAAGATCGGTTTCCTTGAAGTTCGCTTCGATCCAAACGTCGTTGGCGGCGACAATGCTGAAGGTCGGCGCGCCGGTGCGGGCATAGTCGCCGACCTTCGGCAACTGGCTGACAATGCCCGCGAAGGGTGCGGTGAGGGTCGTGCGCTGAATATATGTCGAGGCCGAGGCCTTGGCGGCGAGGGCCTGCTGGTAGCTGGGCACCATTTCCAGGCCGACATTGGGGTCGCCTTCGAGGCGGGCGAGGATTTCGGCCTCCTGTTGCTTTAAGAGCGCGATGTTTTGACGGGCGGAGTCGAGCGTGTGCTTGCTTTCATCGAGTTTGGCCGCTGCGACAAAATTGCTCGAAGCGAGCGCCGACTGGCGCTGGTACTCGCGCTCGGCAAAAGCCACGTTGCCTTGCAAGATGGCCAACGACGCTTCCCTCTGGCGGTAGCGCGCTCGATCGCTTTCAATTACTGAGGCCGCGGTCCGTAGGTTGGCTTCGGCGCCAACCAAAGCAATGCGGTAGGTGGTGTCGTCAATGGTGAGCACCGGCTGGCCCTTGGTGACGGCCTCGTTCTCGGTCACCAGCACCGACCGGATATTGCCCGACACCTCGGGGCTGATAGAGGCGATGTCGGCCTTGATGTAGGCATTGTCCGTGCCGACGTAGCGCCCGGTCATCAGGTACCAGGTCGCCCCCGCCGTCACCACGACGGCGGGCACAACGACCATCAAGATCCGCCGCAGCGTTCGCGTACGCCGCGGTTTGGACTCAAGGTCAGAATCGGTGGTGGACTGGATTAACATTTTCGAATCGGCATTCATGACATGAACTCACAAGTTGACAGCTCGGGGTGTGGTAGGGGTGGACGTGTCGGCGTCGAGAGTCTCAAGGTTGATCCGCATCTGACTCAAGAACGCGACGACTTGGGCCTGCCCTTCGGACGACAGCCCCTTGGTCGCGGTCGCGCGTAGGTCGTCGGAAATCTCATGCAAGACTTTCAAGATCGGAGCGGCCGCGGGCGTGAGGTAGAGCTGCACGACGCGGCGATCGACGGGATCGGGTCGGCGCTCGACCAGATTCGCCGCCGCCAGGCGATCGAGAATGCGGGCGAGAGAAATCGGCTGCATGTCGAGGAGATCAGCTAGGCGCGCCTGGCTTATGCCGGGATTGCTGCCGAGCCTTAACAGGGCACGCCACTGCACTTGCGTAAAACCGAGCGCCCGTGCCCGCCGGTCGAAATGGCGGCGCATGGTGCGGTAGGTCTCGTAGATCTCGAGCCCGAGGACGAAGCGGTGCGATTCTTGGTCGGCCATGACGCGGTTTATAGAGAACATGGCAGATGATATACAAGGTATATTATATGCTAGAGATACGAATTTCCGGCGCCTGGGGAAGATCAGTAACTATCTGATACTAAGTGATTATTTTTTAGATTCCGGCGCATAGCGCCTGGCTAGCGCCGGCACGAATGAGGGCGTCCGCACCCCTACATCAATGCCCGCGCTTTCGGCCGTGACCAGGATGTCTTCCATGTCCCGGCAATAACTCCAGTACTCCTCTTCGTAGTTGCGCTGCCAAAAACCGCCATGGACCCTGTGGGTCACCGCCATCTTGCCCATGTAGTCGTCTTCATTGGCGTGGGACCAGGGTTTGCTCGCCGCAGCGAAGGGCATGCCGTCGCAGCCGTAGATATCGACCCGCGCCGAAAGGGTGAAGGCGACCGGCAGCACCAGCATCGTGAAAATATTCGCGGTCGCCGCGGTGAGGAATTCCCGCGTCAGGTCGATATTGAATTTCGGGCGGCGGTCATTGCCGACGCCGATCACCCGGTCGCGTGCGGCAGGCGCGAGCACATGGCGGAAGTAGGGCACATATCCAAGCTGGGTGAAGACCACGCGGTTGGGGTTCTCCATGGCCCGCGCAAGATCGGCACGAAACCGCCCGGCATAAAGCGATGCGCCGCAATGCTGCACGGGGTCGCCGCAAAATAGCAGTTCAGGCTTGAGATGATCGAGCGCGGCCTGGTCGGCGATGGTGGAGTTGCACACGGCACGTAAGGTCGCGCCGGGATCGAGCTTGGTCTCCACCACTTTGGCCAGCGACGGCCCGTTACCGAAGGCGACGACGGTGCGGCCCTTCCAGCCTTTCAACCGTGCGCGAAAGACGTCGTAGGACTGATTGACCAGCCGCTCCATTTCCGATTGCGAGAATAATTTATAGATGAAACGGATCGTGGACAGCGTCTCCTGCTGAACCAATCTTGGGTCGGCCCAGACCAGTTCGGCGCCGGTTTGTTCGGCGATTTTCCGGGCAGCGGCAACCGCGCCGGGATCACCGATGTGCCAGACAATTATGCCCTTCAGATTGGGATATTTTGCTTTGCTATATCGCGCCGGGTCGAGTTCGCGGTCCGGCTGAAGAACGACCTTGCCGGCAAAAAGCGGGGCGTAATCGGCAATCGCTGGGTCGAAGTCCCGATTGAGGTAGATCCGGGCCATGGCGAGGATTTGGCCGGAGTCCAGCAACGCGAAATCATCGCCGGCGTAAGGAAAAATCAGCCGACCAATCTTTTCGACCGCCGGCAGAAAATGCCAGACATTGCGGAACAGCTGGTCAAACAACAGAGGCCGCGACGGGAACGGAGGGTAAAACAGAATGTCAGCCATGGGACTCGCGGCAGCCTAATGCACGGGTGGCTAGGGGGTCGATCATAGGGGGCGGCGGGCAATGTTACGATGAGTTACCAAGAATCGCGTGTACGATTTAGCGGCCAGCCGTGATAATCTTTACCGGCGGTGGAACCGGCCGCACATGGGAGATACCAAATGAACATGCAATCGTTGCGCCCGCTCTTCGGAGCCCTTGCCCTAGCGGCAACGCTCGCGACCCCGGTACTGGCCGCTCCGGCCATGGACCCGGCCACCGAATCCAGCCTCAAGACCCTGCTTGCCGGCCCGCAACGGGGCAGTGCCAACAAGGTCCGCGACGATTATCGCCACCCGCTCGAGACCCTGAAATTCTTCGGCCTCACGGAGAATATGGCGGTGCTCGAAGTCGCGCCGGGCGGCGGCTGGTGGAAGGAATTCCTGGAGCCGCTGCTGAAGGCGAAGGGCCGCTATGTCGGCGCCAACTTTAAGGCAAGCTCAGAGCCCGTCGAGCCCGGCTCCATGGACATGGTGCTGACCTTCCGCAATATCCATAACTGGATGGGCGGCGGCAGCGCCAAGGGCATGTTCGACGTCATGTACAAGTCCCTGAAGCCGGGTGGCTACCTCGGCGTCGAAGAACACCGCGGCCTGACCACCGTCGAGCAGGACCCCAAAGCTGCGTCGGGCTATGTGCGCGAGGACTATGCCATCAAACTGATCGAATCCGCCGGCTTTAAGCTCGTGGCGCGTTCGGATATCAACGCCAATCCCAAGGATACCAAGGATTATCCGAAGGGCGTCTGGACCCTGCCGCCGAACTATGCGGAGGGCGACAAAGACCGGGGTAAGTTCACCGCGATCGGCGAAAGTGACCGGTTCACGCTGCTGTTCCAGAAACCCGCCCGCTAGTGGATGAAATCTAACATTTGATTCCCGCCGGGGATTCCCGGTTGGGTCGTGGCGTGCGAGTGTGGCCGCATGCGAAAAGGCATTTTGCTCACAGTTACGGCGGCAGCGCGGCGCCGATTGAAGGCGCTGCTGAAGAATCGCAACGCGCCGCAGAAGCACGTGTGGCGTGCGCAGATTGTCCTGTTAAGTGCTGAGGGTTTGGGCACCAACGCGATCATGAGGCGGACCGGCAAGTCGAAACCTTGCGTCTGG
>CAMDRB010000051.1 GCA_945906455.1 Caenispirillum bisanense
GATCTATCGAGGACCTCAAAGCCGCTATTCACAGATTCCTCGCCGAGATCAACGCCAAGCCAAAACCCTTTACCTGGACCAAAGACCCAAACAAAATCATCGCCGCAGTCAAACGCGGGCACCAAGTGTTAGATTCGATCCACTAGGCGACCTCGTCAATCCGCGCGTCGGGTTCGTCGCTGCCGTTGAGGAAGGCTTGCCAGTCGTAGCTCTCAGTCTCGTCGGCGATATTGAAACTTTGAGCCCAGACCGGGTCATTGAATTGCTGCTCGTGCGACGCATGAATCTGCTTCTCGGCGCGTTGCAGGTTCCGCTCGGTGACGATGGCCATGCGTCCGGCACCGTGGTCCTTATAGACCATAAGGGCCATGCGGAAGGCTTCCGACGATTGACGCATGTAACCCCATTCGCCGGTGTGTTTAGCCAGAAGGAACAGCGCCGAGCCAAGGGTGTTTTGGATTGAGGCCCATTGCAGAGGCGCGGTGTCGGGAGTGCGCACTTGCAGGGCGGACGCGCAGCATTTTACCGCATATTCGAGCACCGGCATGCTGCGCACATTGTCGCCGTAAACCTGCAGAATCTGCGCCAGGGTATTGGAGACTTCCGACCAGCGTATGGGGTGCGTATAGCGATTGAAGACCTGGCGTGACGCTTGGCAGGCGTGGATTGCCTCGCGCAGCGCATTGTCATCGCCGATCGCCATGTCGATCTTGTAGAGCACGCAGCCAAGCCGATATTTAACCAGGCCCCAGTCGAGCGCCTGTTTGCGCCGCGAGATATGCATGAGGGCGCGGCGATAGGCGTCCGCCGCCTGCTCCATGCATTCGGCGTCATTGGCCCGTTCGCCGATGATTTGCAGGACGAGACCAAGCTGCTGGTAGAGCTGGCCCAAAAGCGGGCCTTGGTCCTGACCGGCGAGATCGATAGCCGAACGCCATGCCTCGACAGCGGTGTGATACCAACTGCGGTCGCCTTCAAGCTGGGCACAGGCCGCGCAAGCATTGCCGTAGCAGAACAGAATCGACGCGCGCTCCGCCGGGTCCATCGCCGCCGATGGGTCAAGTCCCATGGCACGGGCGGCCTGAACGATCGCCGGCAGGGCCGAACGCATGATACGCCCCTGCGGGAAGCTGCGCGGATCTATGGCGGCGAGCGTGACGGCGCGAATCAGCGGTACCCAGTCGGTGTAAAAATCTACCGGCATGGACAGCGTATTGAGGACCGTGAACCGCCCCGGACGCTCACCGGGGCTTGAAGCCGTGGCAGTGAAGTGAAGCTCGATATTGCGGCCGGTGGAATCGATATTCCCCCAAATCAATAGATCCGCGTTCTGATCCAACATCCAGCTGCGCGCTTCGCGCGTCGCGCGTTTCATCAGATCGTCGTTCAGGACAGCGCCTTTGTCGCTGAGGCCGGGGAGGAATTTGGTCAGGTCGCGGTCGACGCTCACGGCCCGAACACCGGGAATGCCATCGAGAGCTTGGAGCACGAGTTTCTGCTGAATATCCTCGTAGTCGTCACGGAGCTTGCCGACGAGAATCAGGATGTCCGCAGGGGCCGGGTTCTTGGCTTTGCGCCCCGGGCGCTGGGTCGGGTCTTTGACCACGGCGTCGAAGATTTTTTCCATGAAATTCGGCTTGCGTTCGCCGATCAAGTTTGCCGGCAGCGGCCGTCCGATACGTAGCGTGGCTGGCGGCATCGGTGCGGATTCGCTAGGCACCGGCACCGGCAGATTGGCCGCGGCCGATTTGTACGCCGCCGCCCGGATCACGTCGCCGCCTTCGGGCGAGCGCATCCTACGGGCCAGCTTGGTCATAACCTTCAGGGCCGTTTCAGGATCGGCTTCGACCTGGCGCAGGAATTCGTCGCGCGGAATGGCCTTTGCCGTAACCGCGCCGCGGGCGCGGGCTGAGTTGGAGCGTGGGGCATTGTCGAGAATGCCGAGTTCGCCGAACAACTCGCCGGCCTTCAGGCGCGCCATAACCACCTGACCGTCGGGACCGTCCTTAATCAGTTCCACCGCGCCTTCCAAGACTTCGAAGGCCCAGCGGCTGTCTTCGCCCTGGCGATAGATGATCTCGCCGTCTTTGTAGGTTTTGGTGACCGTTCTCAAGGGCAGGTGTCCCGGTGGCGGTGAAGCGCGCTGCGGCGTGGAGAGACACTTTCGGTTGAATCGGTTTAATTAATGTTAAGGGGTCCGAATCGGCGACACGCCTCGGACCCCGCCGCTGTGGTCGATTTAATATGCATATGCATTAATATAAGGGCCGAATTCTAGTTAGCGGCCTTAGCCGCCGCTTCAAGCGTCTGCAGCAATATCCCAGCCTGGCCAGCGCCCATGCGCTCGGTCAGTTGGCCTTGAGCTTCGCGCCAAAGGACCGATGCCTTAACCAGCGCGCCGCGTCCCACCGCGGTCAACGCCAAGACGTCCGGCCGCCGGCCCGCGCCGCCATCGGTGGTAAGATACCCGGCCTTGCGCAAAGGTTTGAGGTTGCGGCTGAGAGTTGTACGGTCCATGGCCAAGATCCCCGCTACCTCCGCGGCCGAGGTCTGGTCACAGGCAGCTATCACCGCCAAAATATTGAACTGATTTGCTCTCAATCCTGAGGGCGATAAGGCCTCGTCAAAGGCCCGGCTGATGGCCCGTGCGGCGCGGCGCGCATGATGGCAAATGCAGACCTCGACAATGGCCTGGGGGGCTATGGCCTGGGGCGGTGCATCCGCCAAATTGCCCCTGATACGTCCAGAACCAGTCCTCATATGATGTATATACATCATAATAGCCGGCAGATAAAGGCCGCGCGCGACGAAAGGTCGCACCGATCCCCATCAAGGGCCGGGATCGGCGTGCTTGATGGCGTCCTTATAGATCCGGGCGGTCCTGCCGGCGTAGCTCGCGGCCACATAGCGGTTGCCGTTGGCGTCGGCAGCAAAATTGAGGGTGAGTGCGCCCGACTCGAGTCCAGCTGCGGCGACACTTTCCTCAAGCGCGAAGGTCTTGGCGAGCGTGCCCACCAAGGCGGCGATCTCGCCATACATTTCGCGGTTTTCTTGGCCGCGCGCGGGGTGATGATGATCCGGCACTTTGGAATTATCGCTCATGGCTCCTGGACTCGGTGCCAGACGGGTGGGTGGTTCAACTGCATGCTCCCCGATCTCACCCCTGGGCCAGCTCCAGCTCCGGGCGCAATGTCCACGGGCCAAGGGATAACGGCTTCAAGCGACCGTGGGCGAATATTGATGCTGCCAACCAGCGCCCGTCCATGAGACCTTAGACCAACATACCCCCACGGCCAACGCCCGGCCGCGTGCTTTAACGGGGGCCCGACCCACTCGGAAAGGCGATACCATGATCCGACCGCTGACCGCCGCCCTGGCCGTGACCGTTTTGCTCGGGACGCACGTCCATCTCCGTGGCGCCGAGGCCAAGGATATTCTCGGCACGGCCCAAGACGCCGGCACCTTCACGATTCTTTTGGCGGCCGTGAGGAGTGCAGGCCTCACCAAAATACTCATGGCACCGGGTCCTTACACGATTTTTGCTCCGACCGACGACGCCTTCGCCAAGCTCCCGCGCGAAGAGCTTCAAGAACTGCTCAAGCCGGAGAGCAAAGATAAATTGCGCACAATCCTCTCGTACCACATGGTCGATGGCAAGGCGACGTCGCGGGATTTTCTCGGCAAGCGGCTTGAGGCCGCCACCATGCAGGGCGGCTCGGTGCTCATCGACGCCACCAAAGGCGTCATGATCGGCAACGCCAAACTCATCAAAGCTGATATCGCCGCCGACAATGGCTATATTCATGTAATCGATACGGTCATGATACCAAAATAGCGGGAGCCGGTTCGGCCGGCGATTAAGTAGCGGCTTGTCCCAACGCAGTCTGCAGCAATGTAATCCATGAAAATGAAATTCGTCAGCTATGAATATACCCACGGGCCCCGCATTGGTGCGGTGATCGGCAACCATATTGTCGACCTTTCCGACGCCGGCCACAGCTTACGCGCGGTGCTCGCCACGGGCCCGCTCGACAATCTTCAGGCGGTTGCCGCAAAGCGCAAGCCGACCGTTGCCCTCGACCATGTCGTATTGCTGCAAGTGATCCCCGACGCCGCTCGAGTCATCGGCGTCGGGAAAAATTATCGCGACCATGCCGCCGAAATGGGGGGCGGCGTCTCCGAGAATCCGGTCTTGTTCATGCGCACGCCCCAATCGCTCGTCGGGCACCGCCAGTCGATCGTCTGTCCCAGCGCCTCGAAGGAATACGACTACGAGGGCGAATTGGCGGTGGTCATTGGCCGGGGGGGCAGGCGGATCCTGACCGAGCGCGCGTTGTCGCACGTCGCGGGCTATACCTGCTTTCTTGACGGCAGCGTGCGCGATTTTCAAAAGCACTCTTTCACAGCCGGGAAGAACTTTGATTCTTCGGGCGCCTGTGGGCCGTGGCTGGTCCCGGCCACGGAAGTGCCCGACCCGCAGAACCTGATGCTTACGACGCGCGTTAACGGCGAGGTCGTGCAACGGGCAAGTACCGCCGAAATGATTTATTCGGTCGCTGCGATCATCTCCTATATCTCGGCCTTCACCCACCTCGAGCCTGGGGACGTGATCTCCACCGGGACGCCGTCCGGCGTCGGCGCCGCGCGCAAGCCCCCGAAGTGGCTAGTGCCCGGTGACCAGGTCGAGGTCGAGATCGAGCGCATCGGCATATTGGCCAATACCGTCATTTCCGAGCCGTCGATTTAACGCCTCTCTACAAGGTTCCCGCCGGCAAAACCGCTAGGCCGATATCTTAGAAGATGCGCGCTTTCCGCACGCATGCGAAGATGCTCCCAATCAAGAAATTGGACCACTATCGCGATTCAATTTGCGGCGATAAGGCACAAGTGTTCTGACTCTTTCATTCGCATCCTGCCAAGGGCCCTCACCCCAGCCCTCTCCCGCAATTGCGGGCGCAACGTATACGTTGTGGGTGCCGAGCGAAGCCAGGCGGTGAGGGTGTCTCGCCGGATTCCTATGTTGGATACGAACAACTAACTGCAATAATGGGGACGTAGTCGCGAAGCATGTGGTCCTATTTCGCACGGCGCGTTGCTATCGGCATCCCCACACTCTGGGCGATTATCACCGTCTGTTTTTTTATGATGCGCCTGACGCCCGGCGGCCCATTCGACGGTGAGGCCCCCGTGCCGCCGGAAATCCTCGCCAACCTGCGGGCTCGCTTTCACCTCGACGACCCCTTATGGCGGCAGTATCTGGACTACCTTGCTAACTTGCTGCGCGGCGACTTCGGGCCTTCGTTCAAGTATCGTGACTTCAACGTCACCACGCTGATCGCCCAGGGATTCCCGGTTAGCCTTCAAAATGGCTTTAGCGCCCTGGTCATCGCCATCATGATCGGTGTGCCGCTCGGCATTTTTGCGGCGCTCGGCCAAAACACACGGCGCGACTACACGGTCTCGGCCTTCGCCATGACCGGCATCGTCATTCCCAACTTTATCATGGGCCATGTGCTGATCCTGATATTCGGCGTGTGGCTCAAGGACAGCGTCTTTCACCTTCCCGCCGGCGGGTGGGCCGATGGCGCGCTCGCCAATCGGGTTCTCCCGGTCTTCTGCCTGTCGCTGCCATATATCGCCTACCTTGTTCGCATCACGCGCGGCAGCATGATCGAGGCAATGCGCGCGAACTATATCCGCACGGCGCGCGCTAAGGGTTTGCCGTTTCGCCTGGTGGTGCTCCGCCATGCGCTGAAATCAGCCCTCATTCCCGTTGTCACATTTTTGGGCCCGGCCACGGCCTTCCTACTGACCGGCTCGATGGTCGTGGAAACCATTTTCCAGATCCCCGGCATTGGCCGCTATTTCGTCCAGGGCGCCCTCAATCGCGATTACACCCTGGTCATGGGCGTCACTATCCTGAGTGCCGCGCTCGTCATCGCCATGAATCTGATCGTCGATCTGCTCTACAGCTTGCTCGATCCCAGAGTGCGCTACGAGGGCAAACAATGAACGGCATCAAATTCACGTCTGCGCCCGCCGCCCCCGGCGAAATTGCCGGCGAGTTCACTGGGCGCAGTCTGTGGCAGGATGCCTGGCGCCGGCTTCTCGCCAACCGCGCCGCCGTTGCCGGCATGATCATTCTCGCAGGCATTGCTCTGGCTTCGGTTATCGGGCCGTTCCTGCTGCCGTGGAGCTATGACTCGATTGACTGGGAACACATCGAGGCGCTGCCGCCTCAATTTTCCACAGGGCACTATCTCGGAACCGATTCGCTTGGCCGCGACCTTCTGGCCCGAACGCTTTTCGGCGGCCGCATCTCGCTCATGGTTGGGCTGTTGGCGACCACGGTCGCCCTCTTGATCGGCGTGACGGTAGGTGCGGTCGCGGGATTTGTCGGTGGTAGAACCGATCAGCTCCTCATGCGCTTCGTCGATCTCATGTATTCGGTACCCCTGACTTTCTTCGTGATCATTTTGATGGTGGTGTTCGGGCGTAACTTCGCCCTGATGTTCCTCGCCATCGGCGCCGTCGAATGGCTCACCATGGCGCGGATTGTCCGCGGCCAGACACTGACACTCCGCAACAAGGAATTCATCGAAGCGGCGCGGGCATCGGGTGGATCCACCGCCAACATCATTGCGCGGCATATTCTGCCGAACGTCCTGGGCGTGGTCATGATCTATGTGACGCTGACTATTCCCCAAGTGATTCTCCTGGAAAGTTTCCTCAGTTTTCTCGGGCTCGGTATCCAGGAACCCATGACCAGTTGGGGCATGTTAATCAACGATGGCGCCGCCGAGTTGGAAATCAATCCGCGCACGCTGATTATTCCAGCAACCTTTATGACTACAACATTGTTCTGCTTGAATTTCCTCGGCGACGGACTCCGCGATGCCCTCGACCCTAAAGATCGCTGAAGATGTCCGCCTCGGTCCTTGATCTTAAGAACCTCAGCGTCCGGTTTGCCACGCCCGAAGGCGAAGTCGCCGCCGTCAGCGAGCTTTCGCTGTCTGTCGGAAAAGGGGAGTGCTTGGGAATCGTCGGCGAGTCAGGCTCGGGCAAGAGCCAGACCTTCCTCGCGGCCATGGGCCTGCTGGCCCGCAATGGCCGTGCCGTGGGCGAAGCGATATTCGGCGGCATAAATCTGGCCGCGGCGGACGAGAACACGCTCAACCGCCTGCGCGGCAATAAACTAGCCATGATCTTTCAGGATCCGATGACCTCGCTGACCCCGCACATGAAGGTCGGGCACCAGCTGACCGAGGTGCTCGTTCGCCACCGTAACCTGAAATTTCCGGCGGCGCGCGACCGGGCCATCGCGATGTTAAGGCGCGTGCAAATATCCGAGCCCGAGCGACGGTTCGAGATGTATCCCCATGAACTCTCAGGCGGCCTTCGCCAGCGCGTCATGATCGCGATGGCGCTCATGTGCGGGCCCGAACTGATTATTGCCGACGAACCCACCACGGCATTGGACGTTACGGTCCAGGCGCAAATTCTTGATTTGATCCGCCGGGCTAAAGAAGAACTCGGAACCGCGGTCATTCTCATCACCCATGATCTGGGCGTTGTCGCCGGCATGGCCGACCGCGTCGGTGTTATGTACGCCGGGCGTATTGTCGAGCTTGGTGAGGTCCATCAGATATTCAATGCGCCCCAGCATCCCTACACCAAGGGCCTGTTGGCCTGTACGCCGCGCTTGGATGATGCCACAGCCTCGGCTCTCGTCACGATTCCCGGCCAGCCGCCAGACCTGCAGCAGTTGCCCACGGGCTGCGCCTATCATCCGCGCTGTGGGAATGTGATGGAACGCTGCCGCGCCGCGGCGCCGCCTTTGATGTCGACCGGAGGCGGCGGCCTGAAGGCCTGCTTTCTCGAAAACTTCGGCTCGGTTCAGGCGGGAACGGTGGTGCCATGACCTTGCCGCTGTTACAGGTACGTGATCTCAAAGTTCATTTCCAGGTCCGCGCGGGCGGCATATTTTTCGCCAACTATCTACCGCTGAAGGCGGTTGACGGACTCAGTTTCGACCTGGCGGCCGGTGAGACCCTGGGCATCGTTGGTGAGTCCGGTTGCGGCAAGTCAACGCTTGGCCGAGCAATCTTGCAACTCCTGCCCGCCACCTCCGGCAGCGTGGCTTGGCTGGGCAAGGACTTGACCGCCCTCGACCGCGCGGAATTGAAAGCCCATCGCCGGCATATGCAGATCGTGTTCCAGGATCCGCTCGCCAGCCTCGACCCGCGCATGACCGCCGGCGACATCATCGCCGAGCCACTGCGCAATTATGAAACCGGGCTTTCCTCCGCCGCCATCAAGGCGAGGGTGCGTGAGATGATGGAACAGGTGGGGTTACTGCCTTCCATGGTCAATCGTTATCCCCATGAGTTCTCGGGCGGCCAGTGCCAGCGTATAGGTATCGCGCGGGCCATGATCCTCAAGCCCAAATTGGTGGTCTGCGACGAACCGGTCAGCGCGCTCGATGTTTCCATCCGCGCCCAAGTCATCAATCTGCTGATGGATTTCCAGCGCGCCTTGAATATTTCCATGCTCTTCATCAGCCACGACCTGTCGGTCGTGCGGCACATCAGCCGCCGTGTGATGGTGCTTTACCTCGGCAAGGTCATGGAACTGGCGGACCGCGATGCGATCTATGGCGCGCCGCGCCATCCCTACACCCAGGCGCTGATCTCGGCCGTGCCGATTCCCGACCCCGAGAAGGAGCGCGCCAAGCCACGTGTCCTTGTGGCGGGCGATTTGCCTTCGCCGCTCGACCCGCCATCAGGCTGTGTCTTCCGCACCCGTTGCCCGAAGGCCACGAACATCTGCGCCCTCACCGTTCCGGTCCTGGAATCCGCTGGGGTCGGACATGAAGTGGCCTGCCATCATTGGCGCGATTGAGGAATCGCGACACCAGCGGCAAGTATGATATGTCTTAGCCATGAAACCGGCCTTGATTTCGCGCGCTCTGACAATTTTCCTGGCGTCGCATCTTGCCGCCAGCGCCTGGGCACTCCCGGCCGCCGCGCAGAGCGAGGCGCTGCCCGAGGCCGCCACGGGGCGCACGGCGGCGAAAAGCGGCACGGCCAAGTCCTACATGGTGGTTGCCGCCAATCCACTCGCCGGCAAGGCCGGAACCGACATTCTAGCTGCCGGCGGCAGCGCCGCTGACGCCGCCATTGCCGTGCAGCTGGTTCTCAACATGGTCGAACCGCAGTCCTCCGGCATCGGCGGCGGCGCCTTCGCCCTGTACTGGGATGCCAAGGCCGGCAAGCTCGCAAGTTACGACGGCCGTGAAATGTCACCGGCCGTCGCCGAGGAAAACCGCTTTCTTACTAAGGACGGCAAGCCGATGGCCCGCATGCAGGCCATCGTCGGCGGCAAATCCGTGGGCGTACCCGGTGTCGTGCGCTTGATGGAAATGCTTCACCAACGCCACGGCAAGTTGCCGTGGGCGAAACTTTTCGAGCCCGCCATAACGCTGGCCGACAACGGCTTCGCCGTCTCGCCACGGCTTAACCAGCTGCTGTCCGGCGATTCCGCGTTCAGGAACACCGAGCCGGCCCGCTCTTACTATTACCAAGCCGATGGCAATCCTAAGGCGGTCGGTACAGTCTTGAAAAATCCGGCATTTGCGGCGGTCTTGCGCGCCATCGCCTCAAAAGGCGCCGACGCCTTCTACACCGGCGCCATTGCCACCGACATCGTGCGGGCCGTGACCGCCGCGACCAATAATCCGGCGGACATGACGCTGGACGATCTTAAAAACTATAAGGCCATCGAGAGGCCGCCGGTCTGCGGCGCTTACCGGACTTACAAAGTGTGCGGCATGGGCCCGCCGTCCTCCGGCGGCATTGGCGTCATCCAAACGTTGGGGATTCTCGAGGCTTTCGATTTGCGCGGACTGGGCGCGCATTCGCCCGCGGCCGAACATCTTTTGATCGAAGCCGGCCGTCTCGCTTTCGCCGACCGTGCTGTCTATCTTGCCGATCCCGACAAAGTCACCGTGCCGACCGATGCCTTGATCGCGCCCGATTACCTCAAGCAGCGCGCCGCCCTGGTTCATCCGGACAGCCGCATCGCCACCGCCGAAGCCGGCAAGCTGCCGCTGAAAGCCACGTTGGATTTCGTGCCGGCGGCCAGCCCCGAGCTGCCCGCTACCAGCCATTTCTCCATCGTCGATGCCGACGGCAATGCCCTTGCCATGACCACCTCCATCGAGGCGGGATTTGGCTCGCGGCTGATGGTCAACGGCTTCATCCTCAACAATCAGCTCACCGATTTTTCCTATCAGGATGTGGCCGAGCAACGCACGGTGGCCAATCGCGTTGAGGGGGGCAAACGGCCGCGCAGCTCGATGTCGCCGACGCTCGTTTTCAACAGCCAGGGCAAATTCGAAATGGCGCTGGGCTCGCCCCTGGGCGCGGCCATAGTCGGATTGGTGGTAAAGACGTTGGTCGGCATGATCGATTGGCAATTGACGCCGGCGGACGCCGCGGCGGCGCCGGGCGCACTGTTTAGTATCGGCAGCGGCGTCACCATCGAACGCGGATTGGAAGACACCAAGCCGGCGTTAGAGGCCATGGGTCATCAAGTACGTGTGGGTGAATTTGCCAGCGGCATCCACGTTATTCGAGTCACCAAGGACGGCCTTATGGGCGGCGCCGATCCGCGCCGCGAGGGCGTCGTGCTCGGCAAATAACGCGAACGCGTTCTAGCGCCGGTCCATCTGGCTGATTTCAACCATATGTCCGTCTGGATCGTAAGCCAGCATGTGCTGGCCGGTTTGTGGAGAGCCGTCAGCCCCGGGCTGGCTGAAGCGCGCAGGTGTGCGCTGAAAGCGCGTTCCAGATTGGCTCAATCGCCCGTACGCCGCCTGAATGTCCGGCACCTCGATGCCGACCAGAATGTCACCGATACCGATGCCGACCAAGTTGCCCCGCGCGCTGGGCAATTGCGGGCGGTCGTACCATAGCAATGCCAGGACGCCGGCGCGGTCGTCGCCGCCTTTCAACACGACCAGACGGCTCTGCCTGGAATCCGCCGTCAAGGGCAGGTCGGTAGCGCCGAAAACGCCGCCTTGATCGGTGTCCGTCCCCGAAATGTCGGAGGCTTTGAGCAATCCCAGCCGCTGATAGAAGTCGAGCGACTTCTCGATATCGGCGACGATCAGCGTCGTTCGTTGCAGCGTCACGGTACGGGCGGGCGGGCTTTGCGCCCCAATCGGAGGCGCCAACGCGACCATGCCTATGGCCGCGACGAACATTACTGCCCCTCTATAGATCATTGCGTGCATCGGCATTGTTAGCGCATCCCTTGGTGCGGCCCGGATATGGGGCCCAATGCCGGGTCGCCACGGCTGGGCCGATGATCGATCGAGCTGGTGCATCTTACTTAACGATGAGGCTGACCGGATTCAACCGCGACTCGCAGATTCACCCGCGTTTTCGCATTGACCGAAGAAAACAGTGGCCATTAGACCTTTCGACGGAATATCGTCCGGTGTCGCCGACCTGTGATAGACGTCTCGAGTCCGTACTGTCACTGGACCCGCAGGCTGAGTTTGCTACAGGCCGAGGACACTGGGGAAGCCTTAAAAGACCGTCTTGATGAATTCACCGACATCCGCTCGCGATCGTTTTGTTGCCTTTGCCTTCTGCTAGGCGGACATGCTCGTCGAACTCGACACGTCGCGCCGCGTGCTGTTTGCCGTCGGCGCCACCAAGCAGCTGCTGGGCGTTGACGCCGAAACGATCATCGGCCGCAATTTCATGGAACTGGTATCGGCCAAGGATCGCGTGCTCGTCGAACAGCTGCTGTTTATGACGTCCAAGCGCGGCCGCATCGACAACGTCACCATTCGCCTTCAGGGCCAAAAAGGGCCGACGCCGCCGGTGGCTTTCGCCGGGTACATGTTGCCTGACCTTAAGGACCACTTCTTCCTCGCCCTACGGACGCAGGCGCATCTCGATGACAAGGGTGCGGTCGAGCAAGGCGTCGACCGCGACAAAAGCACAGGACTGCTGACCGGAAATTCGTTCTCCGAGATGGCGGTTCAGAAGCTCAAGGACAACAACGCCGAGCTGACTCTCGTCAATATGCCCGGCTTCCAAAGTTTCTACGACTCGCTCGACGAGGACGAACGCCAGGTCCTGCTCAATACCGTCGGTACGACGCTGCGCGCCAATTCGCTGGGCGGCGATTCCGCCGGCGAAGTCGGCGACGGCAAGTTCGGTATCGTCCATGCGCCCGGCCTCGACGTCGCCGCCCTTGAGGCTAAACTGTCCGAGGCCACCAAGGCCTTCGATCCCGCGGGCAAGGGCGTGGAAGCGCAAGCCGCCACCGTCGAAATGGATATGGCCGGTGTCGACGAAGGCGACCTTGCCAAGGGCTTGGTCTACACCATCAATCATTTCAAGGAACAGGTCGGCGCAAAGTTTAACGTCAAGGACATCGCCGCCAACATGGACGCCTTGGTCAAGGAAGCCGCCCAGTCCTTGCAAAAGTTCCGCTCCCTGGTCAGCGGAAACGATTTCCAGGTGGCGTTCCACCCGATCCTGAATGCGCGCTCGGGGGCCGTACATCACTACGAGGCACTCGTGCGGTTTAACGGCAAGTTCGACGAGTCCCCTTACAAATATATAACCTTTGCCGAAGAAACCGGGCTGATCACCGAGTTCGACATCGCGATGATGCGCAAATGCGCCGACTGGCTGCGTAAGAATCGCGCCGACCGGGTGACCGTCGCCGTAAATATTTCGGGCATGTCGGTCGGCAACGATCAATACACCAAAGATCTCCACGCCCTCATCGACGCCGACAGCTGGTTAAAATCGTTTCTATATTTCGAGATCACAGAATCTGCGCGGGTCGCCGACCTGGTCCAGGCCAATAACTTCGTTCAGGGCCTGCGCAAGAAGGGCTTCCACGTATGTTTGGACGATTTCGGCGCGGGTGCCGCCAGCTTCCAATATTTGAGCGTGCTGGAAGTGGACGTTGTTAAGCTCGACGGCAGCGCCGTCAAGAACGCGCAAAGCGCGCCAAAGGGACGGGCCTTCTTACGCGCGCTTACCACGCTCTGTAAGACACTGAACGTCGAAACCATCGCCGAAATGGTCGACAGCAAGGAAAGCCTGGAGTTCGTGCGCGATTGCGGTGTCGAGTATGTTCAAGGCTTTCTGTTCGGCAAACCTGACGCTGATCCCTGGAGTTTCATCAAGAAGCTTGATCGGAAATTGTTCGCCTGATCTTACGCGGCCCGCGCGTAACCCTTAATTTTCTCGACCATCGAAACCAGTCCGTTGCGGCGGCTCGGGCTAATGTGCTGATCGAGGCCGAGCTCGCGGAACGCTGCATCGGTATCGACGGCGGCGATGGCCTCGGGCGCCCGGCCCGAAAACAAAATACCCAGCACCGCGATCAGGCCCTTGACAATATGGGCGTCGCTGTCGGCGGCGAAGGCGAACTTCTCTGGCTCCCCCGGCGGATGCCCCGGCACCATCCACACTTGGCTTATGCAGCCGCGAACCTTGGTGGCCTCGGTCCTCCAGGCATCGGGCAGGGCCGGCAATTTACGGCCCAGGTCGATGAGATAGCGGTAACGGTCCTCCCAGTCGTCGAACAGGGCGAAATTCTCCGCCAGCTCGGCGAAGCTCATCTCGGGCGTGATCATCGGCGGCGGCGACGGTGTATCCATCGCCGGACATTATCTTATCCGCGGCGGCTTTGCTAAGCTAAGCCCGCCGCTTCTCTGTCCACATTCGAGCGCCCGCACGCCCATGCCGCCGTTCATTCCCATTATTCCCACGTTGAATCTCGACGAGGCCGAGATCGAACTCAGCTTCATCCGGTCCAGCGGCCCTGGCGGGCAGAATGTCAACAAAGTCGCGACCGCCGTGCAGCTGCGATTCGACGCCCGGCGATCGAAGTCGTTACCCGATGCCGTTGCCTCGCGGTTGATCAAACTCGCGGGCAAACGCGCAACCATCGCGGGCGAGATCGTAATCACCGCCAATCAGTTCCGTACGCAGGAGATGAATCGGAAGGATGCCGTCGCGAGACTGGTGGAACTGATCCACCAAGCCGCCGTACCTCCCAAGAAAAGGGTGAAGACCAAGCCCAGCCGTTCGGCGCGGAAGGATCGCACGGACAGCAAGGTCAAACGCAGCGCCGTCAAAGGCCGGCGGCGCGTGAGCCCTAAGGATTGGGACTGAAGTTATTGTGCCGCGGCGGCAGCGGCGGCGGCGGAGGCGGAGGGTTCGGCGCCCGGCACGGCGTCAGCCGAGAACTGTAGCGCCGCGACGCGGGCATAAAACGGATTACTGATCAGCAACTGGTCGTGACGCCCGGTTGCCACCAAGTGACCGTCATCGATCACCGCGATGCGATCGGCGTTCACCACGGTCGCTAAACGGTGGGCGATGACCATGGTCGTGCGGCCAACCATCAGGCGTTCCAAGGCCGTTTGCACGAGACGCTCGTTCTCGGCATCCAAGGCGCTGGTAGCCTCGTCCAATAAGAGAAGCGCGGGATCGCGCAGAATCGCCCGGGCGATGGCAATGCGTTGTTTCTGGCCGCCCGAGAGGCGTACGCCGCGCTCGCCCAGGAAGCTTCTCATGCCCTCGGGCAGCTTCGTGATGAACTCCATAGCAGCGGCGGCCTCGGCCGCCGCATGCACCTCGGCGTCGGTTGCCGTCGGCCGGCCGTAGCGGATATTCTCCATGGCGTCGGCGGCGAAGATCACCGGATCTTGCGACACCAAGCCAATGCGGGCGCGGGCCTCGCGCGGATCGACTTCACGCAAGTCCATGCCGTCGATGCGGACAGCGCCCGACTGGGGATCATAAAATCGCAGCAGCAGTTGGAATACCGTTGTCTTTCCCGCACCCGATGGCCCAACCAGCGCCACGTGTTCGCCCGGCTCCACCGCCAGCGTCAGGCCTTTCAAGGCCGCGGCGGCGGGCCGCGACGGGTAGTGAAAGGTGACATTGCCGAAGTTCACGGCTCCGCGCGCGGGCACGGGCATGGATTTGGGAATCGCGGGCGCCATAATGTCGGGCTTCATCTCCAAGAGTTCGATCAGACGTTCGGTGGCGCCGGCGGCGCGTTGCAAATCGCCCAGGACCTCGGTCATGGCACCCACCGAAGCCGCGACCATGATGGCATAGAAGATAAATGCCGACAGATCGCCCGGCGTGATATCGCCGGTGATCACATCGCGCCCGCCCGCCCAGACCACGGCCGAGATGGCGCCGAACACCAGCATGATCACGACCGCGCCCAGCATGGCGCGGGCGAAAATGCGCCGCATGGCGGTGGCGAAGGCGCCCTCGACGTTGCGGCCGAAAAAATCGCGATCGAGGTCTTCGTGGACAAAGGCTTGCACGGTGCGGATGGCGTTCAGGTTTTCTTCGGCGTAGGACCCGACATCGGCGACGCGGTCCTGGCTCTCGCGCGACAACTTCCGCACCTTGCGTCCATACAGGATGATCGGCACGATCACCGTCGGCACAACCAGCGCGACAAGCGCCGTAAGTTTGACGTTGGTGACGATCAGCATGATGATGCCGCCCACCAGGGCGACGCCGTTGCGCAGTGCGATTGACAGCGATGAACCAACCACCTGCTGCAGCAGGGAGGTATCGGTCGTCAGTCGTGAAAGAATCTCGCCGGTTTTGGTAGTCTCATAAAACCCCGGGCTAAGCTTCAAGATGTGATTGAACACCGCCTTGCGGATGTCAGCCACCACCCGCTCGCCGATCCATGAAATATAGTAGAAACGCACGAACGAGCCGCAGGCGATAATCAAGACGACGCCAATCAAAAGCGCCAAGCCTTGGTCGAGCATGGTCGCGCTGCCGGCGCTCAATCCCCGATCGATCACGAATTTCAACCCGGCACCGATACTCAAGGTAGCCATGGAGGTAACGGCGAGGGCGATCGCGAAATAAGTCAGCTGCCGCCGATAGGGCCGCATGAAGGCGTAAGTCCGCCGCAAGTAGGCGTAATTCTTACTCCTTGGCCGGTCGGGCATATTCCAGCGCGTCGGGCCGCGTTGGGATTGATCGCTCACGCTATTCGCCTTTTCTCTGTGAAGGCCTTGAAGTGGACCTTTCCGGTGCCGATGTCAACGCAAGCCAAGCGATTGACGCAGGCTTGCCTTGTTGAGGGGAGGTGGGCTTGCGCCAGTATTGCGCATAAACTCGCCCCATGATTGCCCCGGCTTCCTCGACCGACTCTGTAAACGCCCTTTGCCGCGATTGTCTCGGCGAGTACGCCGCGCCCTCGACAACGTGTCCCCGCTGCGGCTCCGACCGCATGGCCCGGCACGCCGAGCTGGGACGGCTCACCATGGCGCACATCGATTGCGACGCCTTCTATGCCGCCGTTGAGAAGCGCGACAACCCGGCGCTCGCCGACCAGCCGGTACTGATCGGC
>CAMDRB010000052.1 GCA_945906455.1 Caenispirillum bisanense
GCCGCGTCGTCTTCGCGTACCGCTCGAAACCCGCCACCGCCAAAGTCAGCTGCTTCATAGGAGCAATTCCTTTGCTTCACACCCGCATCAGACTAAGAATCACAAGGACCCTGGCGTGTCGATGACTTATTCAGAGTGTCCCTAGCCCATGTCGGGCGCTGTGACGCGGTGATCATCGATACGCCCGGACACGACAGCGCCCTCGCGCAAGCCGGGCACGCCTATGCCGACGTCTTGGTGACGCCGATCAACGACAGTCTCATCGATCTCGATGTGCTCGCCCACGTCGATCCCGAGCGTCAGGCTATACTCAAGCCGAGCCATTTTGCCGAACGCGTCTGGAAGGCGAAGCAAGCTCGGGCTAAACGCGATGGTGGTTCGATCGATTGGGTGGTTGTACGCAATCGCCTCGGCCAACTCGACGCACGCAACAAGAAGCTGATGGCGCGCCTGATCAACGATTTGGCCAAGCGCATCGGCTTTCGGGTGGCGGATGGCATTCACGAGCGGGTTATCTACCGCGAGCTTTTTCTCGACGGATTGACCGCCGAGGACCTGGCTATGCTTGCCGATCGCAAAGAAATCACTATGTCGCATGTGGCGGCGCGGCAGGAGATTCGCAACCTGATGCGCGCCCTCGGGCTTCCGGCCGTGCTGGACACCGGTCTCGTGAGCCGGGCGTAGAGCTAGGATCCGCATGGAGTGTCTCTGCAGGAAGTGGCATGGCCGATAAAACGCCGGTTAATCGAACGACCAGTCGGAACGTCGCGGCATTCCTGCAGCAGGCGGCCAAAACGCCCATGCGCGCGCCTGACGGTAAGAATGGGCGTCTGATCTTCGCCATGGACGCGACGGCAAGTCGCGCTCCCAGCTGGCTCCAGGCTATGGGAATTCAGGCGGAGATGTTTCAGGAAGCCGAAACGGTTGGCGGGCTGGACGTGCAGTTAGTCTACTACCGGGGCCTGATGGACTTTGGCGCGAGTCCGTGGATGAGCGACGCCGGACGCATGGTTGGTCTCATGCGCGGCGTAGCGGTGATGAGCGGCAATACGCAAATCGAGCGGATGTTGCATCATGCCGTTGAGGAATCGAAGCGCGGGAAGGTCAACGCCGTGGTGTTTATTGGCGATGCGGTCGAGGAGTCCGCGGATCTGATAGCGGCGGCGGCAGGTCAACTGGCACTGCGCGGCGTGCCGGTGTTCGTTTTCCATGAAGGCGGCTTGGAGCCGGCGGGGGCGATCTTCCGCCAGATCGCGCAGATTACCCATGGCGCCTATTCGAAATTCGACGCCAGAAGTCCCCAGCAGCTCCGCGACCTCTTGAAAGCCGTGGCGATCTTCGCGGCCGGCGGTCGCAAGGCCCTTGAGGACTTTGGCCGCAAGGCCGGTGGGCTGGCCCTGCGGTTGACCCATCAAGTCGGCGGCGGGGCCTGAGCCATGACCGCCTTGCTGCTTGGGGTGCTCTTACTGGTCGTCGCGATTCAGATTCTGCGCTGGTTCGCGCGCACTGAAATTCGGACCGTCCGCAAAGCGATCAACTGGGGCGGCCTAGGGCTCATCGCCCTGATCATTCTTTTTCTCGCAGCAACCGGGCGGATCGGTGCCGCCATCGCCGGACTCATGGCGCTGGTGGCGTGGGGCGGGCGAATTCTCGGGCTCTTGCATATGGGCCGGCAGATGAGCGGGATGTTCCGTTCCTTTCGCTTCGGCCAAGGCAGCGGGTCTTCAGCGCCGGGAGGTCATGGGAGCCGGCAGGTATCGGAGGTCGACGCCGCGTTCGTGCGCATGACTCTCGACCACGCCACGGGCGCCATGGATGGTGAGGTGAAGCTCGGACGTTTCCAAGGTCGCCGTCTCAAGGGCCTCGGCCAGGGCGATCTCTTGGCGTTGCTGGCTGAGGCTCAGGCGGACCAGGATTCCACCGGCTTGCTGGAGACCTACCTTGACCGCACATTCCCGCAGTGGCGGGAGAGTGCCGGGGCATCCAGCGGCGAACGGAACGGGCGCGCGCCGCCGTCGCCGAGCGCCGGCATGACGGCGGAGGAGGCTTACCGTATCCTCGGACTCAAACCGCCGGCCGGCGGAAATGGCGCGAGCGATGGCGAGATCAAGGCGGCCTACCGCCGCCTCATGGGCCAGCTCCATCCGGACCACGGCGGCAGCGACTACCTGGCGGCCAAGGTGAATCAGGCCAAGGACTTCCTCCTGAAAAAGCCAGGAAATGGTTGAGCTGTGGCCCGACTAACTGCGGTTGCATGGCTGGCTTGGGCATGGCACAAATCGGCTGAGACGATGCCGGCAGGAGCCACTTTAGTGTGCCGAATCAATAGCTTTCTGAAGGACTCCCGATGAGCCAGCGCGTGCGTAAAGCGGTGTTGCCGGTTGCTGGCCTCGGCACACGCTTTCTTCCCGCGACCAAAGTCATCCCCAAGGAGATGATCCCGGTGATCGACAAGCCGGTGGTCCAATACGCCGTGGAGGAGGCCCGGGCGGCGGGCATCGAGGAATTCATCTTTGTCACCGCCGACGGCAAAGAATCGATTGCCACCCATTTCTATCCGCATCCGGTGTTGGAACGCACACTGGAGGAGAAGGGCAAGCTCGCCGAGCTAAAGGCCGTGCGCGACTCCACGCTGCCGCCGGGCGCGGTCCATATCGTCAAGCAGCACGATCCCTTGGGTCTTGGCCATGCGGTCTGGTGCGCTTGGCAACTGATCGGCAATGAACCCTTTGCGGTGATCTTGCCCGACGACATGGTGCTGTCGACGACCCCTTGCCTGCGACAGCTGATCGATGCCCATGCGCGCGTCGGCGGGCACGTGATCGCGGTTGAGGACGTGCCGCGCGACCAGACCAGCCGCTACGGCATCCTCGACGTGCTCTCCGACGATGGAAAATTGGCGAAGGCGCGCGGACTCGTCGAAAAACCGCATCCCGACAAAGCACCCTCGACGCTGGCGATCATCGGGCGCTACGTGCTGGACCCCTCGATATTCACCGAACTGGACAAACACACGCGCGGCGCCGGAAATGAAATCCAGCTCACCGATGCCCTCAACAAAACCATTGCCCAAGTTCCTATCCACGGCCTGCGCTTCGAGGGCCGGCGCTACGATTGCGGAACCCGCGTCGGATTTGTCGAGGCCAACGTCGCTTTTGGCCTCGCCCATCCGGAAATGACCGACCGCCTGCGCCCGCTGCTAGCGAAATTGTTGACTACGAAATAGGAATCCTCCAGTCGCTGACCGTCGGGAGTAATGAATCGCCATGCGCATTGCCATGATCGGAACCGGTTATGTCGGCCTCGTGTCCGGCGCGTGCTTTTCTGAATTCGGCATCGACGTGGTTTGCGTTGATCGCGACGCCGAAAAGATCGAACGCCTTAAGCGCGGCGAAATCCCGATCTTCGAGCCCGGGCTCGACGTTCTTGTTAAGAAAAACGCTGAGGCCGGGCGACTGAAATTTACCACCGACATGAAGGCCTCGATTGGCGGCGCCGACGCGGTGTTTATCGCCGTCGGCACGCCGAGCAGACGCGGCGACGGCCATGCCGACCTTACTTACGTTTACGGCGCGGCCATGGATATCGCTGGGCATCTGACCGGCTACGCCGTCGTCGTCACCAAATCGACCGTGCCCGTCGGAACCGGTCGGCAGGTGCATCGTATCATCCGCGCGGCCCGACCCGACCTCGAATTCGACGTCGCGTCGAATCCTGAATTTCTGCGCGAAGGTTCGGCCATCAATGATTTCATGCGGCCCGACCGTGTCGTCATCGGTGCGGAAACCGAACGCGCGCAAGAAGTCATGCGCCGGCTCTATCGCGCGCTATACCTCATCGAGACTCCAATATTGTTCACCACGTTGGAAACCGCCGAGATCATCAAGTACGCCGCGAATACTTTTCTGGCCACGAAGATTACGTTCATCAATGAAATGGCCGACCTATGCGAAAAGGTCGGCGCGGACGTCCATGACGTGGCGCGCGGTATTGGCCTCGACGGCCGTATTGGCAAGAAGTTCCTGCATCCGGGCCCGGGTTACGGCGGTTCGTGTTTTCCTAAAGACACGCTAGCCCTTGTCAAAACCGCTCAGGACTACGGTTCGCCGTTGCGCATCATCGAGACGGTCGTCGATGTAAATGAGAAGCGGAAGCGTGCCATGGCTGACAAGATCGTCGCGGCCTGCGGTGGGGAGGTGAGGGGTAAGACCATTGCCGTGCTCGGGCTGACCTTCAAGCCGAATACCGACGACATGCGTGATGCGCCCAGCCTTGTCATCATTCCGGCGTTGCAACAAGCCGGTGCGACCGTTCAGGCTTATGACCCCGAGGGCGTGAATGAGGCGAAAAAGTTACTGCCGGAAGTAATCTACGGCGCCGACGCCTACGAGGCCATGCGCGGCGCCGACGCCGTGGTCATTCTTACCGAATGGAATCAGTTCCGCAATTTAGACATTGCGCGGATGAAGGCTTTGCTCCGGTCGCCGACGATGATTGACCTCAGAAATGTTTATAGTCCTTCGGATATGAATGCGGCGGGCTTCAGTTACACCTGCGTCGGCCGCCCGACATTCTAAGCCTCATCGTTCATTTAAGAGTTTCCCATCATCATGAGCGTTGCCCACAAGTTTCATCCCTCGATTCTGCGCGAGTACGACATTCGCGGCATTGTCGGCGAGACGCTGTCGTCCGCGGACGCCACTGCCATTGGCCGCGCATTCGGCACCATCGTTCGCCGCGGCGGCGGCTTGCGCGTCTGCGTCGGCTACGATGGGCGCCTAAGTTCGCCGGCCATGGAAGCGGCGGTCGTGGAAGGTTTGATGGCGGCCGGCATCGCCGTTGATCGTGTCGGTCGTGGACCGACACCGATGTTGTATTTTGCCACGGTCGACAGCAAGGCCGACGGCGGCATCATGGTGACCGGCTCGCATAATCCGCCCAATCACAATGGCTTCAAGATGATGCTGGGCAAGAAACCGTTTTTTGGCGCCGACATTAAGCAGCTCGGCGCCATGGCCGCGGCCGGCGACTTTCAGGCCGGAGAGGGTAAGAGCGCCGCCGCCCCGGTGTTCGAGCGCTACCTCGAGCGGATCTTGGCCGACTACGCAGGCTCCCGCGCCCTAACGGCTGTTTGGGACCCGGGCAATGGCGCGGGCGCCGAAGCGGTCACCCAGCTGGTTAAACGCCTGCCCGGTCGGCACATTGTCCTCAATGGAGTCATCGACGGCACGTTTCCCGCGCATCATCCCGATCCAACAGTGCCGGAGAATCTGAAGCAACTCATCGACGCGGTGAAGCTTGAGAAGGCCGATGTTGGTTTTGCCTTCGACGGCGATGCCGACAGAATTGGCGTGGTCGACGGCTGGGGCCGCATCCTTTGGGGCGATCAGATCCTGCAAATTCTGGCCGAGGATGTGTTGAAGTCAGTGCCCGGCGCTCCGATCATCGCCGACGTCAAAGCGAGCCAAGCGCTGTTCGACGAAGTTGCGCGCATGGGCGGTAAGCCGATCATGTGGAAGACCGGCCATTCGTTGATCAAGAACAAGATGGCCGAGACCAAAGCCCCGCTCGCGGGCGAAATGAGTGGGCACATCTTCTTTGCCGACACGTACTATGGTTTCGATGACGCTATCTACGCGGCGATTCGCTTCCTCAGTATCATGGCGCGAGACGAGAAATTCGACCTCGTTCGGCGATACGACAGCATGCCGGTGTTCGTCAATACGCCGGAGCTGCGGTTTCCCTGCGCCGACGAGCGCAAGTTCGCGGTGATCGACGAAGTGAAGTGCCGACTGGTAGCAGTGGGCGCCAAGGTCTCGGATATCGACGGCGTGCGTGTGTCGAGCAAGGGTGGCTGGTGGCTGCTCCGGGCCTCCAATACCCAGGCCGTGCTGGTCGCGCGCGCCGAGGCCGATACCGCCGCCAATCTTGAAGGCTTGAAGGCCGAACTCGCGGCCCAACTCAAACTCAGTGGACTTGATTTGCCGAAAGAGTCGGCCGGTCACTAGTCAATGGGGCGCGATACGCGCGTGTGGATTTTCTTGTATTGGCCGCGCCGCAATGGTCCGGTTGAATTGGGGTTTTAGTGTACGTCAGATCATGGTGTTTGGGCTGCGCCGCGTTCATCGGCGCGGTCGCGATCAACAGTGGCGCGCACGCTCAGCGCGCCGATGAAAATGTGGTCACGGCGGCGGAGGATGCGTTCGGCACGCGCGTCGGCAACGACAACGTCGGTCTTTATGACTCGCGCAACGCTCGCGGATTCGATCCGCAGCAGGCCGGAAACATGCGGATCGAAGGCATGTACTTCGACCAGCAAGCGCTCTTTGGCACGCGGCTGACGCGCAGCACATCGATGCGCATTGGGCTTTCCGCGCAATCGTATCCGTTCCCGGCGCCGACCGGTATCGCCGACGTCCAGCTGGTGATTCCGGCAACGAGCCCCGTGATCAGTTTTTCCAGCCAAGTTCAGGTGCCGGTCGGTATGAAGGCCGCGACACTCGACCTCTCGACGCCAATCATTACCGACAAATTGGGAATGGTCGGCGGGGCCAATGCCTACCAATCGACTTCCGACTGGCGCGGGCGCGGCTGGGCGTTGACGACGGCGGCGCTGTTTCGCTGGACGCCAAGCGATACGATCGAGGTCGTTCCCTTCTTCTACTTTAATCAGGTCTGGCCGACCGAGGTGCAGCCGTTCATCCTTCCGTCGGGCACGGTGCTGCCTCAGCACTACGATCGCAGCGTCTTCTTCGGTCAGGATTGGGCGGTCCGCAAAAACAACGACATCGATGCCGGCGTACTCGTGCGCGCGACGCCGTGGGCGAACTGGCGCTTACAGGCCGGGCTTTTTCGTTCGGCTCTCGAACGCTCGCGCAATCAAGTGATCTTTTACCGCAATACACAGGTCGATGGTTCGGCGAACCTGGATATCCTTGCCTACCCTGTGCATACGTCGGCCTCGACATCGGGCGAAATTAGGGCGTCGGGCGTATTTACCGAGGGCGATTATCGGCACACCGTGCACCTCAACGTGCGCGGCCGCGATACCACACGACTTTTTGGCGGCGGCAATACCGTCAACTTCGGCCCGGCCAAGATCGGGGTGTACCAACCCCTTGCTAAGCCGGTATTCAATTTCGGAACGCGCGATAAAGACGCCGTGCGTCAGACTACGCCGGGCGTTACCTACGTCGGCCAGTGGGCGAAGGTCGGCGAATTCAGCGTCGGTCTGCAGAAGAGTTTTTATCATCGCGAGTTCGGCCGCGAGGGGGCGACGCCCGCGACCACCTCAAGCCAACCGTGGCTTTATAACGGCACGGTGGCGTTCTACCCGACGACCGATCTTGCCGTGTACGCCGGTTATACCCGCGGCTTGGAGGAGTTTGGCACCGCGCCGGAGAACGCAGCGAACGCCGGAGAACCCGTGCCTGCGAGCCTGACCCGGCAAATCGACGCCGGCATCCGCTACCGGATCATGCCGAGCGTCAATTTGGTCGCGGGCGTGTTTGAGGTGAGCAAGCCCTATTTTGACCGCAACATCGTCAATCTCTACACCGACGTCGGCAACTTGCGTCACCGCGGGATCGAGATGTCGCTGGCCGGGCGCCCAATGACCGGGCTGACGGTTGTCGCCGGCGCTGTGTTCCTGCAAGCCCGCGTTTCGGGCTTGTCGGTCGACCGCGGCTTGATCGGACGCGTGCCGCCGGGCACGCCGCCGACGATTATGCGCCTCAACGTCCAATACGATATTCCGGCGTGGAAAGGCTTTTCTGTCGACGGGCAAGTCGAGGGCACCAGTTCGCACAACGCCAACCGGCTCAACACGCTGCGCGTCCCATCCTCGGCGACCATGGCTTTGGGTGCGCGCTATGCCTTCACCGCCATGGGCGTGAAGAGCAATGTGCGCTTTCAGGTGCAGAACATCATGAACTCTTATTACTGGAACGTGGATGGCGCCTCGGGTCGGCTATCGGCCAGCAGCCCGCGTCGATTTGTCGCGCGGATCGCCGCCGACTTTTAGTCATGGGGCAGCCGCCGGCCCGGGGCGGAGTGCCGGAACTTGCCCGCTTTATCTTTCGCGCCGCGCGTGATATCCCGCGCCCGCCAATTCGTGCGCGAGGAACCTGGAGTCGTTGTGAATCTTAAATTCTGGTTTATGTCTTGCGCGGCGCTGGGTGCGCCTATGGTTCTCAGCAACTCCGCCTCTGCCCAGCGTGCCGACGAGAATGGCGTGACCTCGGCCGAGGATGCGTTCGGAACCAAGGTCGGCAACGACAACGTCGGTCTTTACGAATCGCGCAACGCCCGCGGGTTCGATCCCCAGCAGGCCGGCAATATGCGTATTGAGGGCCTCTATTTCGATCAGCAGGCCACGTTCGGAAGCCGCCTCACACGTAGCACAACCATGCGCATCGGCCTCTCGGCGCAGTCCTATCCGTTTCCGGCGCCGACCGGGATCGCCGACATTCACCTCATCCTTCCCGCGAACAAAACCATTGTCAGCGCGTCCGCTGAAATTCAGGCGCCGGTGGGCCAGCGTGGAATTACCGCTGAAGTGTCGACGCCTCTCATTGCCGACAAGCTCGGAATGGTCCTGAGCAGCAAAGCCGATACGCGGAGGTCCGACTGGCGCGGCGAGGCCCAAGTCCTGATCGGGGCAGGGCTCTTTCGCTGGACTCCCAAGGACAGCGTCGAAATCATACCCTTCATCTACTACAACCAGTCATTCGGTGAGGAAGTTCAGCCCTACGTACTTACAGGCGGCGCGTTTCTTCCGCCGCGCGTCGATCGCAGCGTATTCTTCGGCCAAGACTGGGCGGAGCGTCGCAGCAACGATTTCGACGCCGGCGTGATCATGCGCTCGACGCCTTGGACGAATTGGCGTTTGCAGGCCGGTCTGTTTCGCTCGGTCCAGGACCGGCCGCACAACTATGTGGTATTTCTTCGCAATACCCAGGCCGATGGCACGGCGAATCTCGATATTCTCGCCTACCCAAAGCACGCTTCGGGCTCGACGTCGGGGGAGGTGAGGGCGTCCGGCGTATTTACGTCGGGCAGCTATCGCCAGACTGTGCATATCGCCTTACGCGGCCGCGATACCACACGCCTTTTCGGCGGCGGCACCACGGTCAATTTCGGGCCGTCGCGAATTGGAATTTACCGAGCGGTTACCGAGCCCGCCTACATCCTCGGGACACGCGACAAAGATGTCGTCAGCCAATTCACGCCCGGTGTTTCATACGTGGGCGAGTGGTCGAATGTCGGCGAGTTCAGCGTTGGATTGCAGAAGAGTTTCTATCACCGCGGCTTTGGCCGGGAGGGAGCGACACCGGTCACGACGCGAAGTCAGCCGTGGCTATATAATGCGACGCTGGCGCTCCACTTCTCAGCGGACCTTACCGCTTACGCCGGCTACACGCGTGGGCTCGAGGAGTTTGGGACGGCACCGGAAAATGCCGTCAACGGTGGCGAGCCCGTGCCGGCGGGACTAACCAAACAGTTGGACGCGGGCTTTCGCTATCGCATTTTCCCTGGCCTCAATTTGATGGCCGGTGTGTTTGAAGTGAGCAAGCCCTATTTTGATCGCGATACCGCCAATATCTACACCGATGTTGGAAACCTTCGCCATCGTGGCATCGAAATGTCGCTCGCCGGTCGACCGATCAAGGGCGTGACTGTCGTGGCCGGGGCCATGATTCTGCAGGCCCGTGTCTCCGGCTTGCCGGTGGACCAGGGATTGATCGGCGATGTGCCCCCAGGAACGCCGCCAACCATCACCCGCCTAAACGTTCAATACGAGATTCCGGCATGGCATGGCTTGTCGGTGGACGCGCAGGTCGAAACGTCCGGATCGGTCTACGCCAATCGCCTCGATACCCTGCGCGCTCCGGCGACCGCGACCCTCGCGCTCGGTGCGCGCTATGCCTTCACGGCGCTACAGGCCAAGGCAAACCTACGAGTCCAGGTACAGAATATTACCAATGCCTACGACTGGAATGTGGAGGGTGCTTCGGGGCGTTTTTCAGCCAGCAGCCCACGGCGGTACTTAGTTCGTTTGGCGGCCGATTTTTAGCGCGACGCGACGCGCTTGGCCTCGGGCCGGATGGCTTGGCAGCCGCCTGCCTTAACGTGTGCCGGTATCAAGGCGCAGGCGCGCAGCAGATCCTTATCGTCCAGGCCCATGACGCGGGCGCGGAAGACCATGCGGCCCTTGACCCTCACCGGAATGACCAGTGCGGCAGCGCTTGCGAAGGTCGCCTTCAATTTCACAACGGCGGATGTCGCCTGATTTTCGGCCCGGGCCCGCGCCGAAAATGCGCCGATCTGAATCCCCGATGTGCCATCGAGGTCCGGCCTGCTCGCGGGAACGGTCGCGCGGGGAGCGGTGCCCGCGCGCATCTGGGGTGAAAGTGCCGCCATGGTGTTCGTCGAAGAATTCTCGGGCAGGGGCGCGAGGCTGGTGGTTTCGATCGGAGCGCCCGAGCGTGTGACAGGCGTGAAGGGTTCGTCGCGATCGCCTTCTTCCGAAACCCCAGCGACTCCCTGGGCTTGAGCTATTTGGGTGCCAATCTGATCCGACGTGTACGTGCCACGGCCGGCAATGGCGATTTCCGGCTGGCCCGAAAGAGCGGCGAAGCCTTGATCCATCAGACCGGCAAGGCGGCGGTCACGGCTGGAGGCCGAGGTCGCGCCAAACATGACGCCGATGACCCGGTAGCCGTTGCGGGTCGCCGAGCCTACGAGATTGTAGCCCGAGGCGGCGGTATACCCGGTCTTGATGCCGTCGGCGCCCTCGTAGAATTCCAGGAGCCGATTGTGGGTTCGGATGTTCTGTCCTTTGTAGACAAAATCCATGCGCGAGAACTGGCCGTAATACGCAGGAAAGTCGCTGATCAGATGGTTGGCGAGCACGGCCATGTCGCGGGCTGACGAAAATTGCTGCGGATTGGGTAGGCCCGAGGCGTTCTTGAACGTGGTTTTCGCCATGCCGAGAGCGTGGGCTCGGGCGGTCATCTGCTCGGCGAAACGATCCTCGGTGCCGCCGAGATATTCGGCCGTCACCACCGCAACGTCGTTGGCTGATTTTGTGATCAGCGCTTGGACCGCGTTCTCGACGGTGATCGTTGATTTGCGCCGTAAGCCGAGTTTCGAAGGTGCGGCGGCGGCGGCGCGCGCCGAAACCGGCATGGCGGTATCGGCGCGCACAACGCCGCGCTCGAGGGCCTCGAAGAGCAGGTAGAGCGTCATCATTTTCGTGAGCGACGCAGGATAGCCGCGGGTGTCGGCGTTGGCCTCGCTCAACACTTGTCCGGTGGCGGCATCGACAACGATGGTGGCGAAAACGGGCGCGTTATATCTGGGCTTGGCAGCCTTGGCCCTAACCGGGGCCTTACCGACCGATTTCGCGGCGGGGGCTTTGCCGTTGCTCTTCGCGGTCGCGCCCATGACCAGGGCGGGCGTGCAGCACAGCATGACGAGGGCGAAAAACCGAGCCAGTCCGAACCGCATCCCCGTTCCCTTATTCCCGTTCAAAGTATCGTTGCGCCCGGTCGAGATCGGGCTGTGGAAAACTCTGCGGTCGCTGATCGGCCCCGGCGTTGACTTATCCCCAGCCGTATTTCCGTCATTCTACGACAAACCCGGTTAACCCCGTGTTTATCCCTGAAAAGTACGTGGTTGGAGTCGGGCTGTCCAGGCTTTCGTACACATCTCCTTGAATCGTAAGATTTTTCAGCCGGAATCAGGAAATATTGGCCAGGCTGGGAAGCGCTTGGCGCGAGCCCAATGTGAGCCGCGGGTGAGCGGGGAGCATGGCTGCCATAGATCTGGCGGCTGATCGGGGCGGGGAAAGCCGGTGGGGCGGCGGCCATTAAATTTTACCCGGCCCCTGGCGTTCCTGGTTTTTTGACACATACTTAAGGCCAGCTTTGGTATCCTTGGAACGATCGCGTCACTATCGGCAGAATTGAGCTAGAACCCAGAACGATGACCGCTTTTTTGAGCCCATCAGTAGATCTCACGGCCTTCCGGCTTACGGACGGCGCGCGGCCGCTTATGGGATCGGACGACGACGGCAATAAGGGCAACGACGACGGCCGCACGGCGAGCGGCGTGGCGGTCAAGCCCCGACCCAAGGTCAAGAAGCCGTCGATGTACAAGGTTCTGATGCTGAACGACGATTACACGCCCATGGAATTCGTCGTTCACGTCTTGGAAAAGTACTTTTCCAAAAGCGCCGAAGAGGCCACCCAGATCATGTTGCATGTCCATCAAAAGGGTGTCGGCTTGTGCGGGGTCTTCACGTTTGAAGTGGCGGAGACCAAAGTGAACCAGACCATGGAGCTCGCGCGGAAGAATCAGCATCCGCTCCAATGCACCCTTGAAAAGGATTGAGGCAGCCTCCGATCGGTTTTCGTGGAAGCGTGGCGGCATTGAATGCCGCTGAATTGAAAAGGATCTCGTTCCCTTGTCGATGTTATCTCAGAACCTGGAAAAGACCCTCCATCACGCGCTGGCCGCTGCCGCCGAGCGGCGGCACGAGTACGCTACGCTCGAACACCTGCTGTTCGCATTGTGCGACGATACCGACGCTATTGCCGTCATGCGGGCTTGCAATGTCGACGTCGACCAGCTGCGCGGCTCCATGCATCAATTCCTGAGCCAGGATCTGCGCGACTTGGTATCGGTCATCGTCGAAGATCCCAAGCCCACCGCGGGTTTCCAGCGTGTGGTGCAGCGCGCCGCCATCCACGTACAGTCTTCGGGCCGTGAGGAAGTCACCGGCGCTAACGTGCTTGTGGCTCTATTCTCGGAACGCGAGAGCCATGCCGTCTATTACTTGCAACTCCAGGATATGAGTCGGCTCGACGCAGTGAACTACATTTCCCACGGCATCGCCAAGCGCCCCGCGGCAGCCGAACGCAAGCCCGTTAACGGGGCCGAGCAGGACGGCAAATCGGAAGAAGTGGTCAAGAAGGGGCGCGAGGCCCTGACCGCCTATTGCGTCGATCTCAATGAAAAAGCCAGACAAGGCCGCATCGATCCGCTCATCGGCCGCGAGCCGGAGATCGAGCGCACCATTCAAATTCTTTGCCGCCGCACCAAGAACAATCCGCTCTATGTCGGCGACGCCGGCGTCGGCAAGACCGCCATCGCCGAAGGCTTGGCGCGGCGCATTATCAATAAGGAAGTACCCGAGGTCCTGCACGGCGCGGTCATCTTCTCGCTCGATATGGGCGCGCTTCTCGCCGGAACACGCTACCGCGGCGATTTCGAGGAACGCCTGAAGTCGGTTATCTCGGAATTGGAAGCGATGAAAGACGCCGTGCTGTTCATCGACGAAATTCATACCGTGATCGGCGCGGGCGCCACGTCGGGCGGGGCCATGGATGCCTCGAATCTACTGAAGCCCGCACTGGCCTCGGGCAATTTGCGCTGCATCGGTTCGACCACCTACAAGGAATATCGCAACCACTTCGAGAAGGATCGCGCTCTGGTGCGCCGCTTCCAGAAAATTGACGTGGCCGAACCCTCGATTGAAGACACGATCAAAATCTTGAAGGGCCTTAAGCCGTACTACGAGGAGCACCATAAGGTGCGTTACACCGCCGAGGCGATCCGTACGGCCGTGGAACTCGCCGCCCGCTACATCCACGACCGCAAATTGCCCGACAAGGCCATCGACGTTATCGACGAGGTCGGCGCTTCGCGCATGCTCTTGCCCGAGAACAAGCGCCGCAAGGTTGTGTCGGTAAAGGATGTCGAGGACGTGGTTGCCAAGATCGCCCGCGTTCCCCCCAAGACCGTCTCGCGCGACGACAAGAAGTCGCTGCAGAATCTCGAGCGCGACTTGAACACCATGGTGTTTGGCCAAAGTGCCGCCATAGTCGCGCTGTCGAGTGCGATCAAGTTGTCGCGCGCGGGTTTGCGTGAACCTGAAAAACCCGTGGGCAGTTACTTGTTCTCGGGGCCAACCGGCGTCGGCAAGACCGAAGTGGCGCGGCAACTGGCCGCCTCGCTCGGGATCGAACTGCATCGCTTCGATATGTCCGAATACATGGAACGTCACTCGGTTTCACGTCTGATTGGCGCACCGCCGGGTTATGTCGGCTTCGACCAGGGCGGCCTTTTGACCGATGCGGTTGACCAGCATCCGCATTGCGTGCTGTTGCTCGATGAAATCGAAAAGGCCCACCCGGATTTGTTCAATATCCTCTTGCAGGTCATGGACCACGGCAAACTGACGGATCACAACGGCAAGAGTGTCACGTTCCGCAATGCCATTCTGATCATGACGACCAATGCCGGGGCGGCGGACCTCGCGAAAAACG
Organism: Caenispirillum bisanense; assembly: GCA_945906455.1. Classification (GTDB taxonomy): domain Bacteria; phylum Pseudomonadota; class Alphaproteobacteria; order Rhodospirillales; family Rhodospirillaceae; genus SHVO01. The sequence continues at coordinate 14,334 of CAMDRB010000052.1, forward strand.
CCATCGGCTTCGAGCGCGATGTTCGCGAAGGCGACGACAAGGAAGCCATCGAACGTATGTTCACGCCCGAGTTCCGCAATCGTCTCGATGCCATCATCACCTTCGCCACTCTACCACCCGAGGTCGTCGGCAAGGTGGTGGACAAGTTCATCATGCAGTTGGAGGGACAACTTTCCGACCGCAACGTCACCATCGAACTCACACAAGTCGCCCGCGATTGGCTGGCCAAGCGCGGCTACGACACCCGCATGGGCGCGCGCCCGCTATCGCGTGTGATTCAGCAGGAAATCAAGAAGCCGCTGGCCGATCACCTGCTGTTCGGCGAACTCATTACCGGCGGCCATGTGAAGGTCGACGTGGCCGAGGACAAACTCACCTTCGTCATCACACCAGCCAAAGCCCCACCGAAGAAGGATGCGGAAGGTGAGGATGAGGATTCGGTTCCCGGTGCGGAAACCAAGTCGGCTGAGCCCGTAAAGTAAGGCAGCCGGATCCACCCTCAACCGGCATCACCCGTTGTTTTTCCGCTGGAAGGCGGCTGCGATTGCCGGCGCATTCGCTACCGGATCACCGCGGGACCGCTGTTTGTCCATTGCTGTCATTGCCGCTGGTGTCAACGCGAGACCGGCGCGTCTTTCGCGGTGAACGCCATGATCGAAAGCGATCGCGTACCGCTGTTGGTAGGCGAGGTCGACATGGTCGACACGCCGTCGGCGAGCGGCAAGGGACAAAAGATCGCGCGGTGCCCGACGTGCCGCGTCGCCGTCTGGAGCCATTACGCCGGAGCTGGGCCAATTCTCAAGTTCGTCCGTGTCGGCACGCTCGACCAGCCCGATCACCTGCCGCCCGAAATCCATATCTTCACGGCCTCGAAGCAGCCCTGGGTGATTCTCCCTCCCGGTACGCCCGCCGTCACGGAATACTACAATCGCGAGGATTTCTGGCCGCCGGAAAGCCTGGCCCGATGGCAACGTATTCGACCTCAAATCGAGGCCCGCCGATCCGCGCGTCGCAGCGATTAGAGCGGGATGATTCCGACTGAAATCACCGCGCTCTATAGAGCCTTGTGGCTGCCGTCGCACAGCGGCTTGTTCTTGGACTGCTTGCAGCCGCACATGGCGACTCTCTGCGACGCCGTCGCGGCGTAAGGCAACGGCACGAGGTCGGTCGCCTTGTGCGATCCATCGCACAGCGGCTGCTTCTTACTGAGACCGCACCGGCACCAATAGTAAGTCTTGCCGGCTTCGACGTCGATCATGTAAGGGGCTTTTTGAGCGATAACAGGCGCAGCCATTTTAAAATCTCCATTGCGAAGTAGTGGGGCGGCGAGCGCGGCCGCCGGTTCGCGTTAGCCTCACTCCGCCGCCGTTCCCAGGATCATCCGGCGTTGCTTTTGCTCGTAGGCGTCGAGGGCGGCCTTTTCCGGGGTCAGCAGCGAAACGATAATTCCGACCGCGAACGACAGCGGCATGGTGATCAGCGCCGGATTCTTGAGCGGGAACCAGGCATCGGCGCGCTCGAGCACGTCGACCTGGATGGTTGGCGAAAAGTAGATGAAAACCAGCGCGCTCACCGTGCCGACGATGATCGAGGCCACCATGCCGGCGGTGGTCGCGCGCCGCCAGTATACCGCCAGGACCAGGGCCGGAAAGTTACCGCTGGCGGCGACGGCGAAGGCCAGGCCCACCATGAAGGCGACGTTCTGGCCCTTGAACGCGATGCCCAGGATGATGGCCAGCCCGCCCAGCAGCACCGTCGCCACCCGGGCGACGCGCAGTTGCTCGCGATGGTCGGCATGGCCCTTGCGGATCACCGAGACCCAGAGGTCGTGACTCAGCGCGGCGGCACCCGACAGCGTCAAGCCCGCGACCACCGCCAGGATGGTCGCGAAGGCTACGGCGGCGATGAAACCCAGCAAACCGGTGCCGCCCAGCACCTCGGCCAGCAGCGGCGCGGCCATGTTGCCGCCCTTGTCGACGGCGGAAATCACGTCCTGGCCCACCAGCACCATGGCCCCGAAGCCCAGGATAAAGGTCATGAGGTAAAACA
>CAMDRB010000053.1 GCA_945906455.1 Caenispirillum bisanense
CGCGCCGCGTCGTCTTCGCGTACCGCTCGAAACCCGCCACCGCCAAAGTCAGCTGCTTCATAGGAGCAATTCCTTTGCTTCACACCCGCATCAGACTAAGAATCACAAGGACCCTGGCGTGTCGATGACTTATTCAGAGTGTCCCTAGCTTAGAGCGCCGTGCTCAAATCTCGATCTGGGTGCCCATTTCCACCACCCGGTTGGGCGGCAGCTTGAAGAAATTCATGGCGCTGGTCGCCGAGCGCGTCATCCACGCAAAGAGATGCTCGCGCCATAACGCCATGCCTGGCCGGGCGCTGGGCATGATGGTTTCGCGCCCGAGGAAAAACGAAGTTTCCATGTCGTTGAATTCGAAGTTCTGCCTGGTCGCGGCCTTCAGCGCCGCCGGGATATCGGTTTCATCAAGATAACCGTAGCGCAGGACAAACCGGTAGAAACGTCGCCCCAAATGTTGAATCTCAAGGCGCTCGATATCGTCAATATGCGGCACTTCCTCGGTGATCACAGTCAGGAAGACAACCCGCTCATGGATCACGCGGTTGTGCTTGAGATTGTGAAGCAGGGCATGGGGCACGCCCTCGGCGGTGCCGGACAGGAATACGGAGGTGCCGGCCACCCGGGTGATGTTGGGGTTCAGAGACTTTAGAAATACTTCGACCAGCATAGCATCTTCCGACTGGCGGGCGGACAGTAGTTCGCGGCCCTTCTTCCACGTCGTCAAGAAGGTCAGAACCAGCGCCCCGACGGCGAGCGGGAACCAGCCGCCGTGGGTGACCTTGATGATATTAGCGCCGAAGAACGCCAGGTCGACAATCAGAAGCACGGCGGCGATGGCGCCCGCCAGCCAGACGTTCCAGCGCCACAGCAGGAACATCACGATAGTCACGAGAATGGTATCGATCAGCATGGTCCCGGTGACCGCGACACCGTAGGCCGAGGCCAGCTGGCTCGACGATCCAAATCCCAGCACCAGGGCAGCGACCGAGATCGCCAGCGTCCAGTTGACGAACGGAATGTAGATCTGCCCGATCTCCGACGCCGATGTATGGATTGTCGCCATGCGCGGCAAGAAACCCAACTGCATGGCCTGGCGGCTAACGGAAAATGCCCCGGTGATGACGGCCTGCGAGGCGATCACCGCAGCCATGGTCGCGAGGATCACCATGGGCAGCGCGGCCCAGGCCGGGACCATGCGGTAGAACGGGCTGTCGGCGGCATCCGGCGTGGTCAGCAGAAGCGCGCCCTGACCGAAGTAGTTGAGCATCAACGACGGCAGCACGAGAAAGAACCAAGCGCGCCGGATCGATTTTTTGCCAAAGTGGCCCATGTCGGCGTAAAGCGCTTCGCCGCCGGTCAGCACCAGGACCACGGCGCCGAGCGCCAGAAACGCAGTGACGCCGTACTCGACAAAAAATTGAACCGCGTACCAGGGGTTAAGGGCCGCGAGAATTCCCGGCGCCGTCACGATGTTCACCACGCCGATGACGGCGATCGTCACAAACCACACGATCATGACTGGGCCGAAGAACCGGCCGACCACGGCCGAGCCTTGGCGTTGAAATACGAACAGCGTCATGAGAATCACAAGGGAAATGGGAATGACGTAGACATGCAGGCCGGGCACGGCGACCTCCAGGCCCTCGACCGCGCTTAGCACCGAAACCGCCGGCGTGATCATGCTGTCGCCGTAAAACAAGGCGCCCGCGGAAATGCCCAGAACAATGACGACGGGCGCTAGCCGCGTCTTCTGCGTTACCTGATTGACCAGTGCCAGCAACGCCAAGCTGCCGCCTTGGCCCTTGTTGTTGGCGCGCATCATGAGCATCGTGTACTTGAAGGAAACGACGATCATCACCGCCCAGAACACGAGCGAAAGCACGCCGTAGATGTGATCGGCATCGACCGGCAATGGATGGGTGCCGCTAAAGACTTCCCGGAGGCCATACAGCGGACTGGTGCCGATATCGCCGTAGACCACGCCGATGGCGCCGATGACCAGGGCCGGCATGGAGGAATGTGGCGCCGGCGCCCCGTGCTCCGGGACGGCGGCGGGAGTCTGTTCCTGATTCATTGCCTGTGCAGAAAAAATCGGGAGGCGGTAGCACGACTCGGGCTCCGAGGCTCCCGTCGACAGTCAAATTCGCGCATCCGTGTAGCACCCTAGGCCCTGCTTGCAAAGCCATCGCGGGGCCCGCGCTCAGGCTTTCGGAGCCTCGGCAATGTCACTCATAACCCATTGATAAACCACGAGTTTATTCCACTCTTTCTGCCAGCGTGCGGTTTTTTCAGCATAGACATGCGCGAGCGGCATGGCTCGGTTCGGCCGCGCGACCACATCCCAGACATCGCCGAGACCGAAGGGCGCATAGATATCGATATAGTCCTCGCCCGTGCGCTTCAAGCCGATGGCCTGGGCCGCGCACGGATAGCGCAAGACGCCCTCGCCGGCGGTCGAAAGCGGCGGGTACGCCGCGCCGAATTTCTCCGGGTACCACAGATGCACCCGCGCCTGATTGCGCATTTGCAGGTTCACTGCCAAATCGGCGAACAAGCGGGCAGCCGTCCGGATAACTTCGTTTTCGGCCTCCCAAGATAGGTCATCGGAAAAATAGCAGATGTCGTAATCAATGATGCCGGTTTCTGCTGGACGGCCGCTGCGCAAATTCCAAACGGTTTGAAAGAGACACCCCGACGTCAGCCACCAGTCGCGAATTCCGAGATCGGGCATGCGATTGACAATCGCGGCATTGTTGCGATTGAGCAGGCACAACTCGGCGACCTTGGCAGCGAGACGCTCGGCCAGCGTATCAAGCGTGTCATCTTCGTCGGGGGCGTCAAATAGCGCGAGAGATGTTGGGGCGGCTTTCCGCCGGCGAGGCTGCCGTTTCGGCTTGGGAAAGAGCCGCAGCCGCGCTGATGAACCATCAGCCTGGAATATGTGCGCCATGAGGGGAAAGCCTCAAAGGTCTTGAATGCTTAAATGGCCGCTCCCGCTATCATAATAGTACCATCAATCCGGGCATAACACCCTGGCTAACCTATCGCGCAACGCTGGAATTCGGGATACTCTCGCGGCTTGAAAAAGTTGAGGTCGCAAATGTTTAGAATTATTATTGCCGCCCTGTTACTGGCGGTCGCCCAAGGCTCTGCCCCGAGTTTCGCGGTGGCTGCCGAGCGCTACCCCGCAGGTCAATTGCCCGACGATGCCATTCCCTCACGCTATGCCCTAGATCTTACCATCGTTCCGGCAGAAGCAACGTTTAGAGGCAAAGTCGCCATCGACATCACGCTCAAGAAACCCGCGGACATTATTTGGCTGCATGGGCGTGACCTGACGGTGGCCAGCGCTTCGGTCATCGACAGCGACGGCACGAGCATCGCGGCGACCTGGAGTGAAATTCCCGGCAGCGACGGCGTCGCCAAATTGACGCTGGCGAAACCGGCGCGTGGACCAAACGCGCGGATTGCCATCAGCTATACCGCGCCTTTCAACAAACAGCTTGAGGGCATTTACCGCTCGGATGAGGGCGGCGAGTCCTACATCTTCAGCCAAATGGAAGCCATTTCGGCGCGCTTCGCGTTTCCCGGCTTCGACGACCCGCGTTTCAAAACGCCCTACGATATTGCTTTGACGGTGCCCGAGGCTCATGCCGCGATTTCGAATACGCCGGTCACTGCGACCACGGCGCAGCCGGACAAGCTGAAGCGCGTTCAGTTCGCCACCACCAAACCCTTGCCGACGTATCTGATCGCGATCGCCGTCGGTCCGCTTGATGTGGTTGACTGGGAACCCATCGCCAAATCCGCGGTCCGGGATCGCGTCATCCCCTTGCGTGGCGTTGCCGCCAAGGGCAAAGGCGCCCAGATGAAGTTTGCGCTGGCCAATACCGCCGGCCTCCTCCTGACGCTGGAAGACTATTTCGGGATTCCCTACCCTTACGAAAAACTCGACATTATCGCGGCCACGGACTTCTCGGCCGGGGCCATGGAAAACGCCGGCGCGATTGTTTACCGCGAGACGCTGTTGCTCATGGACGAAAGCGCGGCGCTTTCCCAGAAACGGCGCTACGTCGGCGTCCACGCCCACGAAATGGCGCACCAGTGGTTCGGCGACCTGGTCACGCCGGTGTGGTGGAACGACATTTGGCTCAATGAAGCGTTCGCGACGTGGATGAGCAACAAGGCGGCCACCACCTGGGACCCCGCCGGTGAATACGGCCGGCTGTCGCTGCGCGGCGCGCTCGGCGCCATGTCGGCCGACAGCAAGACCAACGCCCGGCGTATCGCTCAACCGATCGAAACCAACGACGACATCGACAATGCCTTTGATTCCATCACCTATGAAAAGGGCGGCGGCGTGCTATCGATGTTCGAGCAGTATTACGGCGTCGAGGCCTTCCGTAAGGGAATCAAACTGCACCTTGAGCGGCACGCCCACGGCAGCGCGACGGCGCGCGATCTATTGCAGTCGGTCGCCGACGCTAATCAGGACACTAAAGGTGTCGCGGCCTTCGAGAGTTTTCTCAACCAGCCCGGCGTACCGCTGGTCACGGCGCAGCTGAGCTGCACCGCAAGCGGCCGCACGGTCTCGGTCAAACAAAGCCGCTATTTTCCCCAAGTCGGCGGGCAGCGCTCGCCGGCGCAGACTCAAACGTGGAAGATTCCGTTGTGCGTTTCTTACGGCGGCGGCCCGGGAGGCGCGCGCGGACAAACCTGCAGCCTAATCGAACAGCGCACAGCCAAGGTCAATCTCGATTCCGCAACCTGCCCGGCCTGGATCATGCCCAATGCCGATGGCGCCGGCTATTACCGCTTCGCGCTCGACCGAAAGGGTTGGCTGGCCCTTACCGCCGCCGCCGACAGCCTGACGGATAAGGAAGTGTTGGCCGCCTTCGACAGCTTGGCGGCAAGCTTTGCCGCCGGGGACTTGGATGTCGGCGACTATCTGGATTTTGTCAAAGCGCTGGCGGCACGCAATGGCGGCAACATGACCTGGGATGCGGCCGGCGCGCTAACCTCGGACCTCATCCGCATCAAGGATGTGGTGGCTTCGGAAAAGACCCAGCCGGCCGTGCAAAAGTTCATCGCCAGCCTCTACGAACCCCTTTACGACCGCATCGGAATGGATCCGACTTCAGCCTTCGACCGCAGCAACTCGGTGCAGGCGACACTTCTGCGCGGGCCGGTCGTGAACATGGTGGCGGTGCAGGGCCGGGCGCAGCCGGCGCGGGCTGAACTGGCCAAACGTGGCGCGGCTTATGTCGGCCTCGGCGCCGAAGGCCAAGGTGGTGACGGCAAACTCCATCCCGAGGCCCTGGATGCGAACCTCATCGATCTGGCCCTCGGCGTTGCCGTTCAGGATGTCGGCGCACCCATGGTCGATGCGATCCTAGATTTGCTCAAGACCGAACGCGACGGCACCAACCGCTCACGCATGCTGGGCGCGCTCGTGCGCTCGACCAACCCGGTCATCGCCGCCAAGATACGCGAGCTCGCGCTCTCGGAGGCCTTGCGCGTCAATGAAGTGCCGATCATCGTATTTGCCGGCATGGGCGAGCGCGCCAATGCCCCGGCCGCCTGGGCGTGGTTCAAAAACAATTTTGACGCCGTCAAAAAGCGCATGCCGACTTTCAATCAGGGCGGCATGGCGGACGTTGGCGGACGATTCTGCTCGGCGGCCGAGCGCGAAGATTACAAAAAGTTCTTCGAGCCCAAGCTCGACGAGCTCACTGGTTCGCCGAGGGTGTTCGCCGCGACCTTGGAAAGCATCGATCAGTGCATCGCATTGGTCGAGAGACAACGGACTAAGGCCGACGCCTACTTTGCCGCGAGGTAGGCGGTCTAGGAGGAGGGACGGGCATAGGGCCGGTCCAATTGAGCGGGCGGCTGGGCCGTGGGATTTGTTTGGCACCCAGCGAAACGTATATTCCCAGCCCCCTCGTCGCCCCCGTCCCGCATGGCCCAGCGGTGTTTTCCGAGCCCTAGATGATGGGACATTGGCATAAGCCGCGACCTCACTTAGTATTCCGTCCCGTCGGGCCACGGGGCAGACGCTAGGGGAGATACCAAGCCATGAGAATTGCCAAGAACTTGAGCATCGGATTGACGGTGTTGGCCATTTCAGCCTTGGGGTTAGTCCCGGCCTTTGCCGCCGATCCACCCGCCGACCGCGGCGAATATGTCGCGCGTTTGGGCAACTGCGTTGCCTGCCACTCAGTCCCGGGCGCGCCACCGTTTTCCGGCGGTCTGAAGATGGCGACGCCCTTGGGCGCCATCTACGCCACCAACATCACACCCGATCTCAAGACCGGCATCGGCACCTACACGTTTGAAGATTTCGACCGCGCCATGCGCTTGGGGGTCGCCAAGGACGGCCACTACCTTTATCCGGCCATGCCCTATCCGTCCTACGCCAAGATGAACGAAGACGACATGCAGGCCCTCTACGGCTTCCTCATGAAGGCGGTGCCCGCCGCCGAAGTCGCCAACAAGCCGAGCGAGATCCCCTCGCCGTGGAACGCGCGCTGGCCGCTGGCGATCTGGAATTACGTGTTCGCCAACGACGAGCGTTATGAGCCCGAGGCCGGCCGCGACGCCGCCTGGAACCGCGGCGCCTATCTGGTGGAAGGACTTGGGCACTGCGGCGCCTGCCACACGCCGCGCGGATTCATGTTCAATGAAAAGGGCTATGATACCGACGACGGTCCGTTCCTGATCGGCGCGCCGCTCGACAACTGGTCGGCGTCGAACCTGCGTCAGGACGTCAATACCGGCCTCGGCCGCTGGACCCAGGATGATCTCACGACATTCCTGAAGACCGGGCATAGCCGCTACGGCACAGCCGTCGGCACCATGACCGAGGTGATCAATAACTCGACCCAGTACATGACCGATGCGGATATCACCGCCATGGCGACCTATCTCAAGTCCTTGCCGGGCGGGCGCGAGAAGGACGCCAACCCATACACCGCAGACCCGGCAACAGCAAAAATGCTCCAAGCCCGCGACTATTCCGCGACCGGAGCGCTCACCTACGCCCAACAGTGCATGAATTGTCACCTGGTTGATGGCGCCGGCCATGCGCCCTACCTGCCGCCGTTGGCCGGGAATCCCGCGACGGTCGCCCCCTCGCCGGTTTCGCTGATCAATATCGTCTTAAACGGCTCGGCGCGCATCGTCGTCGACGGCATGCCGGACGCCTATAGGATGCCGCAGTACCGCGTGCTGCTCTCGGATCAGGAAATCGCCGACGTCGTGACGTTCATCCGGTCAGGCTGGGGCAATACGTCGGCGAAAATCACGGCCGCGGAAGTCGCGGAGATTCGCGGGGTGACCGATCCCGCGAGCGATCAGGTCCACATATTGCGGATGAAGTAAGAAGATAACGGCGCGGAATTCCGCGCCGGAGTTAGTCTTCGCGGCGATGCCGGCAGAAGCCTACAGCCCGCCGACAATCTCTTCGGTCATCTTCTTGGCGTCGCCGAGAAGCATCATGGTGTTGTTGCGGTAGAACAACTCGTTATCCACGCCGGCGTAGCCCGTCGCCATCGAGCGCTTGACGAACAGCACGGTCTTGGCTTTCTCGACATCCAGGATCGGCATGCCGAAGATTGGACTGGTCGGGTCGGTTTTGGCGGCGGGATTGGTGACGTCGTTGGCGCCCAGAACGTAGACCGCGTCGGCGGTCGAGAATTCGTGGTTGATTTCCTCGAGTTCGAAGACTTCGTCGTAGGGCACGTTGGCCTCGGCCAAAAGCACGTTCATATGACCAGGCATACGGCCCGCCACCGGGTGAATGGCGTATTTCACCTCGACGCCGGCGCGCTTCAACTGGTCGGCCATTTCACGAAGCGCGTGCTGCGCCTGGGCCACCGCCATGCCGTAACCGGGCACGATGATGACCTTGCTCGCGTTCTTCATGATGAAGGCGGCGTCGTCGGCCGAACCGGCCTTGTGCGGGCGGGCCTCTTTCTTGGCGCCACCGGCGGCGGCCGCGGCATCGCCGCCGAAGCCGCCCAGGATGACGTTGAAGATCGAGCGGTTCATGCCCTTGCACATGATGTAGCTGAGGATCGCGCCCGACGAACCGACTAGGGCACCCACAATAATTAGCAAGCTGTTCTGCAAAGTGAAGCCGATGCCTGCCGCCGCCCAGCCCGAGTAGCTGTTGAGCATCGAGACGACCACCGGCATATCGGCGCCGCCGATGGGCAGGATGAGCAGGAAGCCCAAAAGGAAGCTGATCGCCATAACGGCGTAGAACTGCGTGTGGTTCTCGCTCTGGCAGAACAGCACGATCAGCACGACGATGGCGATGCCAAGCGCCGCGTTGAAGAAATGCTGGCCCCTGAACACCAGCGGATTGCCGCTCATGAGGCCCTGCAGCTTGGCGAAGGCAATCACCGAGCCGGAGAACGTGACCGCGCCGATGGCCAGACCCAGCGACATTTCGATCAGGCTGCCCGCGCCGATCTCGCCCGGGCTGCCGATGCCGTAGGCCTCAGGCGCCAGCAGCGCGCCGGTGGCCACAAGCACGGCGGCCATGCCGACGAGACTGTGGAAGGCCGCGACGAGCTGCGGCAGCGCAGTCATCTCGATCTTCTTGGCGATGACGTAACCGACGAGGCCGCCGACCAAGAGGCCGCCGAAAATGAAGGTGTAGTCCTGAACGACGGGCGACGTCAGCGTGGTGGCCACGGCGATGGCCATGCCGAGAACGCCGTACTGATTGCCGCGCCGCGCGCTTTCGGGACTCGAAAGCCCGCGCAGCGTCAGGATGAAGAAGATGCCCGCAATGATGTAGGCAAGAAGGGTTGCGCCTGCGACGGTCATGGCTTACTTGCCCTTCTTCTTGAACATCGCGAGCATGCGCTGGGTCACCAGGAAGCCGCCAAAGATGTTGACGGACGCCAGCGCCACGGCGAAGAATCCAAGAATCTTGGAAAGACCCGTTTCTTGCGGCCCGGCCGCGAGGATCGCGCCGACGATGATCACGCTCGAGACCGCGTTGGTCACGGCCATCAACGGCGAGTGCAGCGCGGGTGTCACGCTCCAGACGACGTAGAAGCCGACAAAAACCGCCAGCACAAAGACCGTCAGCAGATACCAGAAGTCATTCGGTCCGTGCGCGACTTGGCCGGCCAGCTCAGCAACCTGTTCCATGGATGTCCCCTTAACCCGCGAGCGCCGGAATGAGCGATGGATGGACGATGCGGCCGTCCTTCGTGACCAGCGTGCCCTTCACCAGTTCGTCGTCCCAATTTATTTTCAGGGCGCCGGTTCCCTTTTCGAGCATCGGGGTCACGAAATTGAGAATGTTCTTGGCGAACAACGCGCTGGCGTCGCGTCCCAAACGCGAGGCCATGTTGGTGTAGCCAAGGATCGTCACGCCGTTGGCCGTCACCGTCGCCTGATCCTTGACCGTGCCCTCGACGTTGCCGCCGGCTTCAGCGGCGAGATCGACAATCACCGAGCCGTTTTTCATGCCGGCGACCATGGCGGCGGTGACCAGCTTCGGCGCCGGTCGGCCGGGAATCAGCGCGGTGGTGATGACGATATCGGACTTGAGGACCTCGGCATGGACGGCCTCGGCCTGCTTGCGTTTGAAATCGTCGTCCATTTCCTTGGCGTAACCGCCGGCGGTTTGGGCGGCCTTCATTTTTTCCTCATCGACGACAATGAACTTGCCGCCGAGGGACTCGACCTGTTCCTTGGTGGCATAACGCACGTCGGTTGCGTAAACCACGGCGCCCATACGCTTGGCGGTGGCGATGGCCTGGAGGCCGGCCACGCCGGCACCGAACACCAGCACACGCGCCGGCGCGATGGTGCCGGCCGCGGTCATCATCATCGGCATGGCCTTGCCGAAGGTGGCGGCGGCATCGACCACGGCCTTGTAGCCGGCGAGATTCGATTGCGACGACAGGACATCCATGGCCTGAGCGCGGCTGATGCGCGGCATCATCTCCATGGCGAAACAAACCACGCCGTGGGTCGCCAAAGCTTGCATCAGCGGTTTTTCTGTCAGGGCGTTCAGATGCGCGACCAAGATGGAGCCGGATTTCAGAATGCCCACTTCATCAAGCCCCTCGGCGGCGGTCATGGGCTTTTGGATCTTGAACACTATATCGGCCGCAGCCGCGACGGCGGCGGCGGAAGCTGCGATCGTCGCGCCCGCGTCCTGGAACACGCTATCGTGAAATGAAGCGCCCGCGCCGGCCCCGGTTTCAACCGTTACCTTTGCCCCAAGGGCGATGAATTTTTTCACAGTCTCAGGCGAGGCCGCGACCCGGGACTCGCCCGCGCGTCGCTCCTTCAGAACTCCAATTTGCATCGCGTGATTCCCTATATCCCCCGGTGGGCCAGTATTTCGACTTGTACGGTGAGTGCGCCGGCTGGGAGCTGGTGGTGCGCGCTAAACGCCGCTGGCCTCGTTTTTCGCGGCTGCATTCTTAACCCTAAAACATCGGCAGCCAAAGCTGAAAAATGCGCGGTTTCGCCTGAGATTTTGGCTCCGAATCGGGGCGCGGCGGTTAAACCAGGCCGCCCTGCCGATTCGGGCAACTTAGCTTGTGGGAAAGAGTCGCGAAAATCCGCTAGAGTGTGCGCTGGCGCGAGGATCGAGGGGGGACAAGCCCGATGTTCGGATATTGGCGCAAGCCCGAGGCACTCAAGCTGACGCTTAAGATGACCGGAGCCGGCTTGGCCCTGGCCGCCCTGATGCTGGCGGGCTCCCTTCCGGCGACCGCCGCGCCGGTCCAGGCTGAGCGGCTTACTTTTAATCTGATGATCGGCGGCCTGCATGTCGGCGACGCCCTCGTCGCCCTCAACCAGACCGCGAACGGCTACACCACCGAAATGAAAATGACTGCCCGCGGGGTGGCCAGGTGGGTAAGGAACTTCCGCACCGACATGAAGGGTGAAGGCCACTTCGCGACCTCCGCCGCCGCCAATGGCCTACCCGAGTTTGCTCCGCGACCCGGGACCTATGTGCGCCAGTGGTCCACCGGCGAGGTCGCCTCGGATATGACCATGACCTTCGATCCCACGACCGGCGTGGCGGCGACGAGCGAGCGCCTCTTCAATCCCCTCACCGGCGTTACGCTTACGCCTGAGGAGATGCCGTGGAACAACAACCGCCGTAGCCGCGAGAGCGCGCGCCAGGTACCGCCCGATATGCGCACCAATGTGCTCGACCCGATGGCGGCCTTTGTTGCCGCGCGCGGGCAGATCATGGCCCAGGGTGCGACCAGCCGCGGACTCAAGGCTTTTCGGGTTCCAGTTTACGACGGCCGGCGGCGCTACGACGTGATCGGCAAGACCGGCGCGGTGCGCACCGTCACCATCAACGGCGCCGAGCGGCAATTGGTGCCGCTCACCGCCACCATCCAGCCGATCTTCGGCTTCGGTCAAAGATCCCAAGAACGCATGAAGGCGTCGGAAGGTAAATTCCTGTTTACCGCCGACGACCGCTTTATTCCGGTGCAACTTACGGTGAGCAACGAAATGATTAGCGGCGTTATGAATCTCACCGCCGACTGCAGCGAGAACGCCGCGCCCTGCGATACCTTCGGACAAGAGCCGGCACCCGAGTAATTTTAATCCATACCTGGCACGAATTAATTTTATTGCGCGAGGCCGACCTGCGTCAAGGCGGCGCTCTGCGCCTTGGCCATCAGGTTGACATCGAAGCCGGCGATGGTGTCGTGGAACAGGCGATGCCAATTCACTTCGGCCCGCAAGTGCATGAACACTGAACCCAGGCCGATGGCCGCCCGGTCCATGAGCACGAATTCGCGCGGCGGCTTGACGCCGCCGAGCCGACGCAGCTCCGCATGTACTTTGCCGACAGTCTTGCGACCCTCGACCGCGGCGTTGGTTTCCTCGATCAACCGCGGGCGATCCTCCATCAGCGGCGCGTAAAGGAAGGCCGCCCAGATGTTGAGGGTATCGATCATTTCATTGCTGAGGCCGGTGAAGCCCCAGGCCTCATAGGCTGACACCGCCAGCGCGCGGTCGCCAGTCTGCAGGGCGCGAAAAAGATCGATGACGCCTTTCACAAAGGCCGGGTCGAAGACGCGGATGGCGCCAAAGTCCATGAGATTGATGGTCGTATCCGCACGCACCGTGTAATTGCCCAAGTGCGGGTCGCCGTGGATGACCCCGTACTTGTAGAACGGCACATACCAGGCGTGGAACATATTGATCGCGATCTGGTCACGGGTCTTCTGCGAGGCCTTCGCCGCCACATCCTTGATGGCCTCGCCCTCCAGCCAGGTCATGGACAAAAGCCGCTTGGTCGAAAGCGCCGCTAAGACCTCAGGCACGCGCACGCCCTTTTCTTTCACCAGCATGTGACGAAAGAGCGCGAGGTTGCGCGCCTCGTTGTGATAATCCAGTTCTTCCTTCAGACGCGCGGTGATCTCGGCATGGATGTTGGTCGGATCGATGGCCGGGTCGAACCGCCGATAGGCGGCGAAGACCAGTTTCAATTGACGAAGATCGGCCTCGACCACGGAATCCATATCCGGGTACTGGAGCTTGCAGGCCAAGTCCCTGCCGTCGTGGGCAATGGCCTTGTGAACCTGGCCCAAGGACGCCGCGCGCACAGCCTCTCGTGAAAACGTTTTGAACTTTTCCTTCCAGCCTTCGCCCAACTCCGCCGTCATGCGGCGATTGACAAAGGGCCAGCCCATGTGCGGCGCGTTGGCCTGAAGTTGCGAGAGTTCCTGGGCGTATTCGGGCGGCAGCGCTTCCGGAATAGTCGAGAGGATTTGCGCCACCTTCATCAATGGCCCTTTGAGGCCGCCGAGGGCCATTTTCAGGCCTTGCGCATTCCTCGCCCGGTCACCTTTCCGGCCCAGAACCCGTTCGCCGGCGATCCGTGCGGCGAAACCGCCGATGGCGCCGCCGACCTGGGCGTAGCGTTTGACGCGACCCGCGAGGGTGTCTTTGCTGGTTGAGGGCTTCTTGGGCATTTGAAATTGGTCGAATCAATTGTACCTGGCCCGAATTAACTCTGTACGAATTAATTCTCCAGTTCGTCGATGAAACCCTCGATCGTCTTCATGCCGCGACGCCAAAAGCCCGGGTCGCCGGCATCAAGCCCGAAAGGCGCGAGCAGCTCCTTGTGGCGGAGCTTGCCGCCTGCGGCAAGCATCTCGACGTACTTGGTTTCAAAATCAGGCACCGCTTTGGTGGCGTAGACGTCATACAAAGCGTTCACGAGGCAGTCGCCGAAGGCATAGGCGTAGACGTAGAACGGCACATGCAGGAAGTGGCTGATGTAGCCCCAATAGAACTTGTATTCGTCATCGAAGCGGACCGCCGGGCCTAAGCTCTCCTTGGCCACACCTAACCAAATTTCACCAATTTGCTCCTGGGACAATTCTCCGGTCTTGCGCGCGTCGTGGACTTGCCGTTCGAAGTCATGGAAGGCGATTTGCCGGACGACGGTATTCAACATGTCCTCGACTTTTCCGGCCAACAGCGCGCGGCGTTGTGCGGGGTCGCTCTCAACGGCGAGCAGCGCGCGGAAAGTCAGCATCTCGCCAAAGACCGATGCCGTCTCGGCCAGCGTCAGAGGCGTGTTGGAGATCAGCGCACCTTGTGGCGCGGCCAATACTTGGTGCACACCGTGGCCCAGTTCATGGGCGAGGGTCTGCACGTCGTGCGGACTACCGAGATAGTTCAGCAGAATATACGGATGGGCCGAGGGCACCGTCGGATGGGAGAATGCGCCGGAGGCCTTCCCCGGGCGCGCCGGCGCATCAATCCAGCTTTTGGCGAAAAAATCGTCGACGATCTTGGCCAGTATCGGTGAGAACCCAGCATAAGCCTCGCGCACGGTGTTTTGCGCCTCCGCCCATGGAATGTCGCGGTGCTTGGCGGTCGGCAGCGGTGCATTGCGATCCCAATAGTCGAGCTTCTCCTTGCCCAGCCACTTGGCTTTCAGCGCGTAATAGCGGTGCGCCGTGTCGGCGTAAGCCCCCTTAACGCCTGACACCAGCGCGTCGACAACTTCGTCCTCGACAAGGTTGGCGAGGTTCCGCGACGATACCGAGCGCGCAAATTTTCGCCACTCATCCTCAACCGCTTTGTCCTTGGCGAGTACATTGGTAATGAGCGTGAACAATCGCGCTTGATCGCCCAGCGCGGCACCGATGGCTTTGGCTGCCGTCTTGCGCCGTTCGGCCACCGGATCCGTCAGGCGGTTGAGCGCCGCTGTCAGCGTGAGTTCCTCGTCGCCGACTTTGCAGCGCATGCTGGCTTGAGTCTCGTCGAACAATCGCACCCAGGCGGTCCGGCCGGTGGTCGACTTGTCGAGGAACAGCCGCTCAAGATCGTCGCTCAGTTCATGGGCGCGCATGACTCGAAGATCGCGCACCCACGGCGCATAGCGAGCGGCCGTGGCGTGCATCATCATGGCCGCCATGGCTTTATCGTCGAGCCGATTTATCTCGAGCGTGAAGAACAGGAGCTTGCCGCTTAAGGTCGTGAGGCGTTCGACGGTATTCTGGTAAAAGCGCCCGCGTTCTGGGCTTGAAACATCACCCGACTGGTAGAGCTGAGCGTAGCTGCCGATCTTGCCGAGGATTTCGCCAATCGCCTCGAATTCCGCGACCGCCCTACCAAAGGCCGAACTGTCGAGCGCAGCTATCTTGCCGCGATGGATTTCGAATTTGGCGACACGCTGTTCGACCGCGGCGAAGTCCGCGCTCAAGTCGGCGCCGTCGGGCGCGCTGTAGAGATCGCGCAAGTTCCATTCCGGCAGCGGTCCGAGATCGACAGTTCCGGCGCCCGAAACAGGGTCATCCTTCCGGGCCGCCGTTGCATCGGGATCTGATCTCATGCTCCACCTCCCCTCGCCGATCTAGGCGCTAACCGCCGCGCGATGACCGTGGCCTGTTACCGGCTTGAAGAATATACTGCTCCCGACCGGCAAGGCTTTCAGGGAGCAACGGCGTGGCCGATAGCGCGTTCGCCATAGATATCGCGACGGTGACCAGTCTGCCAGGCATGTTTTTCGCCCAGGCGAAGCGGCACGGCGAGCGCCCCTTCCTCTGGGCGAAAATCGATGACGTCTATCGCCCGCAGAGCTGGAACGCTGTGGCCGAACGTGTCACTGCCGCCGCCCACGGGCTCAAGGCAGCCGGCGTAAAAGTCGGAGACCGGGTCATGCTGGTCTCGGAAAATCGCCCCGAGTGGCTGATCGCCGACATCGCCATCATGAGCATCGGCGCGATCGCCGTGCCGACCTATACCACCAACACCTCCGTCAACCACCTCCACATCATCAATGACTCGGGCGCGAAGGTGGTCATCGTCTCGACCCCGCAGCTTGCCCGGCCCGTAGCCGCCGCTGCCGCCGAGGCCAATCAGAAAGTCGTTCTCTACGTCATGGATGAGCCCGAAAAGACCATGCCTTCGCAAACCGTCGTCCGGGCCTGGTCCGACCTATTGGCCTCGGGAGCTCGGCAAGCCTCGCCGCCGCCCGACATGGTCACCTTGAAACGCGGCGATCTCTGCTGCCTGATTTATACGTCGGGCACCGGTGGCCTGCCGCGCGGCGTCATGCAGACGCATGGCAACATCCTGTGCAATTGCGCGGGCGCCACCGAGGTCTTGCGCCCGCTCGGCATGGGCGACGAGGTGTTCCTTTCCTTCCTGCCGCTTTCGCATTCCTACGAGCATTCCGGCGGCCAGTTTTTCCCCCTCTCACTCGGCGCACAGATTTACTATGCCGAGCGGGTGGAAACGCTTAGCACCAACATGGGCGAAGCCCGTCCCACAATCATGACGGCGGTCCCGCGGCTGTATGAAAGCATGCGCGCGCGGATATTGCAGGGTCTGAAGAAGCAGTCGTCCTTCCGGCGGAATATCTTCCAGCTCACGGTCGAGCTCGGTCGCAAAAGGTATGAAACACCCGATGCCATGACCTTGTGGGACAACGTTCGCGACCGGGTTTGCGACCTCGCCGTGCGCGCGAAAGTCAGCCGGCGCTTCGGCGGCCGGCTAAAGGCGATGGTGTCCGGCGGCGCGCCCTTGAACTACGACGTCGGCGTGTTTTTCATCGCCTTGGGCGTACGCCTTCTGCAGGGCTATGGTCAGACCGAAGCCGGGCCGGTCATCAGCGCCAATCTTGTCGACAAGGTCAAGCTGAACACGGTCGGGCCGCCGCTCAAAGGTGTCGAGGTCAAGATCGCCGACGACGGCGAAATCCTTGTGCGCGGCGAACTGGTCATGAAGGGCTACTGGAACGA
>CAMDRB010000054.1 GCA_945906455.1 Caenispirillum bisanense
CGCCGCGTCGTCTTCGCGTACCGCTCGAAACCCGCCACCGCCAAAGTCAGCTGCTTCATAGGAGCAATTCCTTTGCTTCACACCCGCATCAGACTAAGAATCACAAGGACCCTGGCGTGTCGATGACTTATTCAGAGTGTCCCTAGATCCGAGCATGACTTACTCCAGCGCCATCTTCCAAAACCATTCCGAAACCCTAGCCGAGGCCCAGGAGCGCAAGTATCGACGGCTTTGCGCTCTTTTGAAGCTGACGCCTGAAGATCACGTCCTGGAAATCGGATGCGGCTGGGGTGGATTTGCTGAGTTTGCCGCGCGGCATTACGGCTGTCGTGTTACGGCGGTAACCGTATCGGAACAGCAGGCCGCCTTCGCGCGCGTTCGCATACATCTCGCTGGTTTGACCTCAAAGGTGGAGGTGCGCCTTCGGGATTATCGTGACATCACGGGGCGCTTTTCTGCAATCGCCTCAGTCGAGATGTTCGAGGCCGTGGGTGAGCGGAACTGGCCCAAGTATTTTGAACATCTCCGGCGATGCCTCGCACCCGGCGGGCGTGCTGCAATTCAAACCATCACGATTGCCGAGAATAAGTTCGAAAGTTACAGGCGCAACGTCGACTTCATCCAGCGCTATATTTTCCCTGGCGGTATGCTGCCGAGCCCATCGCGCTTCCGGCAAGGCGCGGCGTCTGCGAGTTTCACGATCGCCGACGAATATTACTTCGGCCACGATTACGCCGAAACCCTCCGCCGTTGGGCTCTAGCGTTCAATGAGGAATGGCCCGCTGTAGCGCGCCTTGGCTTCGACACCCGCTTCCGACGCATGTGGAATTACTACCTCAGCTATTGCGAGGTAAGATTTCGCACCAAGCACCTCGATGTGGCGCAGTTCCTACTCGTGAAGGGACAGGATGCCCGTTGATCAGCGCGGCCGGGTCAGGCGCCCGATGGCGAAGAAGACACTGTAAGGTAGTATCCGAAGTGTCTTCATGATCGTCGCAAAGACCCACGGGAAGGCGATCTCGAAGCGATTCGATGCCAAGCCGCGCGCGATGTGGTCGGCCGCCTCTTCCGCTGAGATAAGAAACGGCATCGGAAAAGCATTCTTATCGGTAAGGGGCGTTTTGACGAAGCCGGGACAAATCACGTTTACCACCACCCCGTGAGGCTCAAGCTCGAGTTTTAGCGCCTCGCACATGTTTATGAGCGCCGATTTAGTCGCGCCGTAAGCAGCTGCCGAGGGTAGCCCTCGATAGCCGGCAACAGACGCCACTACGGCCACCTGTCCGGCTTTACGCGCAATGAAACGTGGCAACAGTGGCGCTAGGCCGTTGATTGTCCCAAAGACATTTACCTCAAACTGGCTGCGAAACGCATCAGCTTGGAACGGCGCTACGCCGGTTGGTACATACGTCCCGGCATTGAGGACTGCGAGAGCGATTGCCCCGAGGCTTTGTTCGATCTCGGCAATAACGCGGTCATTTGCCGCCGCGTCCGTTACATCCAGCGGGAAGGCATGAATCGCCGGGACTTCCGTCGCAAGAGCGTCCAAATCCGCTTGGGTTCGCGCACTGGCGGCGACGGTCCAACCGTCTTTCGCAAGGCGAATGGCGAGCGCGCGACCAATGCCCTTGCCGGCACCTGTCACCCAAGCTACCCGTCGCGGCGAGTTCATGAGAAAGCTCCCTGACAACGGCGACATCAAATTTAATTCAGTTACGTATGTTACGCACCGACGCGCCCACCGGATCACCTCAAAATGAGTGATCCAATAGGCCGCCAGGCGCGTATTACACTCACACTCCAAAGGGAAATGCCAATGGCCCTCTATTCATTCGCCTACGTCAGCGCGCTGGCGATCTTTACCTTAGTCGACATCGCATGGTTGACCGCGATGTCAAGCCGGTTCTACCGCCCCATTCTTGGCGACATCCTGTTAGCGGGTGTGAATCTGAAGGCCGCCTTGGCGTTCTATCTATTTTACCCGGCGGGGCTGGTGATATTCGCTGTCGCTCCGGCCGTGAAATCGGGAGACCTGAAGACGGCCGCTATCATGGGCGCACTGCTGGGCCTGTTCTCCTACGGTACTTACGATCTAACAAATCAGGCGACGTTGCGGAACTGGACCACGGCGCTGACGCTTGCGGACATGGCCTGGGGAACTTTTGTAAGCGGCGCAGCGGCATATGCGGCGGCGTGGATAACCTCCAGGCTCACCTGACGCTAGAGGCGCAAGATCGTCGAGCTTGCGATGAAGTTGCCGACTTTAAGGCCCTACCGGAAAACAGCGCTACAAACAATTGTTGGCCCACCTAAAACTGAAAATCGATAGACGCCAGTCCATAGTGAAACCACGCGAAGATATACACTTTCTTGTTATCGGCGCCGCCTTCGAGCATACGGTAACCCGCGCTGACGCCGATTCTATCCGATAGCTCAATCTGATCTTGATGGCGGCATCGACAGCGCGGCCTTGTGGGGCGGCCAAGCCTTCTACGTCGAGAATGGCGCGCCAGCGCGGGCCGAGCCCGCGCTGGGTATAGAGGCTGAGCAGCGGCACGGGCCCGATATTTGCCCGGTTGGCAGTCACCGTACTTTGAGCGAGCGCGATTTTTGCATCGCGCACCTTCAGCGTCACGCCACCCCAGAGTTGCCACCCAGCTTGGTCCAGAACTTTGTAGCGATAACCGATTCGATAGGAATCGAATCGGTAGCTCGCCGTGGTGAGCGCGTTTGGCGCAAAGGCGGCGCCTTGAAAAAGCACCCGCACCGCGAAGCTCCCGGACCCGGTGATCGTCAGCGGGGCATAGAGCAGATGCACTTGATGCCGGTCACCCCAGCCGTATCTGCCCGAAACCCGCACAAATGGATTGGGGCCAGCGCCTTGCAAGTCGGCGTAAGAAAAGCGGCTACCTTGCGGTAAAGAGGTCGTTGCCGTGGCTGTACGCCGTCAGCGCCTATGAGACAGAATTGGGGTGGTGAGTAAGGGAGGGTTCTGGTCTCATCGCAGTGACGGAGGAACGAAGATGAAATCAAAACCCATGACCACGAAGGCGCCTGCTGAGCGGGTGCTCAAGGATATCCGCCGGGCGACCCGGCGGCACTTTTCAGCCGAAGGCAAGATACGCATCGTGCTGGACGGCCTGCGCGGCGAGGACAGTATTGCCGAGCTGTGCCGCCGCCAGGGTATTGCCCAAAGCCTCTATTACGTCTGGTCGAAAGAGTTCCTTGAGGCCGGCAAGCGCCGGCTCGTCCACCATGCAGCCATTCTCGAAATGAACGTCGAAAGCTACCGGCGCAAAAGCGCCACCGTGTTCGCCGCGCTGTTCCGGGACGCCCTCGTCAAGCATGTCCCGTGGCACCGCGACCTCGGCCATCTGGAATGTGACGTTGGCGCTGCACACATCGCACTATCGACGCTATCTGCCACCGACAATTTGGCACGCGCCTAATCTCATTCAGGAAGTCTGCGCTGATAAAGCCCCCATTTTGGTTTTATACGGGGGGCGCTTTCAGCAACAGGGACAACAATTTCGTTCGCAGTAGACCCAAAAGCAAACCACTCCCTGTTGTCGCTCCCCCGAGACAACACCCTTGAATCGTTTTGTCCCCCAATGTTTCCAAGATCTTCGCGGCAGATCTGAGTCCTTTTTGTTTCCTATAAATTTCGCCCCCTAAAGTGTTGTCCTTCGTTACGAAGTTCGCGCACTCTTGATCCGTTGCGCCACCCCTTCCACGGTATTGGTGGTCCGGACCGAATAAGATGCTCGGCAAGGGAAGGGGCTAAGCGTCCATAAGACGCCGGGACCGGCTTTAGGTTGGTGTTGCCACGCAGCTGTATTTTGAACCCCCGTGTTTGTATGACCTGCTAGGCGACAAGTCATGACCGTGCTTCGGGTTTACGGGCACGCCTGCTCGGACTATGTGGAAAGTGCAATGGGTTTGGAGGCAACCGATGCGAAACCGAAATAGCGTAATAGCTTTGGCCCTCGCCCTCTCCGGCTGCGCCGCCTCGAACGGGAGCGACGTGGGCCGGGATCGCGATGCGCCAGATGTCGACGTCGGAAACGGCCATGTTAGCCTATGGGAATGGCGCAGCGAATACGGTGGCTCCCGTTAGGTCATGAGCAGAAAGAATCCGGAAAGCTGGTAACCGACCAGAAGGAACCCCGACGTCATCAGGACCGCATTGGTGGCAAAGGCGTGGCGCAGGAATCCGGGTCGCGTGCGCCAGTAAGTAAGGACGAGCAGAACGGCCGTCAGCGCCATCATCTGGCCCACCTCCACGCCGATATTGAAGCTGACGATGTTGCTGACCAGCCCCTGCTGCGGAAGTGCGAAATCCTGGAGTTTGGTTGCCAGCCCAAAGCCATGGAAAAGGCCGAACACGAAAACGGCAGCGCGCGTGTTGGGCTGAAAGCCGAACAGGCGCTGAAAGCCGCCCATATTGTCGAAAGATTTGTAAACGACGGAGAGGCCGATGATGGCGTCGATGATATAGGGATTGGCGTGAATCCCACCCAGGACGCCGGCGAGCAAGGTCAAGCTATGGCCCAGCGTGAACAAGCTGACGTAGAGAACCACGTCCTTGAGGCGATACAGGAAAAAGATTACCCCTAGGAGAAAGAGGAGGTGGTCGTACCCAGTGACCATGTGCTTCGCGCCGAGATAGATGAAGGCACCGATAGCCGGACCATGAAGACCGCGTATGAAAGCGGCATCAGTGTCGGCTACGCCGTGCGCGAAAGCTACAGTGGGAACCAAAATGCCGGCGAGAGTTAGCGCGGCGACAAATATTGACAGCTTCATCAACCGAACTCCCGTCACTCAGCGCCTATTTCGGCGGTGGAACAATACGGACTTCCAAGGCCAATAAGTCGGAATAGTCGTCGCCGTAAGCGTCGACCACCACAAAAAGACCAGTCTTCAGCTCTGTGGCCGCAACCTTGGCTTTGTCGCGCGAAATGACGGTCTGCGCATCCAGCCGGATGGAAGCCACCTTGCCATCCTTGGTCGTTACTTGGACGGCCGAGGCTTTCTGCGAAGACAATGTGCCGATGACGCGAATTTCGTCGTGACCCATGATTACGCGCGGACACAGTATGGCGAAGCCTACGAGAAGCATTGCCCGTCGGTTCATTTTCACCTCCCTTGTTTAAGCTGAGCGGTCATTTCGTTTCTTTCGGGACCGGGTTCACAGGATCCAGTTCATGCCGGTTTTTGGAGCCGTCAGCGTGGAATTCCATGCTGTACGTGTAGAACCCGGAACTAACGACCTTCACGCGGACGGCCTCCGGACCAGTATTTTCCCAAAACCACCCATGGATGCCGGTCATTGGCGCCACGAAGCTGCCATTCGCCCCATCTTTTTCGCTCTCGTCGTACGACACCACATCATCCGGGTTTTCATCCGGTTCACCGTGAAAATCGTGCCGCACTGACGCGCTGGCTTTCCAGGCAAAAGCCATGCCCGCGCCTTTGGCGAGGTGATATTTGTATTCGATAAAATCGTAGGGTTCGATCACGAATTGGATGGTGTCGGTCCGATAAGGACTACCGTAAAGCCCGACGTCGCCGACCTGTAGGGGCTGAAGCGCAGCGGTTGCTACAGCGCTGCTGGTCGGGGTTTCGACGACCGGCGGTGTTCGCAACAGACCAAGCGTTTTGCCCGTCCCCAAGGGATCGAGGTTGTAGTCCACCGGCAGCACGGCGGTGACAACGATCACCGCCGCGACGGCCATCGCCCCGAGCGTGGTGAGCAAGAGTGTGCGCCGGGAGGGAAGGTTTGCGGGTTGAGAGTAAGATTCGGTATTCATGGCACTACTGCGCCGGACGCGGCATGAGCTTGGTCACGGCGGTAGGACGAAGGACGCCCTCCGGTGTATGCGTCCAATCCGTAACCGCGCCGTCAGCGAATTTCTGGCGAAGCGTCCAGACGATTTGCTTGGACTCACCGCGCGGATTGCGGGCAACGAAAGAGAATTCCGCGAACTCGCCAGGAGGAACGGTCAATTGCCAGGTGATGGCAACAATGCGGCCGTCTTTGCGCTTGATCTCCTGTTTCCACGTGTTCGGCATGGCCAACACCTCGACGATGACGCCGTCGGGCACTTCGAGTTCCGCCGAGGTCGTCGCGACCTTGCCCTCGGTCGGGACGCGGACGGTGTACTTCTCCGTCGCACCAACCATGGATTCCCGCGGCCAAATGCTCACATGGGCTTGGCTCGCCGATGGCGCGAGCATCAAAATTGCCGCTACCACGAACAAACGTGCTTGAGTCTTGCGCATGTGGTCTTTCCTTCCTGTTGAAGATTCGCGTGTATTGGAACCAGAAACTTGTGTTCGCTCGCCCCTCAACCGCCGCGCCGGCCAAGGCAACGGATTGGCTGCCTTAGAGCGCAAGCCTGAATTTCGGGAGCAGCCAAATGGTCAATGCGTACAGCACAATTGTCATGATACTGACCGCCGGAAGAGCTACCCAGAAGCCCATCCCGTGCCTTAATAGCGCGGGAAAAATCAGAAACATGGGCAGCGACGGGAATGCGAACCAAAATGTGCTTTCCGCGTGATTTGCAATACGGGTGACATCTCCTGTGTCACGCCAAAGCCAAATTATCGCAAGGATGGAAACCATTGGCAGCGATGCGATAAGACCACCGATACTGGGGCTACGGCGGACCACTTCGGAAACAATCATTACAATAATGCCGGATAACGTGGCTTTGAGAACGAGGTAGATCATTGGTCTAGCCGTTCAGACTTGGAGTTCGCTGTATTTTGGCATGTGGCGAACGCGGGCCAGGGCTATCGGGCAGGGCGCTCACGTCGACACGCCCATCTTGTGGAACCAAGCCAGCAAATGCGCCTCCCCTGCCGAGCCCCGCCGTTGGTTTTTATAAGAGCACGTGCCGGGCCGCGGAGCATACACCGGCCGGCGTGCGATTTCGGTGCCGGCAATTGTAACACTGCGGCACACACCAGGAACAGATCCGGGGGTGTCTCCCATGTCTTAGGTACGTTCCGTTACCCATGTCTCCGGGCCGGGCGGCGGCGACGCGGTGTTCCTAGCAACCAGCCTCCCTCGCTTACGCTGCGCGTAAGCTTGAAGGGGCGCCAGCTTTTGTAAGCGCGCTACGCGCTCCCCTACGGGCACGAGCTTCCCTAAACTCGCTCCGCTCGTTAACGGAAGCTAGGTGAACAAAAGCTAGGCGTGGTGACCCCGGCAGGACTCGAACCTGCGACCCTCTGCTTAGAAGGCAGATGCTCTATCCAGCTGAGCTACGGGATCCTAGAGCATTTCCAGGCGAAGTGGCCTTTCGGTTCGCCGCCGGAAATGCGACCACTATCTGTACTTACGAGACCCGTCTGAAGGCGAAGTTTTCGGCGTAGGTCTTCGGCTTGATGACGCGGTCGTGCGGTTCCTCAACTCGGTAATCGAGGCTCTTGCGCACGGCGTAGGCGACCGCTTCGTCCTTGCTGTCGAACCACAGCATGAGCTGGCGGTTCGTGTCCCGTGACCCGGCCCAACCCATCAACGGATCGGCTTCTTGTGCATCGGCTGGGTCGTATTCGAGCAGCCAGCGCGTCGCGTTGGCGCGACCCGACTGCATCGCGGTTTTTGTCGGCTTTGAAATCGTCACCGATCCCGTCATGTTTTTGCCCCGTTCCGTGGTCGATTACTCGAGCTGCGCCCCCTTGGCCGGCAAGGGGCGAGGCTATGATAGTTGCGAAGGACTGGTCGGAGCGAGAGGATTCGAACCTCCGGCATCCAGCTCCCAAAGCTGGCGCTCTACCAGGCTGAGCTACGCTCCGACGGCCCTTGAGACGGCTGAACTCCTAGACTCTTTGAGAATAGGGCGCAACGCCCAAAGAGAGTGTTAACCAGAAAGCGAGGATTCTAGCCGCATAGCTTGCCGGACATGACCCCAGCGGAGTTCCGGCGATGGTACCCAGACCTCTATTCGTACTCCTCATGGCGGCGCAGCTCGGCTGCCTGCCGGCCCTAGCCGGCGACTACGTATTGCGCGTCATCGACGGCGATACCCTGGACGTCGCCGGCGGGCGGATCCGCCTTTCGGGCATCGATGCCCCGGAACGCAAGCAATCGTGCCTCCGCGACGGGCTTGCCTGGGACTGCGGCCAAGCCGCCACCGAGACGCTGCGTGGCAAGCTCAAAGGTGCTCTGCTCGATTGCGTCGAGGAGGACCGGGACCGCTATGGCCGTATCATTGCTACTTGCTTCCTCGATGACGGCAGCGACCTCAACGGTTGGATGGTCGAGCGCGGGTGGGCGATGGCCTATCGCCAGTATTCCAAAGCCTATGGAGCCGTGGAGGATGACGCGCGGTCGGCTAAACGCGGCATCTGGGCGGCGGAGGTCAGCTCACCCTGGGCGTGGCGGGCCGCGCAACGCGAGGCTGCGCGCGCGCGTAAGAAGGCGCGGCCGTAAAGTTCCGCTACGGATACGCCGTCGTCCAATAGAACGCCGAGGGCAGCTGATTGTCGGCGCTGATCTTGGCCAGCACCGAAACCGTGTGCAGGTCCTTGTCGTTGACCGCGATGTCCCAGCTGTTGAGGCCCATCAGGTCGCCGGGCTTTTTGTCTTCCACGTAAGTGTAGAGGGCATGGCCGCGGTAGGCCCACTGCCGCGTGCCGTCTTCGCGGGTCAGGATGGTCCAGTGCCATGAGGGCTGCGCATTCGTCGGCGCCGCCAGGGGCCGCCAGGCCTTTAAGCACTCGGCCTCGCAGGCCCGCGTTCCCAGCGCCTGACCAATCGCCGTGACGTATGGTCCGGCGCGGAGGTCGTCGCTGCTCTGGACGCGCTGGTAGAAGCTATAACGGTAAAGCGTCTTGCCGTCGGCGGCCGCAAAAATTTTGCCGTTCGAAGGTGTCGACACGATCTTGACTTCGGCGGGGACGGGATAGCGCGCCACCAGCGCCGGCTGCCAGCGCTTGTCGACGCCGCTGCCGTTCACGTCCTCGCCGAGCATGTCGCCGGAAAATCTATAAAGCGGCCGTCCCCTGAAGGCCCATTGCCGGCTCCCGTCGGGACGGATCGCCACCGAAAACTCGCCAACGGCCTTGGTGATCGCCGGCGCCGCGAGCACGATCCAGTTGCTGCCGCAGGGCATCGCGTAACAGGCGGCGCGTTCTTGCTTGAGATCGCCGGAATAGGCGTAAAGGGCCTTACCGTCGCTATCGACAAGCACCTGGCCGCCGGCGTCGGGCAAATCGCGCAAGGTAATGCCAAAGGGATAAGCGGTGGTCTCCGGTGCTTTGACCGAGAGGACCTTCCACGCGGTATTTTCCACGCTGCCCTTTTTGTCACCGGGCTGTTCGTCCTTGGCAAAGGTGTAGACCGGCTTGCCGTAATAGGCCCACTGCTTGGTGCCATCGGCGCGCGGCGTTAGCGACCAGGCCCCGGTCGCCTTTGCGGCGGCAACCGGCACCGCAGCCGGCCAGGCTGCCGCGCATTCGCCGTCGCAGGTCGATTTACCCGGCTCGACGTCCTTATCGTAGGTGTAAAGCGTCATGCCACGGGAGTCGGCGTAGATATCGGTCGTCTTGCGGTTATTGCCGACGCGCAGGATGCCGTCCTTGCCGCGCACCTCGCCAAGCGATGTAACCGTGATTCCAGCCGGAGTTGTAAACGGAAGATCGGCGATCGGTGCCGCACGGGAGGCGGCGAAGGCTGCGTTCGGCGCAAGTGCCAGGCCAATCGCGCCCACAGACAATAATGCGCGGATGCGGAATTTCATGTGCGTCGCCATGCCGGGACTCCTCGCGTATTTGAGTCCCGCGCGCTTTCGCGCGCGGGTTTCAGGCGAATATTAAATCAGGCGAATAACAAATCCGGCCAACAATAAATCAGGCCAACAATAAATCAGGCAAACAATTCGCTGATCGGTTTCGATGTCTCATTGCCATCTTTACCCCAGGTGTGAACCGGGATGCCTAAGGCCTGCTGAACCGTCAGGCCGACGCGCGCCATGGTGTCACCTGGAGCGTGGACGTGAATGCCGGTCTTGATCCTGCCGCCGGCGCCGCCGGCCGTGAGCATGGGTACATTGTCCGACGTGTGAAGGCGTGCGTAGCCGTGGTCCGTCGAATACATCAGGAGCGCGCGGTCGAGCAGCGTGCCGTCGCCTTCCCGGATGCCGTCCAGTGCCGCGATCAATTCCGACAGCGCACCGATGGCCTGTTCTTGGAACCAAGCGACGGTGGGCTGATAGCCGAGTTTTGGGTCGGTCGCTTCTTCATGGGTGTGAATGTGAAATGACTCGGCGCTCTCGGCCTTGCGCAGGCGCGAACCGCCGCCGCCGAAGTTCACGCTGAACACCTGCGTCTGACCGCAGGCCATGGCATGGGCGATCAAGGAGGCGAAGGTGCGGTGGGTGGCGCGCGCCTGATCGATGATCACGCCGGTTGACTCCTCGCCCGGCTTGGACGGTATCGTGCAGGCGGCCAGCGGCGCGGGCTTTTGAAGCTGCAGTTCAAGCTGCTTCTCGGTCTCGCGCAGCGATGTGAAGTATTCGTCCAACCGGGCACGATCGGCTGCGCCCAGATTCTTCAAGAGCGCGGCGCGCTGCTCAGACACCGCCGAAAGGGCGCTGCGTCTGACCATGACTTCCGGGTCCGGCTTAAATTCGGCGGCGTTCGGGTCGGTGAATTCGGGGCCAAAAATACGCGCATAGAGTGCGAGCGGAGATGGTTCGCTGGCATTCGCGATATTGGGGCCGCGGCGGCTGAAGCTTTCGGTCGACCCGTCGCAAGCGACTTCCAGGGAACGAAACCGGGACTGGGTGCCGATGACGTCGCCGATGATCGTGTCGATCGTCTTCGGAATCGTATCTTCGTAGCTGCCGGCGAAGGCCACCGCCTGGCCGATGGTGTGATCCGGCGCTCGGCCGTGGGCCTTGAGACCACTGAAGACGTTGATCTTGTGCCTAAAGGGTGACAGCGCCTGAAACAGTTGACCCATTTCGTAGCCGGCGCCGACGGTCTTCGGCTCCCAAAGCCCCGGAGCACCGCCCAGTCCCTGGAACCATGTGCCGAAGCAAACTGGAAGCGGCGCACCATTCGCGAATGCCCGGCCCTTGCCGTCGAGAAAGCGGT
This sequence comes from Caenispirillum bisanense, assembly GCA_945906455.1. GTDB lineage: Bacteria > Pseudomonadota > Alphaproteobacteria > Rhodospirillales > Rhodospirillaceae > SHVO01. The sequence continues at coordinate 11,113 of CAMDRB010000054.1, forward strand.
CCAACAAAGGTAATCCGACGCTCACCGACGCACCGCCCAAGATTCCGCGCAATACGGTCCGGCGGCTGTTGAAGCTGGTCTTTGAAGTCATGTCAGTCTCCTTCACTAATTCTTTTGCGCGGTAAAGACCCGCGCGGGAATATCGTTCGGTCCGGTTGTCGCGTCTGCCTTGGTTTCACCTGATTTGGCAGTTCGCGGTGCGTCGATCTGGTAGAACGCCTTGCTCATAGCAATTTCTTTCAGAAAATCCGGCAGCCGATAGCCTTTGGCCGCAAAACGATCCTCGGCAAATTTCAGGTAATTCGCCTGAGTCAGGGCGGGCGCAAGGCCGGTTGCATATGAGAACGCCCGGTTCACGAAACACGAGGTTGCGGCGGCGCTATCATGCATGGTCTGGCCCAGCCCGGCGGCGCCGACGAATTTAACCCCGGTCAGTTCGCCGCTGGTGTCGATCTCCACGCCGTTTTCGGCGGTGCGAAAGCCGCCGGCCGAGTCAAAGTTTTCAAGCGCGAGGCCAATGGGGTCGGTGATCTTATGGCAGCCGGCGCACACCGGATTGGTGAGATGGGCGTTGACGCGCGCGCGCACCGTTCTATGGACCGGGTTGGCGGTATCTTGAAGGTCCTCGAAGCTGACGTTGCCTGGCGGCTGGGGCACTTTCTGACAGAGAAAGATCTCGCGCAGCGCCTTGCCGCGCAGTGTCGGCGAAGAGCGGCCCGGATGCGAGTGGAGGGCGACGAAGCTGGCATGGGTGAGGAGTCCGGTACGCGGATCGCCCTCGGGATACTCAACCGCAACCCAGCGTTCCGGCGTATTGATCGGCCGATCCAAGACCACCGGCACGGCATAGAGAATGCCGAGCGACGGCGTCAAAAAGGTTTTGCGCGTGGTAAAGATGTCCCGGTAATCACCGCGTTCGGTCAACAAGAGACTGACGAGGGTTCGCAGTGTCTGTTCCTGGGCCTGGCCGATGAGTACATTGGTGAACTTCGGGAAAATCACCGTGTCTTTGGTTAAGGTCGCGAATTCATCGAAGCCGAGCATGTCGGTGAACAGCGCCCGCACGCCCAACTCTAGGCGCGGTGAATTCAACAGCCGGTTGACCTGGCGGGCCAATCCCTTCTCGGTATTGAGTTCGCCGTTTTCGGCCGCATGCAATAACGCCTCGTCGGGCGCGGTGTCCCACAATAGGAAACTCAACCGCGTTGCCATCGAGAACGCGTCAAGCTTGGCTTGATCGGGATGCGCCGGATCGATCGCCAAGGTTTCCTGGCGGAAAAGGAACATCGGCGATACCAGCAAATTGGTCAGGCTGACCCTCACGCCCGCGTAGAAGTCCTTGAGCGACGCGCCGGCCTCGCGGGCGACCGAGACCTGTGTTTCCAGCTCGCCTTGGGTCAACGGCCGGCGGAACAAGAGCCGCCCGGTATGTTCGAGAAACTGGCGCGCGCAAACGTCATCGGCAGCCTTTTCATTGGCCGGCTCGCAGGGAATTAAAGTCGCGCGATGGGCCTTGTCGGTGACCTGATCGGCAACCGCCCGGGCGGTCGTGTAATATTGTTCGAAACCGGCTGCCGTGACGCTGACCCGGCTCGTGCCCACCGCCAGCAGCCCGTTGACCCTGACGTCGGGCTCAAATCGGCCGCCGAGGACGATGCCTTCGCCGAAAATGTCCTTGATGGAATTGGCATACTGGCCGGGCGTAAGGCGCCGTATCAGTGCCTGGCCTCCCGTCGATGCCGGCTCGGCCGCAGCCAAGGCCGCCGTATCGCAAACCGCGAGCATGCCGCAGAGCAACACCAAATAATTCCGAAGGGCGCGGGTCAAGGATGCCCGGCGCCGCGGCCGACGAGGGGATGCGCTGACTGACATCATGTTCATTTCTGCGCGGTGTTGCGAACGACGATGGCCGGGACCGCCTCGAATCGATAGGCGGCCGAGATCGACATATTTTGGCCGGTTTTCGGATCAGGCTCGGCGTCGGCGAGGCGGCGCAGAGCGTAATAAATTCCCGGCAAATTGAGGCCGACCATGCTTTCATAACCGTAGCCTCCGCCGGCATACATGTAATAGATGCCAAGCCAGGGCTGGTAACCGCCGAGCATGCCCTCGATGCTGCCGTCGGGCTTGGGCTTGAGGCGCAAACGGGTCTGGGTAAGTTTCATTTCCAAAGGCAGGTAGCCGCCGCCCGTGACGATGTGAAACGGCGCCGGATCGATCGTGACCTCGCCATCCTTCATGTGGCCCTTAAAGGTATTCTGAAAGCGCGGCGTCGGATCGGCGCGGAAGGTCTGGTCGCGCTGCGGCATCCCCTTGGGCGTGCGGATGGGCGTCTCGAGGGCGCGCCCGAACGCTACGGTCACGTCGCCGTCCTTGCTCAAGTCTTTGCCATCGATTGAAATCACCCAGCCCTTGGTCCGGTCGCGGGTCGCATCCCAAGCATAAAACCACATCGTCGGCTGGTCCGGCGGCATGGCTCGGTGGCTGGCAAAACAACCCAAGGCGCGGAAATACTGGTTATCGACGCCGGTCTCGTGTGTGTCGGGGTCCTCGAAGGAATCGCCCGTGTCTTTCCCGTCCAGGTTAAACCCGGGGCCGATCTTTGACGCGACCGTATGAATCTTGGGATCGGGCACGGCCGTGGGATTGTCGCCGACGAACACGCGCTTGCCCTCGGCACTCCCACGATTGCGAAGCATTTCGTGCACCGGCCCGGGACCACCGCCGCCGTTGAACTCGGACATGAGTTCGTCGATTTCCTTGGGCGATTTGCCCATGTCGGCGAGAATTCCCCTGAACCTGACTTCGATGTTCGGCTCGACGCCGCCGGGGCAGTCGCCTTCTTGGGAATAGACCGCTTGGGTCAACCAGCTGACGACGAAGCTTCGCGTTTCCGCGAAGGCCGGTGCGGCGGGGATGCCGGCGAGTGCGAGCACGGCGAGAACCGTCGCGGGCTTGCGACATTGCTGGAGTGTGGAATTGGCTGTAGGAAAGCGGGACTCTGAACTCGTCATGTCGGATTTTCCCTAGATCAAATCCCCCGATCCTCAAGCATCGTCCTTGGGGGCCGCGACCGAATGCCCAATAGGCGTAGCGTGGAAACTAACAAGCGGTAATTGCTGGAGCGCTCCCCGCCCCAAGCCACCGAGGCCGGGCCAAAACCAGCACGTCCGGCACCTCTCCAAGCCCCGGGACCTCTTGGTGCCAATCATACAGAGTTGGCGTTGATGCACCTAGCGGCATTTCCCACCAGAGGGCCCATTACCAGCGTTTTCCGGCTTAGTGTGCAGCGCAACAATACCCTCTACTTCAGTGCCGGGCCCGGCGGCTTTAGACCGCCGTTATCGAGTTACGCGCGGCTTTGCGCGCGTCCCGGCAATCCCGGGTCGCGAACTCTGGTGTGTGGTGCCCTGGATACCCGGGTCAAGTCCGGGTATGACACCGAGAGTGAGACTCAGATGTTGGGGACACAACACTAGACTGGATAAAACCGGTACCCACTTTTCCGGGACGTGCTCTAGGAGGAAGCGATCCGTGCAACAGGGTTTTCGCCACTGGTTCCTTGAGCAATTAGCGATGTACGCCGCTTACCACCGGGACCGGCGCAATCGTCTTACACATCACATCGGCGTTCCGCTGATTGTATTTTCATTGCTGCTTGCCTTGACCCAGGTCCAGGTTATGCGGATCGAGGATTTTCCTCTGACGGGGGCGGCGATTGTTCTGGGGTTGCTGCTTTTAGGCTATATCGCCGCGGTTCCCTTGATCGGGGTTTTGACGGCGATTTTCTACGGAGCCGTATATAGCCTCGTTATGAAAATCGCGGGGGACGCGCCGCAAGCCGTTTGGACGGTGGCCGGCGCGGGATTCGTCGTCGGCTGGATCTTTCAGTTCGTGGGCCACGCGTTCGAGGGCCGCCGTCCGGCACTGACGGTCAACGCCTTGCAGGCATTCATGGCGCCGCCGTTCCTGATCGCCGAAATGCTATTTGCTGCAGGCTTCGAAAAGGATTTGGAAGCCAGCTTGCAGAAACGCGCAGTCAAGTATTTGCCAGATCAGAACGCGGCGTGAGTCCCGTAATTGCCGCTGATACGGACAGCGCCAGGCCGCGGCCTCTAAGGCGCGGCCCCTAAGGCGCTTGGGGCGGGGCGCAGGTGAAGGCGAGAACCGCATTCGTTGCGCGGAAACTTGCCCCGGCGGGCGGCACGTCGCCGGCTTGCACAACTTTGTCGGGGCTGCATTTGCGCTGAAAATACAGCTCTTCCGGTGTGCCGAGGTAAACGTACGTCAAGCTTTCGCCACCCGGCGCGGCATCGTAGCAAAGAAACGCAAGATTGTTGGTGGTACACCGGCCTGAAACAGCCCGGCGGCCCGAATTGACGCAACTCGTTTGTAGGCTCCGGAGCTGTATGGGATCCTGCTTGGCGGTGAAACCGGTCTCGATGCACGAGAATGTCCCGGCGGCGAGTTCTTCCGGCACATCCCGCGCGCTTGGTGCGCGCGAGCCCGCGTCCGCCGTCCGGCCACCCTGGTTTCTCATGAGTGCGGCGACCACATTTATGTTGTTGGCGTTGGCATCGACGACCCGATCATCACGGGACTTCCGCGTGTCGGCCAGCGCGGCCAGCATACCCGCGCGTGTTCCCGCGTCCGCTTCCTGATTGGCAAGTGTTTCCATTTGTGCTGTCTTAAGGTCGAAGGCAGCGCCCATGTCCCGTGCTAGTTCTTCCTTCATAATTTGTGTGGCCGAGGCCTGAAGGCCGGCGAGGTCCTCGGCGTACTTCAATTTTTCGGACCAGGAACCGGCGTCATCGACCTTGCGCTGGACGGAGGTCGAGACCGGCGGAAAGAGGCTGGCCATGGCCTCGTCCAACGCCACTTGGGGCAGGGCGAGATTGGCGGTGCGGGCCATGAAGCGAAGGTCAACGAACTGGTCGAGGGTATCTTCAATCGACGATCCGCCGGCTTTTAGAGCTCT
>CAMDRB010000055.1 GCA_945906455.1 Caenispirillum bisanense
GAGGCGAGCCGCGTGATCGCTCGTTGTCGGATATCCATTGAAAGGGGTCTTGCCATGACTGCTGGCCTCCAAACCCAGCAGTCAGCTTGAATCACAATTCAAGCATTCAGGGAATCCCCAGATTCAGTCAAACCGCAACACGCTCTAGAACAAGCGGACGCGGAATTACCCGCCCTGTGTTCTACCGTCGATAGGTGCTCTTGGCGGCGCTAAACCCCTGGAAGTTGGCCGGATCCTGCACATCCGCCACCGGCTCGATGGTCAGTGTTTGGTCCTCGTTCACCTGGATGGCGACGATGCCCAGCGTCGGCCCGACCACGTTGGGCGGTTGATTGATCCGCCGCAGCCGATAGACGGCGACGCCGATGTCACTGGTCAATTCCGAGGGCGCGGGCAGATCGCCCAGGTCGGGAATCGACCCAAAGTGTTCCCAGGGGGGTCTCCGACAGAGTCCCCAGAGGACCGCTGGCCCCTGAAGGCCTGCCCCACTGCCCCACCCCTAGGGGGGTAGGGCAGTGGGGCAGGGTGATCGGGATGGCAAGCTGGTAGATTTCGCGGCATGGGGGATGTGCTATTTATACTGAACACAAGGCCTGGGGGCGGGGCGGCATGAACAAGAAAATCGCGGCAACCGTTTTCATGCTGCTGACTGTCTGGGGCTCCGCGCCGAGTTTGGGCGCCGAGGATCCGCCGATGTGGGCCTGGGGCGTCACCACGCCGGCGCCGCCGCGCATCTACCCTGCCCCGCCGCCCGCATCCTTCGTCCGGCCGCCGGCGCCCAATCTCGATACCACCACGCGGCACAGCCTTCCGGGTTCCAAGTTCCAGTTTACCGAGGCCGAGATCGCCAGCCGCCACGCGCCGGCCGACTGGTTCCCCGGGGATCACCCGGTGATGCCGGAGATCGTCGCCAAGGGGCGCGAGTCCGCGAAGCCGTCCATCTGGGCCTGCGGCTTCTGCCACCTGCCCAACGGCAAAGGCCGGCCGGAGAATGCCAACCTCACCGGCCTCTCCTTTGAGTACTTCGTGCAGCAGATGTACGATTTCAAGAATGGCCGGCGAAAGTCGTCGGATACCCGCAAGGCCAACACCCAGCTGATGGTCGAATTCGCCGAAGCGATGACCCACGAGGAAATTGTCAGCGCCGCGGGCTATTTTGCATCGATACCGGCGACCCCTTGGGTGAAAGTGATCGAAAGCGATACCGCGCCCAAGACCGTGGCGCGCGGCGGGATCTACCTGACCCTGGTCGGCGAACAGGCCGGAACCGAGCCGCTGGGCAACCGGATTGTCGAGACGCCGATCAGCGCCGAGGACTTCGAGGTGAAGCGCAACCCGCGCTCGGGCTTCATCGCCTATGTGCCGCGGGGCAGCATCGAGCGCGGCGAGAATCTGGTGAGAACCGGCGGCGGTAAGGTCACGCCGTGCACGGAATGCCACGGCCGCGACCTTCGCGGCCTTGGCCAGGTCCCGCCGTTGGCCGGGCGCTCGCCGAGCTACTTGGTGCGCCAGATGTATGACATGAAGCACAACAATCGCGACGGATTCTTGAGCATGCAAATGTCGACCATGCTGGTCAATCTCACCAACGATGACTTCATGTTCGCGGCGGCCTACCTGGCATCGCTGAAGCCTTAGCAGGCTGACGACAGCCAGACCGGCAGCCGCCTGACTTGACTAATATCGACATCGAAGTAGTCGGTGGCAGGTTTGATGTCGATGTGGTGCGCGAGGGCGCTGTGGATGCCGTGCGTGAAGGCCGCACGATCGAAGGGTTTCGTGATATAGCCGTTGATGTCGAGCTTGAGGGCTGTTTCGACGAGCGCTCTCTCGCGATGCGCGGTCAACATGATGAACTTGGTGCCCGGCAAAAAGTGGGCGCCAATACTCTTCCCGCAGCGTACGTTCTTCAGAAATTCTATCCCGGAGATTGGCGTCACGTCCTGGGCGCAGATTATACAATCGACGTGGGCGTGAAGGCCTTTGAGCTTGTCCAAACCGAGCTGGACTGACTCGGCCGCGTGAACGATCGCCGCTCCGTTCAGGCGCAAATCGTTTACCACGGCCTTCAACACCGGTTTGTCCCGATCGATGACCAGGAACCTGGTGTCGCGAAATGTGTTGCGGCTGTTAGGCACGTCTTTGTCCTCTCGCCTTCGCGCGCCGGGCGGGAGGTCGATCTAGCGCAAGCGCGATCAACTCGGATTGACGGCGATCAAAGGCGCGTCGGGGAGGCCCTATTTCTTGGCGGCGGCGGCGAGGTCTTCATAGGCGGCCCGCACGAGCCCGTCGGCGGGAACAGTACGGGTCGCGGCCTGCCACTCTAGCTTCAGCGCTAGCACCTGCTCGATCGTCTTGCCGGCCTTATGCTCGGCAGTCACGCGTTCGAGTAGGACTTTCAGCGCGTCACGATAGGCGACCATATCGGCGCGCGTGCTCACGGGCCCGTGGCCCGGGATGACCTTGGTGTTGTTGTCGGAAAGTGCCAAGGCCGTGTTGATGCCGGCAATTATGCCGGCTACGGATCCACCGGAACTGCGGTCGGCGAAGGGAAGTCCGGCGCGATTGAGAACATCGCCAGTATGCAGGACGTTGGCCTTCTCCCATTTCACCATGGCATCGCCATCGGTGTGGGCCGCCGCCACATGGACGACTTTCAAGGTATCGCCGTTGAGGTGGAAGGTCGCACCTTCGGCGAACGTGATTACGGGAAGGGCCGCCTTCGGTGATGGCGGAAAGGCGAAGTTGAGCGTCTGAATAAGTTGGTCGGTGGACATGCGCGTGCGGACGTTGTCGTGGGCAACGATCACGGCGCCCGCCTTGCCGAGATTCTCGTTGCCGCCGCTGTGGTCGAAATGCCAATGGGTGTTGATGACAAACCGGATGGGTCGCTGATCGAGCGCGGCGGCGGCGGCCGTGATCTTGGGCGTTAGCGGCGCGAACTGATCGTCGATCAGGATGGTGCCGTCGGGCCCGTAGGACACGCCGATATTGCCGCCCGAGCCAAAGATGACGGCGGCGCCCGGAGCTAATTTCACGGTTTCGATCGTGACCTTGGCGGGATCAACCGGCGTCGGCGCCGTCGGTGGCGCGGAGGCGGCCATCAGCAAAATGGTGGCGGACGCTAGAGCGGCGAAAGTTCCAAGCCGTATCATAAGACTTCTCCCGGTAAGGGTCCAAAGCGAGGGCGTGCCGCGAATATACACGACGAACGCGAAGCATCTCAATCGCCGGCGAGCGCTTCAGCCGCGCCGTTCGTCGAAATGGAGGAGAATTCCCCCCAGTCCGGCCGGGCTGACAAAACCGATGAGCCCCGCGCGCGATCCCGGCCGACCCTCGCGGTCGATGACCGGTACGCCGGCGCGCGCAAGGTCGGAGAGGAGAGAATTTATGTCGCGGGTTTTCAGCGCCAGGTGATGCAGGCCGGCACCGCGGCCGGCGATGAACTTGGCGATGGCGCCCTGATCCTGCCGCGTCGAGCCCGACGCGCCGCGCTCAACCGTTGCGGGGTGGCGTGGGTCGAAATTTTCGAGAAATTCGAGCTCGGTGTCGCCGACCGTTATGAAAGCCACGCGCAGCCCGCCCACCGGCACCGGCGGCCGGCTGTGATAGACGACGCCGTGTTTGTCGGACGTGAAGCTCTCGACGGGAATCATCACCTCGATATCGGTCTGCTGACTTTCCAAGGCACAGCCGAGGCGATCCGTCCACGTCGCTATGGCGGCGCGGTTGTCGGCGCTGGCGATACCGAGGTGGTCGATGCGTTCGATGGCCGAGGCTGTTCCGGCGATGGTGTCCAAGGGCTCAATCAGCCACGTGCGGATGCCGCACAACCCCGGGTGATCGAGTTCGATGCGTTTGCGGCCGCCCAACCCGGGTACGGGGTTGCCGGTGACGGCGCGCACGCCGGCTTCGTCGGCGAGCGCAACGCCCTTCCCGAGATCGGGTGCGCCGAGGGCAATATGGTGGAGGCCGGGCTTGGCGGCGGCGCCGACGTAAGGGTGTCCGAGGGGAAATATCGCGATCCTACTGCCGCCGGCGACGAAGGTCGCGACCTTCCCGCCGCATCCGTCGTCCAGATCGGCGCGCTTCAGCCCGAGATGCCTCTCGAACACCGCGACCGGCGCGGCGAGCTCGCGCGCGACCAGCGCGACATAGGCAAGATCACGCCCCAACATTTCCCGGGCGCCCTAAGGGTAAGTCGCGCGGTTCACGGCAACGCCACGCAAGTACACCGACGCGATCCGGCGCGTGTTGGTGATGTTGTCCACCGGATTGGCGTCGAGCACGATGAAGTCGGCGCTTTTGCCTCGCTCCAACGTGCCCATATCGGGGATACGCAAGAATTCGGCGGCGTTGCGCGTTGATGCGACGATGACCTGCATGGGCGTCATGCCTGCGGCCACCATGTCTTCCATCTCGACATGCGGCGCCCAGGGCGTATTGCCGTCGGTTCCTGTGGCGATGCGCGCGCCCGCCGCATTCATTTCCGCGAGGTTGCGGGCCTGAATTCCAAAGGCGGTCTGCGCCTGGGGCTGGTCGGTGTTGCCGGCTTCAAGCTTTGCCCATTCGGCCGCGGGTAGGCTGGCCTTCAACCAGGCGAGGTCGGTTTTCACACCGCGGCTGCCCATGTTGGGCGTGAGCACAAGATTGGGGTGCCGTTTGAGGAGCGTCATGAATTCGTCGTCGACGTCACGATCACGGACGCCGTGGGCGAAACCGTCGATGCCGGCCCTGAGCAGCCCCTTGGCGTCCGAGAGCGCGAAGATATGGGCGGTCACACGAAAGCCGCCCTTGTGGGCTTCGTCGATGATCGGACCATAGAGCTCGGCCGGCAGTTTCTTGTACTTACCATCCCGGTCGTCCACCCAGACCTTGACGATGTCCACCTTCTTGGCCGCCAACTCTTGCACCGCCTTGCGGCCTTCGGCTTCGGTCGTAATCCAGTAGGGCACGTCCGAGCGACCGGGTTCGGGCATCGTGATCCCGCGCCCGGCCGTGAAGTAGCGCGCGGCGCCCGGCGGAGTCTCGGCCCTGATCTGGAACGGCGCGTCGGTGTTATCGAGGCCGAGGCTCATGGCCGCGCCGATGCCATGATAGGCCCGCCGCTGCAGATCCCGCGTGAGGTCGTCCCGCGTCAGGCCGAGGTGGGTGTGGGTGTCGATAAGCGCCGGCATCAGGGTTTTGCCGGCGAGGCTCACGCGCCTCGCGCCGGCGGGAATAGAAACCTCGGCGGCGCTGCCGGCCTGCATGATCCTCGCACCCTCGACCACCAAGACCCCGTTCTCGATCGGGGCTCGGCCATCGCCGACGATCAGCCGCGCGCCCTCGAACGCCGTTACACCACCGGCCGGCGCTTGCGCCGAAACAACGCCGCCGGCACCGACAACCGGCAAAAGGATCGCGGCGAGAACGACAAGATTTGTCCAGCACATGGGAACCTCCGGAATGAAGTTGGGCGCCGTCACTTTAGCCAACCTCGGCTCGGAAAGGGAGGGTGGCGCTAAGGGGCGACTATCGCTGCCAATAGCGCCTTGATAGTCCAGGGCTTCTCGATCGCCGGCCCCTGCCTCATGGCCGGCCAGCCGGGCCTTGTCTTTGGGGCTTGCCTCCACCCGGTCCGCCCAACAGAATGACGCGGGAAGCGTGCGGGTTGCGCGTTGAAATTTCCGCCTTAGCGGAGGCTGGCCATGAACTTCGGATTCAAACAAAGGCTCTCAACCGCGACCGCGGCTGTGGCGCTTTCGGCCCTGGTCGGGTCATGCGGCGAAAGCCCGGCCGGGCCCACGGCCGAAGAGGCCGGAAAATTCGTGGCCCAGGCCGAGCAGGAAAACCAGACCATCGGCGAAGAGGCCTCGCGCACCAATTGGGCCTACGAGACCAACATTACCTTCGACACCGAGTGGCTGGTCGCGAAGGTCAACGAACGCTGGACCCGAACGGCCGTGGACCATGCGGTGGCGGCAAAACGATTTGATCAGGCTGAGGTCGATCCCGTCGTACGCCGCAAGCTTGAGATGTTGAAACAAGCCATCACGCTGCCGGCCCCAAGCGCCGCCATGGCCGAATTGGCGGCGGTCACCACGCGCCTCTCGTCGGCCTACTCCACCGGCAAGATCGAGTTCGAAGGCCGTACCGTGCCGCAGCACGAGACCGAAGTGCTGATGGAAACCTTACGCGATCCGGCGAAACTTTCTGAGGTGTGGACTAAATGGCACGCCGCCGCCAAGCCGATGAAAGCGGATTACGCGCGCATGGCCGAGATCGGTAACGCCGGCGCGAAAGAGCTCGGCTTCGCCGACGTCGGCGCCCTGTGGCGTTCGGGCTACGACATGCCGCCGGATGCGTTCGCCGCCGAGGTCGACCGGATTTGGGCCCAGGTCAAACCGCTCTATGACCAGCTGCATTGCCATGTGCGGGCCAAGTTGAACGAAGAATACGGCGCCGCGATCGTGCCGCTCGATCAACCGATTCGCGCCGATCTACTCGGAAATATGTGGGCGCAGCAATGGACCGAGGTCTTTGATCTGGTGGCGCCGAGCGGCGCGGACCCGGGCATCGACCTGACAAAAATTCTCAAGGCCAAGAGTTACACGCCCGAGAAGATCATCCGGACGGGCGAAGGTTTCTTCACCTCATTGGGTTTTGCACCGCTACCGGCGACGTTTTGGGAGCGATCCTTGATCGCGAAACCCGCCGACCGCGAGGTCGTTTGCCATGCTTCGGCCTGGAATCTGGATGACCGCGAGGACGTGCGCGTCAAAATGTGCACGGAAATTTCCGCCACGGATTTCCAAACCGCGCACCACGAGTTGGGACATAACTTTTATCAGCGCGCCTATCGTGATCAGCCGCAAATATTCCGTAACGGCGCCAACGACGGCTTTCATGAAGCGATCGGCGATATGATCTCGCTGTCGATTACTCCGACCTATTTGAAACAACTGGCCTTGATCGACGCCGAGCCCGATTCATCGAAAGATCTGGGGCTGTTGATGCAACGCGCGCTCGAAGGCGTCGCGTTTCTGCCCTTCGGCCTGCTGGTGGATAAATGGCGCTGGCAAGTGTTCTCCGGTCAACTGACACCGGCCACCTACAATGATGGCTGGTGGAAGCTGCGCACGGAGTACCAGGGTATTCGCCCGCCCGTAGCGCGCACGGCCGATGATTTCGATCCAGGCGCTAAGTACCACATTCCCGGGGGCACGCCTTATATGCGCTACTTCCTCGCGCGCATTCTGCAGTTTCAGTTCTACAAGGCGGCCTGCGATTCGATCGGTTGGAAGGGCCCGCTGCACCGCTGTTCGTTCTACGGCGAGAAGCAGGTTGGCGAGAAGTTCAACGCCATGCTGGCCATGGGCGCATCGAAGCCTTGGCCCGACGCGCTGGAAGCCTTCACCGGCACCCGCCAAATGGATGGCTCGGCGATCGTCGCTTATTTCGAGCCGTTGATGGTCTGGATGCGCGATCAGAACAAGGCGCGCAGCTGCGGCTGGTGAGATGGCTGAACGCGCTTTTGAACGCCGAACAGGAATGCGCCGCAAGGCACCGGCGGCCGCCATCAAGTCCAAGATTCGACGAACCGCCAATAGGCTTCGACCGGCGTCCGGCCCCGGTGACCCAGAATGGCGGCTGGTGCGGTAGTAATAAGCTATGACTGAAGCCCACCAGCCTCAACCTTTCACCATGCCCACCGCGCCCCCTCATGTGAACCCGAGAGTGGCGGTCTTGTCGATTCTGGGATTCTGGTCCTTCTATTTTGTGGTCAACACCTTGCGCATGGCGCTCGCCATGTCTGGGAACCAGCTCGAAATGATGGGCCGGCGCGCGGTCATCGTGCTCGCGGGGATTGCCTTGACGATGATGTTGTGACGCGCGCTGCGCCGCGTTGAGGGAAGATCGATCAGGGGACTGGTCGCGGCCGCCCTGACCGCATCGATCCCGGCAGCCCTGGCTTATTCGGCGATCAACTATCTGTTCTTTTACGTCGTTGCCCCCTCGGAAATGGTTTTGCTCGAGAAGGCGACATACGCCAGCGACTATGACGCCGTCCTGCACCTCGTGCTGGATTCGGCCATGATCTGGTATTTCTTTATCACGACCTGGGCCGTGCTTTATGTCGCGCTATCCTATGCGGCAAGGGTCGGCCACGCCGAGCGGGCGGCGGCAGCCTACCGCGCGGAAGCGCAATCGGCGCAATTGCGCGCGCTGCGTTACCAGATCAATCCGCACTTTCTGTTCAATACCCTCAATTCTCTGTCGACGCTCGTCCTCCAGGGGCGGACGGACGAAGCCGATCGGATGATCGTCAACCTGTCGACATTCTTCCGCACGAGCTTGACCAGCGATCACACCGCCGATATCCGGCTTGCGGATGAGATTGTCATGCAGCGCCTTTATCTCGACATCGAACAAATCCGTTTCCCCGACCGCCTTAAGGTGGTCGTCGACGCGCCTGGGGATTTGTCGGATGCCATGGTTCCAGGATTGATCCTGCAGCCGATTGTCGAAAACGCCATCAAGCACGGCGTCGCCGGAAGCACTGCGCAGGTCACGGTAACGATTCGGGCCCGGGCGGCCGACGGAATGCTTCACTTGTCGGTTGAGGACGACGCCAACGGCATACCCCAGAAAAGGCCCGGCGCCGGAGTCGGGCTCGGAAATGTCCGCGAGCGGCTGGCCATGCGCTTCGACGGGCGCGCCACCTGCAGCCACGGACCGCGCGCGGGCGGCGGATACCGCGTCGAATTGAGTATGCCGTTGCGGCGCGATGGCTGAGCCGCGGCCCCTCAAGACCCTGATCGTCGACGACGAGCCCTTGGCCGTCGAGCGCCTGCAAATCCTTTGCGCCCGATTGCATGGCCTTAGTTTGGTCGGCACGGCGACCGAGGGCGCTGCCGCGCTCCGGTTGATCGAGGCGCTTGCGCCCGATCTGCTGCTGCTCGACATTCAGATGCCGGGAATGGACGGCATTGCCCTGGCCCGCGCGCTCGCCGGCCATGCCAAGCGCCCAGCCGTGATTTTCGTGACGGCCTTTGCCGATTTTGCGGTGGCGGCGTTCGACGTCGCCGCCGCCGACTACCTCCTGAAGCCGGTGGCGCCGGATCGACTGGAGCGCGCCATCGATCGGGTGCGCGCGACCATCGACTCGTCGTCTGATCGGCCGGCGGCGGCCTCGTCCGGGCCATGGGCGCGCGAGTTTTGGGTTCCGCACCGCTCCGAGATCGTTCGCGTCGCCGCCAAGGACATCGACCTGATTTCGGCGGAACGGGATTACATGCGGCTGCACGTGGGACCACATTTACCTGCTGCACGAAACCATTGCCGTGCTCGAAAGTAAGCTCGATCCGGAACTCTTCGTGCGGGTTCACCGCTCGACGATCTTGCGCCGGGATCAAGTCGCCGGCTTTAAACACGATGGGGCGGGCGCTTGGGAAGTGCAGTTGCGCGATGGAAAGAACGCGCGCGTCGGCCGTACCTATCTTGCGAACGCCCGGGCGGTCATCGGGCGTAAATCCCGATAGAGCGCTACGGGCGGGGAGTCTTCCCGCCCGTTTGCGGCCCTGGCTATTCGGCAGCCGCCAAATTCGTGGCGGTACCGGCCTTGGCGATTGCGGCTTCGGCCTGCGGGATCGAGGTGCTTGTAGTGGCATTGCGGCATTCCCGATAGGCGCGCATGGCGTTGAGTTGGCGTGGATCCTGTAGACCACGGCAGACTTCCTTGGCGGCACGGGCGAGCCCCTGTTTCAGGGCGGTTTTGCCGGGCTCGCTGGCGAGATCGAATTCGCTGGCGTGGACGGTTACGCTTCGCGGTTCGCCGGCCTCGGCGGAAGCCGGGGCGGCGGCGATGAGCGCGGTCAGGGTCAGAGCGCCAAGGACCGTGGCGAAAATGGGCGATTTGGGCGTACGGACATTTTTGTCTCCTCTTGGAAAATGCATTGGGTCATTTGGTTGACCCCCAGGCACCGCCTGGGGGTCTTCTAGGGGCAATCCGCGCCGCGGAAGGGGGAAACCCCCCGTTGCGCTGGGCGGATACTTGCCCACCACGCCGCTCACGTCGCGTTCCCTTCGACCGGTGGCGCGGCCAGTTCTATGGTCGCACCTCGTGCCGACGAACCGCCGGTTCCTATCGACTAACGCCAGGGCGAACGATGGGATCCGGGCGGCTGAGGGCACTTCCCGAACTGAAAGCGTAGCCTCACGGCCGCGCCCAGGTATACGATTGCCTCATTTTAGGGATCAGTATTGATGTTGAACTGCGGCGCTTGGACCTTGAGCTATCTCGCGATCGCTTTGCTCGCCGCCAGCCCGGCCGGGGCAAAGGACGCCTTCACCACCACTGGCGACATCGGCCGCTTTGCGATCCCAGCCGCAGGCGCGGCCCTCGCGCTGTTCACCGATGACCGCGAAGGTCTCAAACAATTCTTCACCAGCGGAGCGGCGACGCTCGGGGTCACCTACGGCCTCAAATACACCGTCAATGAAACCCGCCCGGATGGCGGGGCCTACTCGTTCCCATCCGGGCACACGTCGTCCGCCTTCTTGGGCTCCGCGTATATTCATCACCGATACGGCTGGAGGTGGGGCATCCCGGCGGAACTCGCCGCCGCCGCCGTCGCCTATAGCCGGGTCAAAGCCAATCGACATCACTGGCATGACGTGCTTGCCTCGGCGGGGATCGCGCATCTATCGGCATACTTGCTGGTTGACCGCAGGGACACGAACGTCGTGCTAATGCCCATGGTCAGCGGTCCCAGGCGGACATGGGGAATCCAGGCGGCCATGCGGTTCTGAGCGGATATTTCTGCCGCGTCGCAAACCCGCGTTGGTCATAACTTTAAAGAAGGGTGGAGAAACGACATGAACAGCCCGATTCTCGCGCCGATGATTACGCTTGTCTTGTGGTCCTTCGTCATGTGGGCTTGGCTCTATGCCACCCGCATCCCCGCCATGCTGAAACACAACGTCAGTACAGATGCAGCCCGGACAAAGGAGGAATTCAACGCTCAGATTCCCGCTCACGTCCGCTGGAAGGCCGATAACTACAACCATCTCATGGAACAACCGACGCTGTTCTATGCCGTGACGCTGACATTGGCGCTGCTCGGCGCCGGCGCCGGATGGAACGCCACGCTCGCTTGGCTCTATGTCGGCTTGCGGGTCGTCCACAGCCTGGTGCAGGCGACGGTCAATATTGTCATTCTCCGCTTTGCGATCTTCATGGCGGCGTCGCTGGTTTTGCTCGCCTTGGCGATCCGCGCGGCGGTGATCGTCTTCGGCTCCGAGGTGGGCGGGTGACGGCCGTTTGATTGCCGGGGAACTCTCCTGTATTTAATGAAGCCTTCGACATGCCCGGATGATCGAGGATTTTGGCAGGCCATGAAGCTACAGCTCGTGAAAATACAGCCCGGATTCCGCGCGCTGGCCTTATCGGCGGCCGTTCTCCTGACTTTGGGTTCGTCCGTCCTCGCGGCCGATGCTCCCGAGAGTTGGGTCAGGCTGGATGTGCCGTTTGTGCCGACGCCGCCAATTGTCATGGAGGCCATGCTCAAGGCGGCCTCGGTCGGCGCCAATGACGTGCTCTACGATCTCGGTTCGGGTGACGGGCGCATCGCCATCGCGGCGGCGCGCGCATACGGCGTCAAAAAAGCCGTCGGCATCGATCTCAACCCCAAACGCGTCGCCGAGGCCGAGGCGAACGCCAAGGTCGCGGGTGTGGCGGACCGCGTGAGTTTTATCCAGGGCGACGTGTTCAAGGCGGATTTCACCGCCGCCACGGTCGTGACCATGTACCTGCTGGATAATGTCAATCTGCGCCTACGCCCACGCATCCTCAATGAACTCCGGCCCAGCACGCGGATTGTCTCGCATCAATTCCACATGTTCGACTGGCCGCCGGATAACACGGTCATGGTGCTGGATCAGGTGCCGGTTCATTTCTGGGTGGTGCCGGCAAAAGTCCAGGGCAGCTGGCACGGAAAGATCGGGGACGATGCTGTCGCGCTCGATCTGGCGCAGAAATTCCAGCTTGTCACCGGCGATCTTGCCGTGGGCGATGCGCGGGGAAGGATTGCTCAAGCCAAAATGACCGGGGATATCCTGGCGCTCGAGGGGTCGGTGACGCGCAGCGGCAAAGCCGAACCGCTGCGTTTTGAAGGCAAAGTCACCAAGAAGGCGCTCACCGGCACGCTCACCCTCGGCGGCGCAGCCCATAGCGTCGCCCTGCAGCGGGCAGCCGAGTCCAGCCGATAAAAAAACTGGCCGCCGGAACCAAGTCCAGCGGCCAGTCGAGAGAATTGACGGGATGGGAGGAATGCCTCCCCGCCCAGTTACACTACATCTTGAAGCGCACACCCACGCGGAACACGCGGCCCATGGCGTCGTAGGCCTGTTGGTTGGTGTTGTTCAAATAGTAAATCGTATAAAGCTTGGGCGGATCGATGTTGCCCAAGTTTCTGATGTTGAGGAAAGCGTCGCCCTCGACGTCCTCGCCGATCAGGAATTTATAGGACATCGAGGCGTCCATCCAGAACCGTCCGGGAATATCATTGTCGTTGATGGTCTGGTTAGCAATCGTCGACGTCGGGCAGCCGCTGGTACATTCGATATAGCTGTTGTTGTACCTGCCGGCACTGATCGCGCGGGCGGTCAGCGATACCGATACCGGATCGGCGTCATAGACCGCGCTGATCGAATAACGCCACTCGGGCGGGTTGCCGCCGCCGTTCTGGCCGGAACTCTCGGTGGGCGTCGTGATGCCGTCGTTGGAGTAGTCCTTGATGTAGCGCGTCGCGTTGCCGTGGAGCGCGAGATTTCCCAGCCAACCCGAAACCAGGTCGTCGAGCGCGAAGCGGTAACTGCCTTCAAAGTCGATGCCCTTGGTGACCGAGGACGCGAAATTGAACGGCGCTGTCTTGACGATGGTAATGATGCCGTTGACGCGCGTGATGTTCGGACAGAACTGGGTATTACCCTCGAAGCATAGCCGCACGACGGAGCTAGTGCCGACATTGGCGATGGCGTCTGCGATATCGATGTTCCACCAATCGACCGAGGCGCTCAAGCCCGGGATGAAGGATGGCTGCAAGACCACGCCGATGCCGGTAGTATCGGCCTTTTCCGGCGTCAGATTGATGTTGCCCGAGGCAAATCCACGGATGACCGGCAGGGTGTTGGTGAAGGGGTCGAAGACCTCGCCCTGGCTTGAGGTTCCGGCCGCGAACAATTCCTGCATGTTGGGCGCGCGGATGTCGCGGGAGCGGGTGACACGGAGTTTGACGTCCGGGACCGGCGAGTAAGTCGAGCCGACTTTCCACGTCACCACGTTGCCCGAGCTGCTGTAGTGGGTGAAACGGGCGGCGGCGCTTAAGTCCCAGGTATCGGCCCAGGCTGTGCCCTTGGCCAGCGGAATGACGGTTTCGACCGCAGCTTCGCTGACGTTGAAGCCGCCGTTGATGGGCAGGTAATTGCCGGCGAACCAGCCGGCAAGGCCGGTGACGAGAATACTCTGCGACACCGAGTCGGTGATGTTCTTGACCTTTTCGTCCCGGTGTTCTGCGCTGACGGCGACCGACACCGGTCCCGCCCAAACGTCGAAGGGTTCGCCGTTAGCCGACGCCGCCCAAACATTCTGCGTCAGATGCGAATATTGATAGGAGCCGATGGCCGGCCTGATGTAATTGATGGCCGCGGCATCGTTCACGCCGATGCCCATGATGTTATAGGGCACGCAGCCGTCGTTGGGATTGGTCAGCGTCGAACGGCAGACGATTTTGCCGGTGCCGGGTTGGAAGACCGCGTCGATGGCTTGCCGGTAATTCGCATTGTGTACGACGTTCGTGATGTTGACCGAATTTCGGCTGTAGCCGTTCTGGAAGTAGGCGTCCCATCCCCAACTGGAACCGAAGGCGTCGAACTTGCCGCTGGCGCCGATGACATTGCGGTTGACGTTGCGTTCGTTATTGGAGCCGAAAGCGCCCAAATCCTGCTGCATGCTGCCCATGGCGAACTGCGTGACCCCGAGCGCGATCATCGAAGCCCGGACCGATGCCGGGATAAAGGCGTTATCGGCTTTGATGAATGGGACGGCGCCGGAACCGGCGGCATTGCCGGTCTGGAACTGCGGACAGCATTGGCTGAACGTTCGTGAGCCGTTCCAGGAAATCTGCGCGAAGACATTGACGCTATCGGTGACATCGTAGTCGGCGCGGATGAAGATGTTCGAGCGCTTCTGGCCGGGAGCCAAGGACGAGACTTGGTCGCGGGCGATTATGCTCAGCGGCGCGTCGCCGCCGACCATGAACGGATTGGAGACGATGGCGCCGTAGCGATAATTGAATGGGATGCCATTTTGGCCGAAGGCCGTGCCCTTTAAGGGGCCCGCGGTGATCAGGCCGCCAGGCATGGAGTTGCTGAACCCGGCATTGGGTAAGATAAGACGGAACGGCTGGCCGTTGGTCGCGGTGTAGTTGGGGTTGAGCATGTTGACCGTCAAGGTCTTGTCCCAATCGCGGCCGTTGGCGCCTTTGATGATACCCTTCTGGTAGACGTTCTCGCCGCTGAGCAGCATGTGACCGCGATCGTTGGCGAACGGGAAACCCGCCGCCACCGCGACCTTGGTGTTCTGGTCGTCGCCGTAGGACGTAATGCCGCCCGAGACTTCGCCTTTGACGCCGGTATAGGCCTTGTCGAGGATGAAGTTGGCGACACCGCCGACCGCGTCCGAGCCGTAGACCGCCGAGGCGCCGCCGGTGACCACTTCGACCCGCGAAACCAACTGCTGCGGGAAGGCGTTGATGTCGACGCCGCCGCTGAGGATCGATCCGACCGAACGCTGGCCGTCGAGCAGCACCAGGGTTCTGGCCCCACCGATACCGCGCAGATTCAACGTGTTGATGCCGGCGTTGCCGGCGCTGATCGAGTTCTGCGCGGTATTCGGCTGCTGGCTGCCGGCGAATACCGGCAGGGTGTTGACGTATTCGGCGATATTGGCAGCCGGCGCGCGTTCGAGCGTCGCGGTATCGATGACCGACAAAGGCGTCGGCGCTTCATAACCTTCACGGATAATGCGCGACCCAGTGATGACGATCTCTTCGAGTTCGGATTGGGCCGACTGGTTTTGAGCCGGCGGCGTGGCCTCGGCGGCGCGGGCCGCATACGGCGCCACAAAGGCCGCAAGCGCCAAGGCGCTTACGGTCGTGAGGGCGCGGGCGCTGAAAGACAAACCATACTGACGCCGTTGACTGCCTGATTTAAGCGAGCCGGCAAACACACGCTCTAACATTCAAATCTCCCCAGGTTGAAATTGTAACGTTACCGTTCAAAAACTTGCACGAAGCGGCGAAGCGACGCCGAAATCGTTAGGCTTTCGTCTTCGATGCGCGGTGTGCATTGAAGACCGAGTTTATCCGCATCGCATTAGACTGCGCGCCGGAGATGACTTTGCGGCCTTCGGAAATCCCCCCGATGTGGCGCCCTATGATAGACGCCGACGCGCTGGCCGTTTATTCCCCGTTAAGAATTAAGATATCCCAAGGGTCGATCGGTGTCCCAAGGAGAATCGAAGGATTGAGCCATTAATCCGTGACGTGAAAGCTCCTTTGCAACACTCATTTTGAGCAGAAGGCGAAAGATTCCTGCTCGGTGACGTTGATTCGGCGATTCTCGTAACCGTCCTTAAACCGGATGGCGTCGGTTTCGTGGAACAGCCGTGAATTGAAAAGCACCGCACGATTGCACTTGTAGGGAATCTTTCGGCGGCCGGCACCGCTCTCCTTCAGAAAGCGATAAATGCTCTGCGAGTCATTATTGTTGTATTCCTCGAACCCCCAGGAGAGCGGCGCCGGAACGTCGTAAACAATCAGGCCGCCCGAATCCGGATCGAGATTAGCGGCGT
>CAMDRB010000056.1 GCA_945906455.1 Caenispirillum bisanense
ATGCCATGCGAAAGGCCATGGGCCGCAGCGTCGATGAAGTTCACGATGCGCTCGCAACGACGCTCGGCACCATCACTCCAACCGAGTGCTCAAATTACTTCCGGGAGGCCGGCTATAGTTCTATCTAAACGCAACACGCTCTAGGGGGGCTTTGAAGCCTTTAAGACGGTGATCTTGGGGGGGGCCGCGACCACCCGTCTGCCCGTAGACCATGTGATGATCCGGGGGAGGCCGGGCATCACACGTTTTTTGCGGCACCTTGCATCTTCACGACCAAAATCCCGGAGAGTGGTGTGGGATTAGGCGCTTGCGGCGTTGCACCACGTGGAAACCAGCCTACTGCTACCACCTTTAAATTCCATTGTGATTTCGGCATACCGCTATGCCCCATACGCATACCTGGAGGCGGTCAAAATCAACCCTGCGCGTGCGGCCGGCGGAAAGGCAGGCAAATGCGCCAGGGCGTGCGATCGAACGCTAAGGGTAGCCGGTTATGGGTTAGCTGGCGGTGCGTATGGTATCGGGCGCCTGGGAGACCACGGTCAGCTGTGAGCGGGCGCGGGCGATCTCGCGAACCAAATAGTCACGGAACACCGTGACCCGGGCCGAGTTGCGCAGTTCTTCGGGATAAACGAAGTAGGCGTCGAGCGGCGGGCCTTCGAGTTCCGGGAGCACCTGGACAATGCCGCGCCCTTCCTGGAGGAAGTACTCGGGCAGCGGGCCGATGCCGATCCCGGCCTTCACGGCGCGGTAGATGCCGTAAATATTGTTGACGCGGAGCCCGGCGCGGAAGGGAATCTTGCTCTTGGTCAGTAGATCGGGAAGCCAGTGCAGGCTCGCGACCGGCACGATGCCTTCTCCGAACAGCACTAGATCGTGATTCTTCAAGTCCGCCAGGGTTTGGGGCAGGCCCCGGTCTTTCAGGTACTCGGGCGAGGCGTAGAGCTTTGATCGCAAGTTGCCGAGGTGACGCTGGATCAAATCGGGCTGTTTCGGTTCGTTGAATCGGATGGCGACATCGGCCTCGCGCATGGCCAAGTCCAGTTCCTGGTCATCAAGCCGTAAAGTCACCTGGATATCGGGATATTTGCGGATGAAATCTTTCAGGCGTCCGGTGAGCCACACGGAGCCGAAGGCAACGGTAGTGGTCACACGCAGCGGGCCTTCGGCATTCTGCTTGGTCTCGGTCAGCAGACCTTCGACGCTGTTGAGCTTGGAGAAGACTTCATGGACGGTTTTGTAAAGCAGGTCGCCCTGTTCGGTTAGAATCAGGCCGCGGGCATGGCGATGAAACAGGCTGACTCCGAGAGCCTCCTCGAGCGCGCTGATTTGGCGGCTGACGGCGGATTGGCTGAGATTCAAGGTCTCGCTGGCATGGGTGAAGCTGCCGGCTTCAGCCACGGCGTGGAAAACCCGAAGCTTGTCCCAATCAAGCCGCCCGTTGCTGCGTAATGGCATGGCTCGTTCTCCCGTAGGTCCGCGAAGTTCACCCCATCTATTTGTGGGTCGCCAGGAAGCGGTCGGCTTCCAGCGCCGCCATGCATCCTGTACCCGCCGCCGTCACAGCCTGCCGGTAGACGTGGTCTTGCACGTCTCCGGCGGCGAACACTCCGGCAATATTGGTGCGGGTGGAATCGGGCGCCGTAACCAGGTAGCCGTTCTCGTCCATGTCCAGGAGGCCTTTGAACAGCTCGGTATTGGGCGTGTGGCCGATGGCGACGAACAGGCCGTCGACCTTGAGTTCCTGAAGCGCGCCGGTCTTGACGTTCTTGAGGCGAACCCCGGTCACGCCCGGCGGACCGTCCTTGCCGATCACCTCATCGACCGCCGAATCCCAGACCACCTGAATCTTGGGATTGTCGAACAGGCGGTTTTGCAAAATCTTCTCAGCGCGCAGGAAATCGCGGCGGTGAACCAGGGTTACTTTGGTGGCGTGGTTGGTCAGGTACAACGCTTCTTCGACGGCGGTATTTCCGCCCCCGACGACCGCGACTTCCTTGCCGCGAAAGAAGAACCCGTCACAGGTCGCGCAAGCCGAAACGCCGAAGCCTTGATATTTCCGCTCCGATTCCAGGCCCAGCCACCGTGCCGAGGCCCCGGTCGCGACGATCAGTGTATCCGCGGTGTAGATATCGCCGGAATCACCGGTGCAAGTGAAGGGCCGGTTAGCCAGATCGATTTTCACGATCAGATCGTGCATCACCTTGGTGCCGACGTTCTCGGCCTGCTTTTGCATCTGCTCCATCAGCCAGGGTCCCTGGATGACGTCCGGGAACCCCGGGTAATTCTCGACGTCGGTGGTGATGGTCATTTGCCCGCCGGGCTGCATGCCCGCGACGATCACCGGGGCCAGGTTGGCCCGGGCGGCGTAAATGGCGGCCGTCAGGCCGGCCGGACCCGACCCGAGAATCAGCACCTTGGTATGAATTTTGGCCATGACCCGAGAATCTTAACCGTTGCGATGCAATGCAATAATGGCTGGTACCATAGGGTTGCTATGCGTCCAGCGCAAGGCAACCCCCAGAGGCCAACCCGCCGCTCTGGAGTGGAATTACCCATTTAGGCCCTGAACAACCTTTGCTATTGCGCCGCACCGTGGGCTATTTGTAATAATATTTCGCAGGTGTCGGACGCTGACCTGCCGGTCGGCGAAATGGGGTGGGCCATGCAACGCGTGAAGCTTGATCGCATAGATCGGCAAATTCTCAGTGATCTCCAGGGCGATGGCCGCATGACCAATGTGGACTTGGCCCGGCGCGCCAGGATTTCGGCGCCGCCCTGCCTCCGCCGGGTGCGGGCCCTCGAGCAGGCCGGCTTTATCAAGGGCTACCACGCTCAACTCGACCCGGCCACGCTCGGCTACACCGTCGCGGTGTTCGCTCACGTCGGGCTCAGCAGTCAGGCCGAGGCCGACTTGACCGCATTCGAAACCCTGATCAAGGAATGGCCCGAGGTCCGCGAGTGCCACATGCTGGCCGGCGAGACCGACTTCCTCTTGCGGATCGTGGCCAAGGACTGGGACGCCTATCAGAAATTCGTCACCGAGAAGCTCACCGCGGCGCCAAAGGTCGCGCACGTTAAGTCGGCGCTGGCGATTCGCACCGCCAAGAACTTTCCGGGCGTTCCCATTGCCGTCGACGGCGACAAGCCGGCGCAACCGCCGCTGACGGTGCCCGCGGAATAGCGGCGCCGCTGCCGTCAAGTGTCGGCACTCGCATCCAGGTGCGGCGTTGACAGTACCGGGGGCCTCCATTAGCTTCCCGGCCATGCAGACCTTACACAACAAACTCATGACGATTTGCCGCCCGGATTTTTATGTCTGGGGGGGAGTGCGTTCGCGCGATTAGTCTTAGTACTGCCCGCGCCTACGCATCCAACCCCGTCGGTTTTACCCGCGGGGTTTTGTTTTTGGGAATACGACCAAGTCCAGGGACCATGTCGATGTTTCGTTTTTTTGAACGGCTCTTGGAGCCCACCAGCCTGCCGCCGGACAGCCCGCCGCCGGCGGGCCTGACCGCGTTCTATTGGCATTATGTCAAGCAGGCGCGGGGACTGGTGGCGGCTCTGTTCGTGACCGGCTCGGTGGTCGCGCTGCTCGATCTCCTGGTACCGGTGTTCATCGGCCGCATTGTCACTCTGGTCTCCAGCTTTACTCCGGAAGTCGTGGTGCGCGAGCACTGGCCGGAATTGCTTTTCATGGCCCTCGTCCAATTATGCCTGCGGCCGACCGTTCTGCTGACGCAGAATCTCATCACCAACCAGGCCGTGGTCCCTGGGCTGACCAACCTTATCCGGTGGCAGAGCCACTGGCATGTGGTGCGCCAGGGCTGGAGCTTTTTCCAGAATGACTTTGCGGGGCGCATCGCCAATCGCATCATGCAGACCGGCCCGTCGCTGCGGGAAAGCGTGATCCTGGCTAACCAGGCAGTTCTTTACATCCTGGTTTACGGCGGCAGCGCCATCGCGCTCTTGGCCACGACCGATCCGCGCCTGGCCGTGCCGGTTATCGCCTGGTTTGCCGGCTACGCCGTACTCCTGCGCGTGTTCGTGCCGCGGCTGCGTGACCGCTCGCGGGCGGTCTCGGAAATGCGCTCCGCCCTGACCGGCCGCGTGGTCGATAGCTACACCAATATCCTCACGGTCAAGCTTTTCGCCCGGCCGCGCGACGAAGACGCATTCGTGCGTTCGTCGCTCGACGAGCATACCGAGACCTACCGCGCCCTGCTGCGGTTGATGACGGCTTTTACGCTCGCGCTCTCGACCATGAACGCGGGCCTGGTTGTCGCCATGGGCGCCGACGCCGTCTGGCTGTGGTCCGTGGGCGAAGTGCCGGTCGGAACCGTGGCGATGGCCCTGCCGCTCGCCTGGCAGATTTCCAATATGTCGGGCTGGATCGCCAATAGCATCACCAACATCTTCGAAAACGTCGGCACGGTGCAGGACGGCATGAAATCCATTGCCGTTCCGCGCGTCATGGGCGATAGCCGCGAGGCCGTGCCTTTGCGCGTGACCGCCGGCGCCGTCCGGTTCGAGGACGTACACTTCGGTTACGGCACGTCGCGGGGCGTGCTGCAGGGTATTGATCTGGCGATCGCGCCGGGCGAGCGCATCGGCCTGGTCGGGCCCTCGGGGGCCGGCAAGTCGACCATCGTCAACCTGCTGCTGCACTTTTTCAAAGTCGAGGCCGGGCGGATTCTGATCGATGGTCAGGATATCGCCGGCGTAACCCAGGAGAGCTTGCGCGCCGGCATCGCCATGGTCACGCAGGATACCTCGCTGCTGCATCGTTCAATCCGCGAGAACATCCGCTACGGAAAACCTAACGCCAGCGACGGCGAGATCAGAGATGCGGCGATCAAAGCCCACGCCATGGACTTCATCGAAGGCCTGGAGGATTGGCAGGGCCGGCGGGGTTTCGATGCCCAAGTCGGCGAGCGGGGAGTCAAACTGTCCGGCGGCCAGCGCCAGCGGATCGCGCTCGCCCGCGTGATTCTGAAGAATGCCCCGATCCTGGTGCTGGACGAAGCCACCTCGGCGCTGGACTCGGAGGTAGAGGCCGCCATTCAGGAGCAGCTCGGCACGCTGATGGAAGGCCGCACGGTGATTGCCATCGCCCATCGCCTGTCGACCATCGCCCGCATGGATCGGCTGGTGGTGATGGATCTTGGGCGCATTGTCGAGGTCGGGACGCACGCCGATCTCTTGGCGCGCGGCGGCGTTTATGCCCGACTGTGGCGAAGACAATCCGGGGGCTTCGATACCGAGAACGCGCGGATCGAGGAATGAGGCGGCGGAAAAGCGCGCCCTACTTAAATTTAACCTTGAGAACTTCGTAGCCCTTACTGCCGCCGGGGGCGATGACTTCGGCGGTGTCGCCTTCGGTCTTGCCGATGAGCGCGCGGCCTAAAGGCGATTGCACGGAGATCTTGTGCTTCTTCAGGTCCGCCTCATAGGGGCCGACGAGCTGATAGGTGATCTCTTCGTCAGAGTCGACGTCGGCCACGGTCACCGAGGCCCCGAAGCGCACGGTTGTTCCCGACTGTTTGCTGAGGTCGATGACGTCGGCGCGGCTGACGACATCTTCCAGTTCGATAATCCGGCCTTCGATGAAGCTCTGCTTTTCACGCGCGGCATGATACTCGGCGTTCTCCGAGAGGTCGCCGTGCTCGCGGGCTTCGGCGATCTGTTTGATCACCGCGTAGCGTTCAACTTTTTTAAGCTGGTGCAACTCTTGCTTGAGCGGCGCCAGTCCCTCCGCCGTCATTGGAATTTTTTCCACGACGCACCCTCGAGTCCGTAAAGAACAGTGCGGCCCACGCCGGGATGGCGGGGGCTTCTGACATAGGTTGTCTTTGCCTATTAGCGTCTAAAATAGGATTGGAGCGGAGCAACATCAAGCACTCCGTCTTTTAACGCCCCAATGGCTGAAACGGCTGCCTCGGCGCCGGCCAGGGTCGTGTAATGGCAGATGTTGCGGGTCAGGGCGGTGCGGCGGATCGTGAAGCTGTCCTTGAGGGACTGCGCCCCGGCCGTGGTGTTAACCACCAGCTGGACATGGCCCGAAATCATGGCATCGACGCAGTGGGGCCGCCCTTCCGCGACCTTATTAACCACTTCGACCGCGAGGCCTAGGGCGGCCAGCCCCCGCTGGGTGCCGCGCGTGGCAATGACCTTGAAGCCGAGCGCGATCAGGCGCCGGGCCAGGTTCGCCGCCGCCGGCTTATCGTCGTCCCGCACCGAGAGAAACGCCGTGCCTGACAGGGGCAGATTGATGCCCGCACCCAGCTGCGATTTGGCATAGGCGCGCGGGAAATCCCGGTCGAGGCCCATGACCTCGCCGGTTGACTTCATTTCCGGACCGAGCACGATGTCGACGCCGGGGAATCGATTGAACGGGAAAACCGCTTCCTTGACCGCGACGTGGCCGGAGGCGCCGTTGCTTTCATAGTCGCTGCCGAGATTGAAATCCTTGAGCCGGGCGCCGGCCATGATGCGCGCGGCGATCTTGGCGACTTGCACGCCCGTAGCCTTGGCGACGAACGGCACCGTGCGGCTCGCGCGCGGATTGACCTCGAGGATATAAACCGTGCCGTCCTTGACGGCGTATTGCACGTTCATCAGGCCGACGACCCTCAACGCCGAGGCCAGCGCGATGGTCTGGCGCTTGATTTCGGCGACGACATTGGCCGGCAGCGAATAGGGCGGCAGCGAGCAGGCGGAATCGCCCGAATGGATGCCGGCTTCCTCGATGTGTTCCATGATCCCGGCGATATAGACGTCGCTGCCGTCGGCGATGGCGTCGACATCGACCTCGATGGCGCCCGAGAGGTATGAATCGATCAGTACCGGATTATCTCCGGTCACCTTCACCGCTTGGCGGATGTAGTTCTTCAGGCCGGCGTCGTCGTGCACGATCTGCATGGCCCGGCCGCCGAGCACGTAGGACGGACGAATGACGACCGGATAGCCGATGCGGTTTGCCGCCGCCAAGGCCTCGTCGGTCGTGCGCGCCGTGCCGTTGGCGGGTTGGCGCAGTTTCAAATCGGTCAGAAGGCCTTGGAACCGCTCGCGGTCCTCGGCCAGGTCGATGGCGTCGGGCGACGTGCCGAGAATCGGAATGCCGGCCCGTTCCAGATCATGCGCCAGCTTCAAAGGTGTCTGGCCGCCGAGCTGGACGATGACGCCGAGCACTTTACCGTTGCGCTGTTCGGCTGTGATCAGCTCGATCACATCCTCGGGCGTCAGCGGCTCGAAGTAGAGGCGGCTGGAGGTGTCGTAATCCGTCGAAACGGTTTCCGGATTGCAATTGACCATGATGGTCTCAAAGCTGGCGTCGCGCAGCGCGAAGGCGGCATGAACGCAGCAGTAGTCGAACTCGATCCCTTGGCCGATGCGATTGGGTCCGCCGCCCAGGATGATCACCTT
Source organism: Caenispirillum bisanense (assembly GCA_945906455.1). Taxonomy (GTDB): domain Bacteria; phylum Pseudomonadota; class Alphaproteobacteria; order Rhodospirillales; family Rhodospirillaceae; genus SHVO01. The sequence continues at coordinate 7,426 of CAMDRB010000056.1, forward strand.
GGTTTTGGCGGTGGGTTCGGACTCGCACTCGGGCGGATTGAGGCCGTCGCCCTCGTAGCACGAGTACATGTAAGGCGTCGGCGAGCGGAACTCGGCGGCGCAGGTATCGATGCGCTTGTAGACCGGGCGCAGGTTCAATTCGCGCCGGGCCGCGGAAACATCGGCGGTCTTGCGCCCGGTCAGTTGCCCAAGGCGCTTGTCCGAAAACCCCATCTTCTTGATCCGCAGCAGTTCCTGCCGATCGGTCGGAAGGCCGTTGGCGCGAATCCGGTTCTCGGCCTCGACAATGGCTTTGAGCTGGCCGAGGAACCAGGGATCGAATTTTGTGATGGCATTGATTTCCGCAAGGTTCATGCCGGCGCGCAAAGCCTGGGCCGCCACCAGCAGGCGCTCGGGCAGGGGCTTGGCCAGCGCCACCTTCAATTCCTCGTGATCCGTGGTCGGCGTACCGCTGTCGTCGAGCGACACTTCGTTGAGGCCGCTCAAGCCGATTTCCATGGACCGCAGGCCCTTCTGCAGGCTTTCGGCGAAGGTCCGCCCGACCGACATAGCTTCGCCCACCGACTTCATGCTGGTGGACAGCATCGGGCTGGCGTCGGGGAATTTCTCGAAGGTGAAGCGCGGAATCTTGGTGACCACATAATCGATCGTCGGCTCGAAGGAGGCCGGCGTTGCCTTGGTGATGTCGTTGATGAGTTCGTCGAGCGTGTAACCCACAGCCAGTTTGGCGGCGATCTTGGCGATCGGGAATCCAGTCGCCTTCGATGCCAAGGCCGAAGACCGCGAAACCCGCGGGTTCATCTCGATGATCACCATGCGTCCATCGGCCGGATTAATGGCAAACTGGACGTTCGATCCGCCGGTATCGACGCCGATCTCACGCAGACAGGCGATCGAGGCGTTGCGCATGACCTGATATTCTTTATCGGTGAGCGTCAGAGCCGGGGCGACGGTGATGGAATCACCGGTGTGAATTCCCATCGGGTCGATATTCTCGATCGAGCAGATGATGATGCAGTTGTCCGCCTTGTCGCGAACCACTTCCATCTCGAATTCCTTCCAGCCGAGCACCGATTCCTCGACCAAAACCGTGTGAACGGGCGAGGCGGCCAACCCAGTGCCGACGAAGTTCTCGAACTCTTCGGTATTATAGGCGATGCCGCCGCCTTCGCCGCCGAGTGTGAACGACGGGCGAATGATCGCCGGCAGCCCGATGTCTTGGACGGCCCGGCGGGCCTCTTCGATTGTCCGCACCATGTGGCTGCGCGGACTTTCCAGGCCGATCTTCGACATGGCATCGCGGAACAGCTCGCGGTCTTCGGCCTTGGCGATGACGTCGCGTTTGGCGGCGATCATCTCGACGCCGTACTTCGCGAGCACGCCGGAGTCGGCGAGCTTCATCGCGACATTCAGCGCGGTTTGCCCGCCCATGGTCGGCAGCAGCGCGTCGGGCCGCTCTTTCTCGATGATGCGTTCGACCATCTGCGGCGTGATCGGCTCGATATAGGTGGCGTCGGCCGTATCGGGGTCGGTCATGATCGTGGCCGGGTTCGAGTTCACCAGGATCACGCGATAACCTTCCTCGCGCAGCGCCTTGCAGGCCTGGGCGCCGGAATAATCGAACTCGCAGGCCTGGCCGATAATGATCGGCCCGGCGCCGATGATCAGGATGCTTTTGATGTCGGTGCGTTTCGGCATGGCTCGGGCTAAGCTCCGACACCCTCTCCCCGACGAGGAGAGGGCAGGGTGAGGGGGAAGCAAAAAATGGTGAGCGGGAGAAAAGCACTTTCGAGAGTAGAATGAAGCGAGCCGGCACCGGAACCGCGCGCAAACTTCGGCGAATGCCGAGCGACGCAGAAAAGCGGTTTTGGTCGGCGGTTCGTGCGCGCCAAGTGAAGGGCGCCAAATTCCGGCGCCGGCACCCGATCGCGGGCTTTGTAGTCGATATTGTCCGCCTGGAAGAAAAGCTGATTGTCGAAATCGACGGCGGCCAGCATGCCGGTAGCGCGGCCGACGCGGCGCGCACCGAGGCGCTTACCGCAGCCGGATTTCGCGTAGTGCGCTTTTGGAATAACGATGTATTGAACAATCTCTCCGGCGTTCTGGAAACGCTCGGCCGCGCGCCGGCGCGCGGTTAATTTCCCCCTCACCCGCTCGCCGCGCTCGTGCCCTCTCCCCGCTGGGGAGAGGGTTTTGGTTGGAACGCCGCTCATGGCTGCTTCCGATCCGCCATCAGCTTGGTGAAGCGATGGAAAAGATAGTGGCTGTCCTGGGGTCCCGGCGAAGCCTCGGGATGGTACTGGACCGAGAACACCGGCTTGTCGAGGCTGCGCATGCCCTCGACGATTCCGTCGAACAGCGACGTGTGGGTCTCGATGACGGTCTTCGGCAGGCTCGCGCGATCGACGCAGAACCCGTGGTTTTGCGAGGTAATCTCGACCTTGCCGGTCTCCAGGTCCTTGACCGGCTGGTTGGCGCCGCGGTGGCCGAGCGCGAGTTTGTAGGTCTTGGCGCCGAAGGCCAGCGACAGCAGTTGATGGCCGAGGCAAATCCCAAATATGGGCTTTCCGGTCGCGATCAGGTCGCGGATCACCGGCACGGCGTAGACGCCGGTGGCTGCCGGATCGCCTGGCCCGTTGGAGAGGAACACGCCGTCGGGCTTGTGCCGCAGGATGTCGTCGCTGGTGGCCGTGGCCGGAACCACCGTGACCTTGCAGCCGGCGTCGGCGAGGCAGCGCAGGATATTGCGCTTGGCGCCGTAGTCGACGGCGACCACATGGAAGTCGGGCGTGCGCCCGTCCTTCTCCAGATCGCCGTAGCCCTTGTCCTTGCTCCAGCACGACTGGGTCCAGGTATAGCTCTGGCGGCAGGTGACGTCTTTGGCCAGATCCATGCCGTCGAGTCCGGGCCAGGCCTTGGCTTGGTCGTGCAAGGCCGCGATATCGAAATTGCCCGAGGGGTCATGGCAAATCACGCCGTTGGGCGCGCCCTGGTCGCGGATCAGGCGGGTCAAGCGGCGGGTATCAAGTCCGGCGAGGCCGATAAGATTGTTCGACTTGAGCCAGGCATTGAGGTGCTGGGTCGAGCGGTAATTCGAAGGTTCGGTGATGTCGTCGCGCAGGATGCAGCCGCGCGCCGCCGGCCCAGCACTTTCAAGATCGTCGGGATTGGTGCCGACATTGCCGACGTGCGGGAAGGTGAAGGTGATGATCTGGCCGGCATAGGACGGATCGGTCAGCACTTCTTGATAGCCGGTGATGCTGGTGTTGAAGACCACCTCGCCGACGTTGCGGCCGGTCGCGCCAATGCCATGTCCCCAGAAAACCGTTCCGTCGCCCAATACCAAGACGGCCGTGGCGCCGGCTGGTTTTTGCGCGGCGGCCATTTTCGATGCAGGGGCGGGGCCGGCGGTCACGGCGTGGCGGTCCTTGGGGCGAGGGCTGAGCGTGAGGGATGAGCGCGATGCATTGTCGAGTCTGACCTGATTCTTAATTTAGTCCGCATCATTTAGTTCGCAGCGGGCCGCGCCGTTCCTCCAGGGCGTAAGCCGTGGATTTGACAGCCTGAAACGTATCTTCTGACTGACTCAAGGCCCCACGGCGACGCCGGCGGAAGCCTCGCCGGGGCGGGCTGCGCCAGCCCGCAAAACTGCGCGGTGTTTAAGCAATCGACACCCCGAAGTCAAGCCTTCGGAAATGCCGTTTAATCCCGCTAATTCAATCGGTTAAGCATGGGCCGGAAGGTTTTGCCAAGGTCCGGAGAATCGGCTAGGTTACGGCCCTTCCACGACGTGCCCTCGCACCCCCGAATGAGTGAAGCCCCCATGCTGCGTAGCCGTCTCAGCGAGGCCTTGAAAGACTCGCTGCGCGCCAAAACCGCACGTGTCACCGGCACGATCCGGCTGATGCTTTCGGGGCTTAAGGACCGCGATATCGCCGGCCGCCCAAAAGGCATCACGGCGATTCCCGACGATGAAATTCTGCAGATGTTCAATTCCATGATCAAGCAGCGGCGCGAGAGCATCGCGCTTTACGAACAGGGCAACCGCCCGGAACTGGCGAAGCAGGAGCAGGAAGAGATCGAGATCATCCAGAGCTTCATGCCCAAGCAGATGGATGACGCCGAAGTAGCCGCGGCGGTGAAAGACGCCGTTCAAAAGGCCGGGGCCGCGTCCGTGAAAGACATGGGCAAGGTCATGGCGATCCTCAAAGAGCAGTATTCCGGGCGCATGGACTTCAGCCGCGTCTCGGGCCTCGTAAAACAGAGTCTCGGTTAGGGCGTTGGCGTTCCCGCCGCAATTTCTCGATGAAATCCGCACGCGGCTTTCGGTGTCCACGGTCGTCGGCCGGCGGGTGAAATTGATCCGCCGCGGGCGTGAATTCGTGGGCTTAAGTCCCTTCACCAACGAAAAGTCGCCGTCGTTCACGATCAACGACGACAAGGGATTTTATCACTGCTTTTCAAGTGGTGAGCACGGCGACATCTTTACGTTTGTCATGAAAACCCAGAATTTGAGCTTTCCCGAGGCGGTTGAGCGGCTGGCGGAAGAGGCCGGGCTGGAGATGCCGCGCCAAACACCGCAAGAGGCCACCGACGCGGCGCAAGGCGCGCGCGGGCGCGAGGCCGTCGATGCCGCCTGCACGCTGTACGAGCAGGCGCTGCGCGCTCCCGAAGGCCGACGCGCGCTGGAGTATCTGAAGGGCCGCGGACTCACTGACGAAACCATCAAGCGTTTCCGCCTCGGATATGCGCCGGGCGGCAACGTCGTCAAGACCCGGTTCCTCGCGCGCGGCGTGACCGAGGACATCTTGTTGGAAACGCGGCTGGTGTCGCCGGGCAAAGACGGCCGCGAGTCCTTCGACTTCTTTCGCGACCGGGTCATGTTCCCGATTTTCGATCTACGCAATCGGCCAGTCGCTTTCGGCGGCCGTGTGCTCGGGGAAACCGCGGGCGAAGGCCCGCAGACGAATACTGGCGCGCCTTCGCGCGCCGGGCCCAAGTACCTCAATTCGCCGGACACGCCGCTGTTTCACAAAGGCCAAATTCTTTACGGCATGGCGCTCGCCCGCACGGCCGCCGCCGAGAAACGCGAGATCATCGTCGCTGAAGGTTACATGGACGTGATTGCGTTGGCCCAGGCCGGCTTCACCCATGCCGTCGCACCTCTCGGCACGGCCATGACCGAGAGCCAAATCGAGTTGCTCTGGCGTATGGCGCCCGAACCCACTTTATGTTTCGACGGCGATAAGGCCGGCCGGGCGGCGGCGTTGCGGGCCGCGGAACGCGCCCTGCCGCTTCTGAAACCGGGCCTGTCGCTGCGCTTTGCCATTTTGCCCGCCGGCAAGGATCCCGACGACATCTGCCGCCGGGAGGGTCCAGACGGCATGGCTCAGGTCCTGGCCGACGCGGCACCGCTCTCGGACGTTGTTTGGCGGCAGGTTCTTTCCGAACATCGTTGGGACACACCTGAGCGCCGCGCCGGTCTCGAGAAAGCCGTCCTGGCCAAAGCCGGCCTGATCGCCGACGAAACCGTCCAGGCCCAGTACCGCCGGCTGTTCCGGGACCGGCTTTTCGAACTCTTCCGCTCGGCCGGATCGCCCCAGGGAACCCGGGCCCGGGGCCGCGGCGCCAATCGATCGGGAGCATCGGCTCCCGGCCGCGATTACCGCCGCCCGCCGCCGCCCCTGCAGCCGGCGCCTGTCCGGCGGATCGCCCGGGATACGACCGCCGCCCAACGCACCCGCGAGCGTATTTTGCTGGCAACTTTGCTCAATCATCCCGGCCTCAGGGACCATGTCGAGGAACGGCTCGGAGCCTTGAGTTTGGCGGATTCGCGGCTTGACTCGTTAAGACAAATCGCCTTAATGCACATCGCCCAAAATCCCGAACTTGATTTTGAGGCATTGCGGGCCCATTTATCGAACCTAGGCTTCACCGAGGAACTCGGAAATCTCTTAAATTCAGACACCTACGTCCATGCCCGCTTCGCGCGGCCAGCGGCGTCCATGGACGAGGCAACGGCCGGCTGGGATCATACGTTTACGCTCTGCCAGCGCGCGGACTTGGTAGCGGATCTCAAACGGGCAGAGACGGAACTGGCGGAAAATACGTCGGACGAGACTATGGCGGCGCATAAGGCGTTACATGCACTCGTTTACCCGGCTAGCGATGACGACGGCGATGAACCGGGTCACAGCAAGCGATAGGCCGCCGCCGACGCGCCGACTTCGACGCGCGTACGACGGTGACGCCGATTGTTTGAAAGACCCAACTTTGGAAGCCCCAAGTTTGGAAGCCCAGGAAAGCCAATGGCGCTAAAACAAGCCCCTAAAGCGGCCAACAAGGCCCCGCCCGCGAAAGCGCAAACCCTAAAAGCGTCCGCTGGAAAAAGCCCCACCGCCAAGGTGACGGCCAAGGACGCCAAGGCTGGCGCGATCAAAGCGGGCGCGATCAAAGCGGGCACGATCAAAGCAGGCGCGATCAAAGCGGCCGTGAAAGCGGTTCCGCCGAAAGCGCCGTCGGCAAAGATGTCGCCGCCGAAGCCGCCCGCGCTCAAGGGGCCGGCCCTGAAGACGCAAGCTGCCAAGGGTCAAGCCGCGAAAATCCCGGTGGACAAGACCGCCGCCTTCAAGGCCGCGGCCATGAGGCTTCCGGCCAATGCCAAGGCCAAGCCGGGCGAACTCGGAAAAACGCTGCCTTTTGGCGCGAAGGCTGCGGCGACCGGAAAAGCCAAGGACGCGGCCCGCGAAGAGGGCGCCGCGCAGACTCCGGCCGCGCCGGGCGATAGCCCGCTGCTCGATTCGACCAATGCCTCGGTCAAAAAATTAATCGCGAAAGCCAAAGAGCGCGGCTACATCACCTACGACGAACTGAACGCCGCGCTGCCCTCCGAGGAAATGACCTCGGAACAGATCGAAGACACCATGTCGATGCTCTCGGAGATGGGCATTAACGTTGTCGAAGGCGAAGAGCAGGAGGAGCCCGAGGCGGCCGCTGAGGCCGAGGAGACGCCTAAAGCCGAAGCCTACAGCGGCGGCAATATCGATGAAGACGATGTCGGGCGCACCGACGACCCGGTGCGCATGTACCTGCGCGAAATGGGATCGGTCGAGCTCTTGTCGCGCGAAGGTGAAATCGCCATCGCCAAGCGCATCGAGGCCAGCCGCGAGATGATGATCGGCGGCATTTGCGAAAGCCTGATCACCATCCGCTCCTTGCTGGCGTGGCACGACGCCCTGCAGGACGGCAAGATGCTGTTGCGCGACATTATCGATTTGGACGCCACCTACGGCGCCGGAGCCAGCGACACCGCCTCCGATCAAGAACTTGAAATCGATGTTGTATCCGAACCGGTCGACGCCAGCGAAGAAGAGACAGCGCGCAAACCGACCAACGGCCGCATGCTCAACGACCCGAGGACGCCCCCCAATATCCCCGGCGCCGTTCCCGGCGCACCCGGAAGCGTTCCCGGCCAGCCCGCTAGCCTGGACGACAGCGACGAGGCCGCGGTATCGCTCGCTGCCATGGAAGCGTCGCTGATGCCGCAGGTGTTGGAGGCCTTCGAGAAGATCGCCGCCACCTACGGTCGTCTCAAGAAATCCCAGGAAGCGCGCCTTAGCACCCTGCAGCAGGGCCAGGAGATCGAAAAGAGCGTCGAACGACGCTTCCAGAAGCTCAAGGCGGAATTGGTCGAGTTGATGGATGCGGTGCATCTCAACAACGCCCGCATCGAGGCGCTGGTCGAGCAGCTCAACGACCTGAATCGGAAGCTCTTTGGCCTTGAAGGCCAACTGCTGCGGTTCGCGCTCAAGGCCCGCGTCAAGCGCGAGGAGTTCCTGGAAAACCACTACGGCAGCGAGCTCGATCCCAACTGGTTGAAGCGGGTTCAGAAGCTGCTCACCAAAGGATGGAAGGATTTCTCCACCAAGTACGTGAAGGAAATCGAGAGCTTGCGTGCGCAGATTTCGACCATCGCCGACGAAGCCGGCGTGTCGATCGGCGAATTCCGGCGGATCGTCAACACCGTGCAGAAGGGCGAACGCGAGGCCAGCCGGGCGAAGAAGGAAATGATCGAAGCCAACCTGCGCCTGGTCATCTCGATCGCCAAGAAATACACCAACCGCGGCCTTCAGTTCCTCGACCTTATCCAGGAAGGCAACATCGGCCTGATGAAGGCGGTGGACAAGTTCGAGTACCGCCGCGGCTACAAGTTCTCGACCTACGCCACGTGGTGGATCAGACAGGCGATCACGCGCTCGATCGCCGACCAGGCGCGCACCATCCGCATCCCCGTGCACATGATCGAGACCATCAACAAGCTGGTGCGGACCTCGCGCCAGATGCTGCACGAGATCGGCCGCGAGCCGACCCCCGAGGAATTGGCGGAAAAACTGCAGATGCCGCTCGAGAAGGTGCGCAAGGTCTTGAAGATCGCCAAGGAGCCGA
>CAMDRB010000057.1 GCA_945906455.1 Caenispirillum bisanense
GGCGCGGCGCGCGAGGGGCGTCGGTGCCCATGCCGGCGCAAGCGCCGAGCATGATGGCCAAGGCTGCTACGGCGCCGCACCTGATCAAACCGGAACGCTTGCTAGCTGAATGAATGATCTTCATCGCCTGCGACGGGGTGGCCTCAAGGGTGCGCGTGGCGCCTCTTTTCTGGGGGCCTTAACGTCTCGGCCCCCAGAATCCACCCTCCCAGAGTATTCGAAGACGATGCCGCCCGCCACCTCATTGGTTTCCAAGAGTTTGACGTCAATGACGTCCCCAACTCGCAATTGCATGCCCCGCCGTCGGCCGACAACCCGGTGGCCGCGTTCATCCAAGTCATAGAAATCTTGAGGTAAATTGCGCATGGGCAGGATGCCGTCAGCTCCGGTCTCGTCAAGATTGACGAACAGGCCGAAGCGGCTGACACCGCTGATGCGCCCCCGGAAAACAGCGCCGGTGCGGTCGGCGAGGTAGGCGGCCGTAAAGCGGTCCACGGTCTGGCGCTCGGCCAGGGCCGCTCGGCGTTCGGTCATCGAGATGTATTCGCAAGTGGCGACCAGATCGGGGTCGTGTTTGGGGTTCCAGCCGCCTTCGCCAAGCTTGCCGGCAGCAATCAGCGCGCGGTGGACCAGGAGATCGGAATAGCGCCGGATCGGCGACGTGAAGTGGACATACTTTTTCAGTCCCAAGCCGAAATGGCCGATATTCGCGGGGCTGTAAACCGCCTGAGCCTGGGTGCGCAGGACCAGGGTGTTGACCATATGCACGTGGGGCCCGCCGCGCACTTGTGCCAAGACGCGGTTGAAATCCGCGGGGCGCGTTTCGCCGGGGTGAGGAAATTTGAGATCGATGGTTTGCAGGGCCTCGCGCAGGCCGTCCACGCGCTCCGGGTCGGGCCGGTCGTGGACGCGATAGACCGCAGGGTAGGCCGAAGTGGATAGGGTCTCGGCGGCGGCGACGTTGGCCGCGATCATGAACTCTTCGATCAGCTTATGGCTGTCGTAGCGGGGGCGGGGCTCGACACCGAGAATATTGCCTTCCCGATCCACGGCGATCTTCCGTTCGACGAGATCGAGTTCGAGCGTGCCGCGGTTCGCGCGGGCGGCATCGAGGGACGCATAAGCGCCATAGAGCGGCGCGATGACCGCTTCAACCAGCGGCGCGGTCACGGCATCGGGCGTTCCGTCGCGCGCCGCTTGCAGTTGGGTATAGGTCAGACGCGCTCGGGAACGCATGAGGCCGCGAATGATCTTGTGACGCAGGAATTTGCCCTTGTCGTCGATCCACATATGGGCGGCGAGGACCGGGCGATCCTCGTCAGGCTTCAACGAGCACCAGCCGTTGGAGAGCTCCTCGGGCAACATCGGCACGACCCGATCGGGGAAATAAACCGAATTTCCGCGCAGGTAAGCATCGCGGTCCAAGGCGTCGCCGGCACGCACATACCAGGCGACGTCGGCGATCGCCACGATCAGATGCCAGCCGCCAAGGTTGGTGGGGTCCGTATCGGGCTCGGCAAAAACTGCGTCGTCGAAGTCGCGGGCGTCCTCGCCGTCGATGGTTATAAGCGGAACCTGGCGCAAATCGGTGCGGTCACCGAGGGCTGCGCCCTTGGCGTTGGCGGCCTGCGCGACGGCCTCGTCGTTGAAGGCATGCGGAATACCTTGCGCGTGAATGGCGATAAGGCTTAGATTCCGACTGGCATTAATCGGGCCGAGGCGTTCGATGATCCGTGCCTTCTGGGGTCCATAGCGCGGCACATCAAAGACTTCAGCCGCGACCAGGTCGCCGTGCTGCGCCGGGCCGACATCGCCGCGCGCGATGCAGACTTCGTAACGGTATTTCTTGTCGACCGGACGCAAGCGCCCGACCCCGTCGGTCAACTCATAGACGCCGAGCAACCGTGTCGGCGCCGCCGCGATTTTTTTTATGGGCCGAGCCTCGTAGGTGTCGTCGCCGGCGGGAAATAATTTGGCGAGAACGCGGTCACCAACGCCGACGGTGAGCGGCTTGTATTTTCCTTTGCCGCCGCCGCGCGATTTGGGCTGGACCACGAGAATTGCCGGAGGCGGCGCGCTGCTCTCCCACTTTACCGGTTTGGCGAACAGATCGCCGTCCCGATCAGTATGCGTGATGTCGATGACATCGATGGCGGGCAAATTGCCGGGCGATCCAAAGGGGCGCTCGTTCTGAGACGGCTGCATTTTGCGGGGCGAAGCGCCATCGCCGTCGCCGGAAAATCCGGCGGGGCCACGCTCGACGTCACCGTCAATGGTTAGGTTTTTGAGCAGGGCCTTGAGGGCGATTTTCGCCGGGCCCTTGATATTGAATGCGCGTGCGATGTCGCGCTTGCCGATTTTTAGTTTCGAGCCGGGAGTTTTTGAATCGCGGATAAACGCAAGGATCTCGTCCTTGCTGGGAAGTGTCATATCGTTATTGGTCTTTTTAAAATGAGGTGTGGCTCGCGCGGTCTTTTGGGCGTTTGCCTTGCGACCGCGCGGATGAGAAGGACGGTTCAACCGTTATTCCGCCGCTTTGCGGGCCGCCGCCCGGCCTTTCGCGCCCTTGGCCGGGGACTTCGTCGTGCTCGCCTTTACGGCTTTCGCGGCTTTCGCGGCTTTAGCGAGCGGTGCGTCGGCCTTATCGGCCTTGCTTTTCGGCGCTTTCACGGCTGCGCCGCCTTTGGCGGCCTTCGCCATGAGCAGGGCCACCGCTGAATCGAGGCTGACGGTGGCCGCGTCCATATCCTTGGGCAAGGTCGCGCGAAGCTGTCCATGCTGGACATATGCGCCGAAACGGCCCGAGCGCAAGGTGACGGCGCGGCCATCCGCGGGGTGATTGCCGATATTCTTCGCCCCGCCGCCGCCACGGCGGCTTTGGCGCTCTTTGCCTTCGGCCAGGACAACGACCGCGCGGTTCAAACCGATTTCGAGGACGTCGTCGTCCTTGGGCAGAGATTGATAGCGTGGGCCGACCTTTAGGTAGGGTCCGAAGCGGCCGATACCGGCCAGGATCATCTCGCCGGTTTCAGGTTCAGGCCCAATCTCGCGCGGCAGCGATAGAAGCTTCAGTGCACGTTCCAAATCTACGGCGTGCATATCGGAGCCTTTGAGCAGCGATGCGCGCTTCGGCTTATCGCCCTTGGCAACTTTCTTTTTCCGTTTCTTTTTGCCGTTGGGCCCTATTTCTTCGGCCGCTGGCGGCGGTGCCGGCAGGACTTCATCTCCGCCAAGCTGAACATAGGGGCCGTAGGGGCCGACGCGCAACGTCACCTTCAGCCCTGAGGTGGGATCGAGGCCCAGGAGCTTGGGGCCATCGAGCACTTGGCCATTCACAGGTTCAGGCGCGCCGAGGGGGCGGGTGTAGCGGCATTCAGGGTACTTGCTGCAGCCGATAAACGCGCCGAATTTGCCGAACTTTAGGCCGATCCGTCCGTCTGCACAGGCCGGGCATTTTCGCGGATTGGCGCCATCGACGCGAACCGGGAAAAGGTGGGGCTCCAAAAGACTATCCAGCGCATCGATCACGGCGGTGCGCGTCAGGTCCTTGGTGCCGTCGATGGCGATGATGAAGTCGCGCCAGAAGTCGGCGAGCACATTCTTCCAATTCAAGCGTCCGGCGGAAATCTCATCGAGTTGATTCTCGAGATCGGCGGTAAAGTTGTATTCGACGTAGCGGCCGAAGAAACTTTCCAGGAACGCGATGACGACGCGCCCGCGGTCTTCGGGAATGAAGCGGCGGCTGTCCATCCGCACATATTTGCGGTCTTGCAGGACCTGAATGATCGAGGCGTAGGTCGACGGGCGGCCGATACCCTTTTCTTCCAGAGACTTCACGAGGCTGGCCTCCGAGAAACGCGGCGGCGGCTGGGTAAAGTGCTGTTCGGGCGTTACGGCGGCGACGTCAAGCCTCTGGCCCTCGATCACGACGGGAAGGAGATTGCCTTCGGCGTCCTCGTCCTCGGACTCGCCCGGGGCTGCGGCTGCGGCGGCCGCGGTATCGTCATAGACCTCAAGAAAGCCCTTGAAGACGATGGTGGAGCCGCTTGAGCGCAGCAAGGTCTGCTGGTCGGCGGTCGCGGAAATGATCGATACCTGATCGAGCACGGCAGCTTCCATCTGGCTCGCCATGGTGCGCTTCCAGACTAGATCGTAAAGTTTGAGTTGGTCGGGCGAGAGGTAGGGGGCGACGCTCTCGGGCGTGCGGGTTACGTCGGTCGGTCGGATGGCTTCGTGAGCTTCCTGGGCGTTCTTGGCTTTGCTTTTATAGACGCGCGGACTCTCCGGCACAAATTTGGCTCCGTAGCGTTCGCCGATGTACTTGCGTAACGATACGATGGCTTCGCCGTCCATCTGCACGCCGTCGGTTCGCATATAGGTGATCAAGCCCACCGTTTCGCCGCCGATCTCGAAGCCCTCGTAAAGCTTCTGGGCGACATCCATGGTCTGGCGGGCGGAGAAATAAAGGCGCCGCGAAGCGTCCTGCTGCAGGGTCGATGTCGTGAATGGCGGGTAGGGGCGGCGCTGTTTGGTCTTCTTCTCCACCGCCGTGACGGTGAACTGCCCCTCACGCACGGTTGCGGCTGCGCGGTCGGCGATCTCGGCATTCATCAAGTCGAATTTGTCGAGTTTCTTACCCTCGAAATGGGTCAACCGGGCGGCGAATTTCTCCGCCTTGGCCGTGCCCAGTTCCGCGCCGACGGTCCAGTATTCCTCAGCTTTAAACTTCTCGATCTCCAGTTCCCGGTCGCAGATCAGGCGTAAGGCCACCGACTGCACGCGGCCGGCGGACTTGCTGCCGGGAAGTTTGCGCCAGAGAACCGGCGAAAGCGTGAAGCCAACGAGATAGTCGAGCGCGCGGCGCGCGAGGTAGGCGTCGACCAATTGCTGATCGACCTCGCGCGGATGCTGCATTGCTTCCAGCACGGCATTCTTGGTAATGGCGTTGAAGGTCACCCGCTTGATCGGCGTGCTGCCGAGAGCCTTGCGGCGGATGAGCTCGTCCTTGACGTGCCAGGAAATGGCTTCGCCTTCGCGGTCGGGGTCGGTGGCCAGGATGACGCCATCGGCGCCTTTCACGGCATCGACGATCTCTTTGATGTGTTTCTGTGAGGCGGCGTCCACTTCCCAGTCCATGGCGAAGTCCTGGTCCGGGCGGACGGAGCCGTCTTTTGGGGGCAGGTCGCGGATGTGGCCGTAGGAAGCCAGCACCTTAAAACCATCCCCAAGGTACTTGTTGATGGTCTTGGCTTTGGCCGGGGACTCGACGATCACGACCTTCATTGAAACGCCCTATCTTTCCTTCATTCCGCGCGTCGGCCCCAGGCGGCAGGGCCGCATTCCAAGGCTTCCGATGGCGTGTGAATTCAGGCTGTTAGCGCGGAAACGTTAAGAAATTCAAACCGTTCCGATTAGCAGCACGCGGTTGCCTGGCAACCTCTCCAGCCGTCCGGCCAACTCCAGCTCCAGGAGAACCGTGGCCATGACGGCGGGTGACACTTGGCACTGCCTCAAGAGTTCGTCAACAGTGGCCGGGGCCGAGCCTAGCGCCGCCTCGATCCTTCGACGGGTATCGGGCGTATTATTTTCTTCAATAATTTCAATATGTTGACGCGTAACCGCGGCGGCCGAAGAAAAATTAGGGGCTGGTGCATTCAATGATGGCAATTCGCATAGAACATCGTCTGCAGATTGTATGAGGGTGGCCCCATCGCGAATCAAGCTGTTCGGCCCATGAGCGCGCGGGTCCAGCGGTGAGCCGGGTACGGCGAAAACATCGCGGCCCTGTTCCGCAGCCAGCCGCGCGGTTATGAGCGAGCCCGACCGCAAGGTGGCCTCGACTACGACGACCCCGATGCTCGCGCCGGAGATAATGCGGTTGCGTCGGGGAAAGAGGGCGGCTTGGGGTTCGGTCCCTGGCGGCATCTCCGAGACCACCGCCCCCCGTTCGGCGATCCGGTCATAAAGGTCGCGGTGTTCGGGAGGATAAACCACGTCGACGCCGCCGGCCAGAACCGCCACCGTGTGGCCGGCCGTCATCGCACCCTCATGGGCAGCGCCGTCGATGCCGCGCGCCATACCGGAAATTACGCCGTAGCCGGCTTTAGCCAGGCCCGCGGCTAGGGTTTTCGCAAACCTGCGGCCATTGACGGTCGCGTTGCGGGCGCCAACCACTGCGATAAGCGGTGTGCCGAGCGCTTCCAGGCTGCCCTTCACCATCAGCAACGCCGGCGCGTCATCGAGCGCGGCAAGGGCCCGTGGATAGCGCGGGTCGGTGACGGGAAGATATTTCAGCGCGGCCTTGGCGGCCGCGGCGAATTCCCGCTCGGCGACAGCCGGCGCTGGGATTTCAGTTTGCTTCTGCCGGCCACTCCACTCGGATTGATGCGCGATGATTTCGCTGGCCGCGCCAAAGCGGTTCAGCAAGTGACGGAAGGTTTTAGCGCCAATACCTGGGGTGCGGGCGAGCCGGATCCAGTCGATCAGCTGGTCGTCGGAAAGTTCGGGCACGGGCGAAGCTGCCATGACGCTGCGCTCAAGCCGTTGGATCGCTGGGGGTGCCGCCCGATTTCGCACCGATGCGCGGTTCCTCACCCTTCAGCAGGCGGCGCAGATTCGTGGCGTGCCGGACCCAACCCAACAGGCTCAACCCCGCGAATGCGATGGCTTCATCGACGCGCCCCATGGCCAGCGCATAGATCGGCGCAAGCGCCAATGCCACAAGGGCCGCGAGCGAAGACAGGCGGAAAATCACGGCGATGGCGAACCAGGTCAGGCAGGCCATGACCCCAACAACCGGCGCGGCTGCAATCATGAGGCCGAGGGTTGTTGCGACGCCCTTGCCGCCCTTGAACCGCAGCCAGATCGGAAAATTGTGACCGAGGACGGCCGCGCCGCCGGCGATCAGCGCTAAAGCCGAGGCGTCGGCGCCGATCAACGCATTGACCAGCAACACCGCCGCCGCGCCCTTACTGCCGTCCAATATCAGCGTGCAAAACGCGAGGCCCTTGCGTCCCGTGCGCAGGACATTGGTGGCGCCGATATTTCCGGAACCAATCGCGCGGATGTCGCCGGCGCCGGCAAGGCGTGTCAGGAGAAGGCCGAACGGAATCGAACCCAGAAAATATCCAGCGACAATTGCCGCGCCGTAAGCCCACAGCGGAAAGCCGGCGATCATCGGGCTTTTGCAGGTGTGCGATTGACGGGACTCGCTGTGGACTCTTTGGCCGCATGCGGCATGGCATTGAAGACCACACGCCCGTCCACCACGGTGCGCAGGACTCGGCCCTGCACGGGGCGTCCATCGAAGGGCGAATTCTTAGACTTGGACTTGAACTTGTCGGCGATGACCTTCCAACCCTGGTCGGGATCGAAGATCGTGAGGTCGGCTTTGCGTCCCTTAGCCAGACGGCCGGCCTCAAGCCCGAGCAGATCGGCCGGCGCCGAGGTTAGGCGGCGCAGGACCTCGAGAAGGCTCATGTCGCCGTTGTGATAGAGGTCGAGAGAAACCGCGAGCAGGGTTTCAAGTCCGCTGCCGCCGAAGGCCGCCTGCGGGAACGGCAGGCGCTTGCTGTCGGAATCCTGTGGCGCATGATCGCTGGCGATGGCGTCGATGACCCCGCTCTTCAGACCTTCGACGATCGCACGGCGGTCGTTCTCGGCGCGTAACGGCGGCGATAGCTTGGCGAAGGTGCGGTAATCGGTCACCGCCAATTCGTTGAGCGCGAAGTAGAAAGGTGCGGTGTCGCAACTCACCTTTAACCCGTCGGCTTTGGCGCGCGCGATGATCTCGACGCTGTCGGCGGTGGAAATATGGGCCGCGTGATAGCGACCATCGGTCATTGCCACCAGGCGGATATCACGTTCGAGCATGATGATTTCAGCCTCGCGCGGGATTCCCGCAAGGCCCATGCGTGTCGCCAACTCTCCGGAGTTCATGACACCCGTGGCCAATGTCGGCTCCTCGGGATGCTGAATGATCATAAGCCCGAAGGTCGCGGCGTATTGCAGGGCCCGGCGCATGACCTGGGCGTCGGCCACGGCCCTCGTCGCATCGGTAAAGGCGAGCGCGCCAGCCTCGGCCAGTAGGCCCATTTCCGCGAGTTCTTTACCCTGCAGGCCTTTGGTGATGGCGCCATAGCAATAGACCTTGGTCAGGGCGAGCAGCCGCGCACGTCGGGCGACGAACTCCAGCGTCGGTTCGTCGTCCATGATCGGGTTGGTATTGGGCAGGCACACCATCGTCGTGACGCCGGCGGCAACAGCGGCCTCGCCCGCGCTCTTCAGGCTTTCCTTGTGCTCCTCGCCGGGCTCGCGCAGTTGCACGCGCGTATCGACCAGGCCAGGCGCCAGACACATGCCGCCGCAATCTACAACCTCGACATCGGCCGGCGGATGGCCGTCGAAGAGCTTCCGGGCGACGTCCACGATTTCCTCGCCGCTGGTCAGCACTTCGCCCGGTCCGTCACGGCCGGTGGCCGGGTCCAAGACACGCGCGTTGATATAGGCGACGCGGCCAGGTGTGGCGACACTCATGTGCCGGTTCTCCCAGGCAATCCCTGGCGGCTATCGGCCGCCGCGTTATGGCCCGCTGCGTTATGGCCCGCTGCGTTATGGGCAGACGCATTGTTTGCCAAAACTTCGAGCACGGCCATGCGCACGGCGACGCCCAATTCGACCTGTTCGCGGATGACGCTGCGCTCGACGTCGTCGGCGACGTCCGAGTCGATTTCCGTGCCGCGGTTCATCGGCCCGGGATGCATGATCAGTGCGTCGGGCTTGGCCTGACCCAGCTTGGCGCGATCCAGCCCGAAGAAATGGAAGTATTCGCGCACCGATGGGATAAAGCTGCCGCGCATGCGTTCGCTTTGCACGCGCAGCATCATGACAATGTCCACATCCTTGAGGCCCGCTGTCATATCGGTGAAGACTTCGACGCCAAGGCGATCGACACCGCTCGGGATCAGGGTGCGCGGCGCGATGATGCGCACGCGGGCACCCATGGTCAGGAGCAGGAGGAAGTTGGAGCGGGCGACACGGCTGTGCAGCACATCGCCGCAGATGGCGACGAGTAGGCCGCTGAGCCTGCCCTTGCGGCGGCGGATCGTGAGTGCGTCCAGCAACGCCTGCGTGGGGTGTTCATGACTGCCGTCGCCGCCATTGACGACGCCGCAATTGACCTTGTCGGCGAGCAACTTGACGGCGCCCGAGTCCGGATGGCGCACGGCCAGCACATCGGGATGCATGGCGTTGAGCGTGACCGCCGTATCGATCAGCGTCTCGCCCTTGACGACCGAACTGGTCTCCACCTGCATGTTGATGACATTGGCGCCAAGGCGTTTGGCCGCCAGTTCGAACGACGTACGGGTGCGGGTGGAATTCTCGAAGAAAAGATTGACGATTGTGCGCCCGCGCAGCGCATCGCTGGTTTTCTCAGGCCCGCGGTTGACGCCGACGTAGCGGTCCGAAAGGTCCAGTAAATAGTTTATTTCTGCGGGGGTAAGCCCCTCGATGCCGAGGAGATGACGGTGCGGGAATGCCGGATCACGCATGGGCGCGGACTATATGCGGCGGATTTGCGCAGGGCAAGCCGGAAGGGAGGGGGGTCAAACGGGGCCGGTACGGTCGACCTCAGCCCGGCCCGCTTCGTTGCGCATGGCGTCCAGGGCGCCTTGCAGGATATAGGCCGCGGCGGCCCTATCGACCACTTCCGCCCGGCGCTTGCGCGACATATCGGCCTCGTCCGTGAGCATGCGCTCAACCGCCGCTGTGGACAGCCGCTCGTCCCAAAAGGCGATGGGGATATCCTGGCGTTTGAGCAGCTCGGCGGCAAAGGAACGTGTGGACTGGGCGCGGCTGCCTTCGCTGCCATCCATCTGCCTGGGCAGGCCGATGACCAAGGCGCCGACATTATGTTGGGCGATAACCACGGCCAATTCGGCGGCGTCGTGGCTGAATTTCCGCCGTGTGATCGTTGAAAGGGGCGATGCCACTATATAAGTGGTGTCCGATAGCGCGAGGCCAATGGTTTTTGTGCCCAGGTCCAGGCCTAAAATGGTCTGATTCCGGGTCAATCGCGCTTTGAGTTCGCTAGGCTTGCAGATCGCCATAGTGGGTGATACGGACTTTCCGCCGACAGCCTCGATTACAATTCGGCGCCTGCGTGCATGGAGACAAATAACGGATGTCGTTGGATAATGCCACTATTCGGCGCATTGCGACACTCGCGCGGATCGAGGTGCCGGCGGCCGAGCTTGAGGCCGCCGCTGCTAAGCTTTCGGGCATTTTGAGCTGGATCGAGCAGCTTCGGGAAGTCAATACCGACAACGTCACGCCCATGAGCGGGGGGACTGACCTCAAGTTGCCCTGGCGCGCCGACATCGTGACCGAGGGTGGTCAGCCGGACCAGGTCTTGGCCAACGCGCCTGAGGCCCACGGCGGCTTTTTCGTCGTGCCGAAAGTCGTGGAGTAGGGTCGCCGTGACGGATCTTACATCCCTGACCATCGCCGCGGCGCGCGACAAGTTGGCGAACAAGGAATTCACCGCCCTGGAGCTGACCGAGGCGCATCTCGAGGCCATGGACAAGTCCAAGGACTTGAACGCGTTTATCACGACCACCGCCGACCTCGCGCGCGCGCGCGCAAAGGAATCCGACGCTCGGTTTCAGCGCGGGACCGCCGGCGCGCTGGAAGGCATTCCGCTGGGCATAAAGGATTTATTTTGCACCGAAGGTGTTGAGACTACGGCGGGCTCGCACATCCTCGAAGGCTTTAAGCCGCCCTACGAAAGCACAGTCAGTCAGAAATTGCGCGATGGCGGCGCGGTCATGCTGGGCAAGCTCAATATGGATGAATTCGCCATGGGCTCATCCAACTTGAGCAGTTACTTCGGGCCCGTGAAAAATCCCTGGAAGGCCAAAAACCGCGATGGTGACTTGGTGCCGGGCGGCTCCTCGGGTGGCTCCGCAGCGGCTGTCGCGGGGCACCTCGTGATGGGCGCGACCGGCACCGACACCGGTGGATCAATTCGCCAGCCCGCGTCCTTCTGCGGCATCGTCGGCGTGAAGCCCACCTATGGCCGCTGTTCGCGCTGGGGCATCGTCGCCTTCGCAAGTTCCCTGGATCAAGCCGGGCCTATGACGCGCAACGTCCGCGATGCGGCCATCATGCTGACGGTCATGTGCGGTCACGACCCCAAGGATTCCACCTCGGCGCCTCTCGCGGTTCCCGATTTCGAAGCGGCGCTCGGCCAAGGTGTAAAGGGTTTGCGCATCGGCATTCCCAAGGAATACCGCCCCGAGGGTCTGAACGGCGAAGTCGCGGCCCTGTGGGACAAGGGCATCCAGTGGCTGAAGGCCGCCGGTGCGACGCCGGTCGAGATCAGCCTGCCCCATACTAAATCCGCGTTGCCGACTTATTATATTGTGGCGCCGGCTGAGGCCTCGTCCAATCTCGCGCGCTATGACGGCGTACGCTTCGGTTTGCGCGAGCGCGGGCTGCTGGGCGACTCTCTCGATAGCATGTATTCGAAGACCCGCGCCGCCGGCTTCGGCACCGAGGTCAAGCGCCGTATCCTGATCGGCACCTATGTTCTGTCGGCAGGTTACTACGATGCCTATTACCTGAAGGCCCAGAAAGTTCGCGCCCTGATCGCCAAGGATTTCACCGATGCCTTTGACAAGGTCGATGCGATCCTGACTCCGACGGCGCCGACCGCCGCTTTTGGTCTTGATGACAAACAAGACGATCCCATCGCCATGTACTTGAACGATGTGTTCACCGTGCCGGCGTCGCTGGCGGGGATACCCGGCGCCTCGGTTCCGGCGGGCTTGAACAGCGAGGGACTGCCCCTGGGCCTGCAAGTCCTGACCAAACGCTGGGACGAGGAAACCATGTTCCGCGTTTGCCAGGTACTGGAGGAGGCCGCCAATTTTCCAAGCCTCAAGGCGCGGCCATGAGCTATGTGATCAAAGGCGAGACCGGCGACTGGGAGGTGGTGATTGGGCTGGAAGTCCATGCCCAGGTGATCGCCAAGTCTAAGCTGTTCTCGGGCGCCTCGGCCGATTTCGGCGCCGGGCCCAACACGCAAGTGTCGTTCATCGACGCCGGCATGCCGGGCATGCTGCCGGTGATCAACGAACATTGTGTCGCCCAGGCCGTACGCACCGGCTTGGGGCTCAAGGCCAAGATCAATCAGCGCAGCGTCTTCGCGCGCAAGAACTACTTCTATGCCGATATGCCGCAGGGCTATCAGATCAGTCAGTACGACATGCCGATTGTCGGCGAAGGCATGTTGATCCTGGATATGCCCGACGGCGGCACCCGCGCCATCGGCATCGAGCGCCTGCACTTGGAGCAGGACGCGGGCAAGTCGATTCACGATATGCATGCCTCCAGTTCCTTGATCGATCTCAACCGCTCGGGCGTGGCGCTGATGGAAATCGTCTCCAAGCCCGACCTGCGCACGCCGGAAGAAGCCGGGATTTACCTCAAGAAGCTGCGTTCGATACTGCGTTACCTCGGCACCTGCGACGGGAATATGGAGGAAGGGTCCCTGCGCTGCGACGCCAACGTCTCGGTGCGCCCGGTGGGATCGGTTGACCTGCGTACGCGCTGCGAGATCAAAAACGTCAACTCGGTGCGCTTTGTTATGGAGGCCATCGCGTACGAGGCCCAGCGCCATGTCGATGTTTATGAAAGCGGCGGGGCCATCGCCCAGGAAACCCGGCTTTTTGACGCCAACAAAGGCGAGACGCGCACCATGCGGTCGAAGGAAATGGCCCATGACTATCGCTACTTCCCTGATCCTGATCTGTTGCCCCTCGAATTCGACGACGCGTACGTTGCCAAGATCAAAGCCACGCTGCCCGAGTTGCCCGATGACAAGAAGGCGCGTTTCATCACCGACTACGGCTTGAACGCCTATGACGCGGGCGTGTTGGTGGCCGATCAAGACAATGCCGCGTACTTCGAGGCCGTGGCGAAGGGCCGGGACGCTAAGCTCGCCAATAATTGGGTCAGCTCCAACGTCTTCGCCGTGCTCAACGCCCGTAACGTCCCGATCACCGAGAGCCCGGTCAGCGCCAAGCACCTAGGCCGGTTGCTCGATTTAATCTCGGACAACACGCTGTCTTCGCGCATGGCTAAGGATGTGTTCGAGATCATGATCGAGACCGGGAAGGACCCCGAAAGCATCGTTGAAGCGGGCGGCATGAAGCAGATTACCGATACCGGCGCCATCGAGGCGGCCATCGATCAGGTAGTGGCGCAGAACGCCGACAAGGTTGCGCAATACCGCGCCGGCAAGGTTCAGATCATGGGCTGGTTCGTGGGCCAGGTCATGAAAGCCACACAGGGCAAGGCCAGTCCGGCGCTGTGCTCGGAGCTTCTCACCAAGAAGCTCGCGCCGTGATGGCCGCCCCGGCGCGCCGCCGGTTCGCCAGCACTGGTACGGCTCTGGTTGTGGGCTTCGTGCTGCTGTTCGTGTTCGGCTGGTTCGTCTATCGGCCGTACATCCCGCCGGCCTGGCTGCGTGACTTCGCGGCCGATATCGCTTTTCGCGCGGCCGCTGACCCCGACCCGCCGCCGCCCACCGACACCCGCCAGGCCACGCCGCGTGGCCTCGCGGACTCACCTTATATATGTGTCGCCAAAGTCGTAGACGAGCCTTGGGATCGCTTCGTTGCCGTAGCAGGCGGTCAGGACGTTCGCAGCCATCCAATTTTGTCCGGTGCCCGCTGGCTTTCTTTCAGTCATGAGGACCTCGCCGCTCAGATGGCGCGGGACAACCGCTATCAATTGCTGGTGTTGTTGAAGGACAACGCGGTGCTCGATGCCCAATTGTTTTACACGTTTTGGGGAACGCTCGATGGTATCGCGCGGCCCGAGGGTTTCACGCCCGACGAGGCGATCTTTACCGCCGCCAGCAAAGGCGGGATCTATGTGGTGACCCACGCCGCGGATGCTCCGGCGGATGCCTGCCGGTAATCGAGAGCAAGGGAGTAACCCATGATCGATCTCTATACATTTGCCACGCCTAACGGATTCAAGGTCTCGATCATGCTGGAAGAACTTGGCCTTCCCTATACCGTGCACAGCGTCAACATCACCAAGGACGAGCAGTTCAATCCGGAATTCCTCAAGATCAGCCCCAACAACAAGATCCCGGCGATCGTTGACAGGCAAGGCCCCGACGGCAAACCGCTGGCGGTGTGTGAGTCGGGCGCGATCCTGGTTTACCTCGCCCAAAAGACCAAAAGCCCGCTTCTTCCGGCTGATCCGCGCGGGTTCACCAACGTCATGCAATGGCTGTTTTTTCAGATGGCGAGCGTCGGCCCGATGTTTGGTCAGATGAACCACTTCGGCCGCTTCGCGCCGGAAAAAATTCCCTACGGCATTACGCGATACACCAATGAGAGCAAGCGGATCTTGGGTGTGATGGACAAGCAGCTCGGCGGGAACGCCTATCTCGCTGGCCAGCACTATTCCATCGCCGACATTGCCTGCTACGCCTGGGTGCGCTCCGCCGAGAGTTATCTTGGAAGTTTGGAAACCTGGCTCAATGTCACGCGCTGGGCCGATATGGTCGGTGCGCGCCCGGCGGTGCAAAAGGGCATGTTGGTGCCGCCGAGGGCTTAGGATGCTGACAGGATTGGCGGTTTTTGGCGCCAGGTTGACAACCCCAAAGGGAGCCGCCATGTTCCGGCCCTTCTGCGGATTCGGGCTCCTGTCGGCGTGCAAGTCACGCATGGCCAAAAGCCTTAGTCCCGGCACAGGAGGGGTGGCCGAGTGGCTTAAGGCGCTGGTTTGCTAAACCAGTGTAGGGAGTAATCCTTACCGAGGGTTCGAATCCCCCCCCCTCCGCCAACATATCTGCGACGTAAATTCTCCGTCGCCGTGCGAGCCGCCAGGAAACGCCAGTATCCGCGCGGTTCCGCCGCCAAAGCTGTTGACCGAGTCACCCGCGTCGAAGCCCGAATTCCTCTCTCTCCGGCCGGCTTTCTCCAAAGCTCCTGACTGCGGCAAAACAGTACGGCTTTTTAGGCTTTTGATTTTACGCGGTTATCTGGCGTGACAAATCCGTACTTTTGGAAGTTAACACGGATGAGCGCGACAAGCTGGCGTCAAATCGCGGTGTTGAATTGTTTGGCTATTCCATTCTCTCGGTACGCCGCTGCGATACACCAACATCAATGCAGCACCGGTTTCGACGTCGGCATCGCCGCCAACATCTGACGTCGCGCGCGGGTGCAGGACAGAACCACCTCATGCATCTCATGTTCCGCGAACTTCGTCAGCTCACGGATGTTGTATAGGCCGTTGGTCTTCTCTTCTCCGCCGAAGAGTGAAGCCTGCTCAACTGCGCGACAAAAAGAATTGCGCGGCCGCCAATGGCGAAAAAGAATCGTACCAAAAACCGCAGCCGCTCCGCACCATGGAGTGCGCTTCACAGGATATGCCCCGGCGGCGGCAAAGGCGCTGCCGCAGGCCGTCCAAGTCGCCGACCGCTGGCACTTGATGGAGAATGCCAGCCGCGCTTTCCTGGATGCGGTGCGCAAATCCATGCGGCAAATCCGGAGCGCGATCGGCGCCGCGACGATCAATCCCAATCTGCTCGCCGCTGCCGAGCGGATTCAATATG
>CAMDRB010000058.1 GCA_945906455.1 Caenispirillum bisanense
CATGCCATGCGAAAGGCCATGGGCCGCAGCGTCGATGAAGTTCACGATGCGCTCGCAACGACGCTCGGCACCATCACTCCAACCGAGTGCTCAAATTACTTCCGGGAGGCCGGCTATAGTTCTATCTAAACGCAACACGCTCTAGAGCATCGCGCCGAAAAGTGGACGTCCGGTTTTCGGAGAAAGCGATGCTCAAACAAACGGTTAGAGCGAGCAGCCCGATTTCGAATAATCGTTGTTCGCGCTCGTTCGGCCCTTGCTTGCCGGGCCCTTGATTGAATCAGGGCAGTCTGAAAAAATACCGTCATGCGCCGCCATGTTTTGATTTGAGCCGGCAGGGCTCATGACCACGGTCGTTCGATTCTCGGACCACCGGCGCAAGCCCCCATATCTCCACTTTACCCGCGCGGAACTGAACCAATTGCTTGGCCTTTATGCCGGCCGCGTACGCAAGGGCGAGTGGCGCGACTACGCCATTCATCTCGGCCCCGAGGCCGCGAGCTTCATGGTCTTTCGCCACACCCAGGAGAATCCGCTGTTCGTGATTTCCAAACTCGGGGCGGGCAAGGCCCGCGCGAGGTCGCAGAATATCCGCCAGGGGCAATACGTCGTCGTGAGCCGGCAGCACAAACTCTGTCAGGGTCATTCCCTAGACGATGTGCTCGGCATCTTTGACCGTCCGATGAAGTTGGTGACGGGTTAGCGGCAAGTCTCAGTTTACACAACAAGCTGGAATGATTTTCCGTCGCCGCGGACTGACGCCATGCGAAGCGGGCAGGCCGGCCATGCGTCGTTGTGCATTGCACTATTGAGCCATGCGATTAAACACGCCTTTAACAAGGGAGTGCCCCGTCACCCCCCTCAACATGAAGGCATTCAATATGAGCAACTACCCCAACGAAATCTTCGGAAACATGTTTGCGCTTGTGGTTGGCGGCTGGATGGCCGCAGCCACCATCGGCTCGGTCTACACGTCCTTTTAGGGAACAGACTCTAAAGGCCACGCCGGTCGAGCCTCAGCCGGTCTTCCGCAAAAGGTCGGCGCGCATCGGCGTCTTGAAGACCGCCCCTTGCGGTGTCATGTGCTTTTCAAACTTCCCCCGCACCTGCTCCATCTGGGCTTTGCTCAGGCTGTGGCGCGTATGGGTGACGTCGATGAATTTCCGGACGAATGCCTCGAAGTTCTCAACGCGCAACGGCGTGAGAAAGAATTTCTCGGCGACCAGTTCCATGCCGCCTTTGGCAATCGCGTTCTTGATCGCCGCGAAGGCCCGGGCCCGCGCCTCCTCCTCGTCGTGAAACACGCGCAGGATTTCATTGAAGGCGCCGCCGAAGACCGGCTCGGCGAAATAGGCAAGGCCGCCCGGCTTGAGCACCCGGCGGATATCGCGCATGGCACGATCGAGCATTTCCGGCGGTACGTGGTGCAAGGATTTGACCATCAGCACGATGTCGAAGCTTTCGTCGGCGGTGGGGATTTTCTCGGCGGCTCCCAGGACGAAGCTCAAATTGGGCAGCTGCGGCGAATCCAGGTTGGCGGCGTGCTGGATGGCGTCGACCTCCATCGCCGTAACCGTCGCGCTGGCGAAGGCCGTGGCGATGGCGCGGCTGGTGTCGCCGTTGCCGCATCCCAGCTCAAGGATGCCGGCATCCTCCAGCGGTAACATCTCCTCGTAAATCTCACGATGCGCACATGTCGGCGCGCCGCGCGGATCCCAGGTCTGCATGCTCTCGACGGCGGCCACTTCAGCTCTCCTTCAGATCCAAGGGGGTGCATCATCTCCCGCCGACCCCATGGCGCGCAAACGCTTTCTATGTGAAATATGGGATTGGAACTCGAGAGTCTTTCAGGTGCTTCGTGACGACAATCCAAGCCGGAGTCGCTCCGACCCCGCCAGGAGAAATTGGCTTCAAGCAGTTCGTGGCTCTGGTCGCCGCGATCATGGCGGTGAACGCGCTTGCGATCGACTCGATGATGCCGGCCCTGGCCGCCATCGGCCATGACCTGGGCGTGGGTGCGGAAAACGACCGGCAGTGGGTGATCAGCGCCTACTTGATGGGATTTGGCGTGGCGCAGATTTTCTTCGGTCCGCTGGCCGATCGCTTTGGGCGCCGGCGCGTCCTGCAATGCGGCATCGCCATCTACATCGTTTTCAGCCTGCTATCGGCCTTGGCTACGTCTTTCGACATGCTGCTGGCGGCGCGGGTTGTCCAGGGCATCGGTGCGGCGGCGAGCCGCGTGCTGGTGGTATCGATTGTCCGTGACCGTTTCTCCGGCCGGCAGATGGCGCGCGTGATGTCGCTCACACTGATCGTATTCCTGGCGGTGCCGATCCTGGCACCTTCGATCGGCCAGCTGATTCTTCTGGTGGCGCCGCGGCGCTGGATCTTCGCCAGCCTAGCAATCTACGGCGCCGTGGTGATGACTTGGATCGCGCTCCGCCTGCCCGAGACCCTGCATGCCGAGGACCGTTTGCCGATGTCGGTCGCGGCCGTGTCGCAGGCCTTCCGCACCACGCTCACCAACCGCATCGCTGTCGGCTACATGCTCGCCATGACCCTCGTGCTCGGCGGACTTTTCGGGTTCATCAATTCGGCCCAGCAGATCTTCGTCGAGGTCTTCGATGAACCGCTGTACTTCACGCTGAATTTCGCCGTGATCGCCGGCTTTATGGCGATCGCTTCCCTGTTCAACGCCCGCATTGTCGGTCGGCTGGGGACGCGCCGCGTGTCGCACAGCGCGCTTCTGGGCTACGCCGTTTTAGCCATCGTCCACGGCGGGACGGTTTTCGCCGGCTATGAGAACCTCTGGACCTTTACGGTCTTTCAAGCGGGCATCATGTTTTGCTTTGGTCTGGTCGGACCAAATTTCGGCGCCATGGCCATGGAGCCCTTAGGTCATGTGGCGGGGACGGCGGCTTCGGTGCAGGGCTCATGCACCACCATCGGGGGCGCCCTGCTCGGCTTCATCATCGGCCAGAATTTCGACGGCACCGTCAGGCCGCTGATGCTGGGCTTCGTGGTCTGCGCCCTCGCCAGCCTGGTCGCGGTGCTGATCACCGAGCGGGGCCGGTTGTTTCAGCCGACGGCGGGCGGGATCGCCACGGCGGGGTAAGTGATGGCGGGGTGAGCGGTGGCGGGTG
This sequence comes from Caenispirillum bisanense, assembly GCA_945906455.1. Taxonomy (GTDB): domain Bacteria; phylum Pseudomonadota; class Alphaproteobacteria; order Rhodospirillales; family Rhodospirillaceae; genus SHVO01. The sequence continues at coordinate 3,144 of CAMDRB010000058.1, forward strand.
GGAACCGGCGGCAAGCTCCGGGCGGAATAATTACTCCCACTCGATCGTGCCCGGCGGTTTGCTGGTCACATCATACGTCACGCGGTTGACGCCCTTGACCTCGTTGATGATGCGATTGGCCACACGTCCCAGGAATTCCATGTCGAAGTGGTAGAAGTCGGCGGTCATGCCGTCGGTCGAGGTCACGGCGCGCAAGGCGACGGCGTAGTCGTAGGAGCGTGAGTCGCCCATGACGCCGACGGTGCGCACGGGCAGCAGCACGGCGAAGGCCTGCCAGATGGCGTCGTAGAGCCCGGCGCCGCGAATTTCCTCTAAGTAGATCGCATCGACTTTACGCAGGATATCCAGGCGCTCGCGGGTGATCTCCTGGCCGGGGATGCGGATCGCCAGGCCCGGGCCCGGGAACGGGTGGCGCCCGACCATCTCATCGGGCAGGCCAAGTTCTTTGCCCAAAATGCGCACTTCGTCCTTGAACAGCTCGCGCAAGGGCTCGACCAGCTTCATGTTCATGCGCGCTGGCAAGCCGCCGACGTTGTGATGGGATTTGATGGTCACGCTGGGGCCGCCGTGGAACGACACCGACTCGATGACATCGGGATAAAGCGTGCCTTGGGCGAGGAAGTCGGCGCCGCCGATCTTCTTGGCCTCTTGCTCGAAGACATCGATGAAGGTCGCACCGATGGCTTTGCGTTTTTTCTCGGGGTCGGTCTCGCCGGCCAGCTTGCCCAGAAACAAGTCGGAGGCGTCGCGCGCCACCAGGCGCACCTTGAAGCGGTCGCGGAAGACGCGCACGACCTGCTCGGTTTCGCCCATCCGCATCAGGCCGTGATCGACCAGGACGCAAGTCAACTGATCGCCGATGGCTTCGTGCAGGAGCGCGGCGACCACGGATGAATCCACGCCGCCCGACAGTCCGCAGATCACACGGCCTGTCCCGACCTGAGATTGAACCTTTGCGATGGCCTGGGCGCGGAAGGCCGCCATGGTCCAGTCGCCGCGGCAGCCGCAGATGTCGCGCACGAATTTACGGTAGAGCGCCGTGCCATGGGGCGTATGCACGACCTCGGGATGAAACTGCACGCCGTAGAACCGCCGCGCCTCGTCGGCTATGGCGGCGAAGGGCGCGCCTTCGCTGACGCCAACCACTTTGAACCCGGGCGGCAATGAGACCACCCGATCGCCGTGGCTCATCCACACCTGCTCGCGGCCGCCCGCGGTCCAGACGCCGTCGAACAGCGCGCAGCTCTCGGTCACGTTGACAAAGGCCCGGCCAAATTCGCGGTGGCTGGAACCTTCAACCCGCCCGCCCAGTTGCGCCACCATGGTCTGCTGGCCGTAGCAGATGCCAAGGACGGGAACGCCGCTTTTGAAGACGGCATCGGCCGCGCGCGGTGTGCCGATATCGAGCACCGACGATGGTCCGCCGGAGAGGATGATGCCCTTGGGCGCGAAGGCCTGAAGCGAGGCTGCCGTCACTTTGTTGAAGGGATGGATCTCGCAATAGACGCCGATTTCACGCACGCGCCGCGCAATCAGCTGCGTCACCTGGGAGCCGAAATCGATGATCAGAATGCGGTCGGTCATAACGTTCTTCTACGCAACACGCTCAAGAACCGCCACAAAAAACCCGTCGGTGCCGTGGCGATAGGGCGTGAGGGTCAGGAATGTGTCGGCGGTTGGGCTCGGCGTGGTCAGCACCGATGCCCAGACCTCGGCCACGGGCACGGGCCGGAAACTCGGGTGCCGGGCCAGGAACGCCTCAACCCGCTGGGTGTTTTCCTCGGGCAGCAAGGAGCAAGTCGCGTAGATCAGCCGCCCACCCAGTTTCACCAAGGGCGCGCCCTGATCGAGCACGCTGTCTTGGGTCGCGCGCAAGGACTCGAGGTTTTCCGGTTTGAGGTGCCAGCGCGCATCGGGATTGCGCCGCCAGGCGCCGGTGCCGGAACACGGCGCATCCACCAGAACCCGGTCGAAACCGCCGGCCTGACGCCGCACCCACTTGTCGTTGTCTTCAAGGATGCGCAGCGTTGCGTTGTGCACACCGGACCGGCGCAAACGCAGCTTCGATCTTTCCAACCGGCCAACGGAAACATCACAGGCAATCAGCCGGCCCTTGTTCTCCATGGCGGCGGCCATGGCCAGGGTCTTGCCGCCGGCGCCGGCGCAAAGATCGATGACCGTTTGTCCCGGTCGCGCGTCGACCAATGCCGCGCAAAGTTGCGAAGCTTCGTCCTGGACCTCGAAGAGCCCCTCGCGAAAGCCGGCGTGGTCGCCGAGGCTGATGCGCGCCGGCAGGCGAACGCCCAGGGGCGACAGCGGCGTCGGCGCCGCGGTCTGCTCTTCGGCTTTGAATTTGGCCAGGACATCGTCGCGTGTGGCCTTGAGCGTGTTGACCCTGAGGTCCAAGGCGGCTTCGCTGTCCAAGGCGCCGAGTTCCTTGTCGGCCTGGTCACCGAAAGCTTTGTCGAATCTTTCCAGAAGCCACCAGGGGCATTCCAGCCTGACCTCGCGCGGCATGGTAGATGCATCGCGAGCACCTCCAATTCCGGCAACGCGCTCGGCCATGCGCTTTTCGTTGGCGGCTAGGGGCGATGGGCCGTTCTTCGCGCCGGAAAAAAGCCCCGCGACCGCGTCCACCGACTTGCCCTCGCCGCGCACCAGGTTGGCCGCGACGAACAACCGCCCCGAGGGGTGGTCGGTCCCCAGAGCCCAGGTCAGGCGGGCGCGGTGGCGTAAGATTCGCCAGAGCTGGTCGGAAATCGAGCGGCGATCGGCGGCGCCGATGTAACGCCGTGGGCGGAAATAGGCCGAAACCACGCCATCGGCGGCGCGGTCCGTGGCCAGGACTTCGTCCAAGACTTCGATGACAGCTTGGGTGCGGGCGGCGGGGGTCATTGCGTTGACCTCTTTCGGTGACCGACGCCCAGATAACCCAAATGAGTTCGACCCCCCTCACCCTTCCCTCTCCCCCCGCCTAAAGGTGCTGCCAAATAAGTCGGAACCGTGCGGCGGGGGGAGAGGATTACGAAGGGTTGGCGCGCGCGAAGCGCGGGCCTTACCCGAAGTTGGGTGAGGGGGGGCGACATGACACTACGCCCATCAAGACGGGCGGTCAGGTGTTGCTGAGACGATAGTTGGGCGGTTCACGCGTGACCATAACATCGTGCACATGACTTTCGCGAATGCCGGAGCCGGTGATACGGCGGAATTTGCAGTTCTTCTGCATGTCGGCGATGGTGGCGTTGCCGGTATAGCCCATGGCCGCCTTGAGTCCGCCAATCAGCTGGTGGATGACGGCGCCGGCCGGGCCCTTATAGGGCACGCGGCCTTCGACGCCCTCGGGCACCAGCTTCATGGCGTCGCGCACCTCTTCCTGGAAGTAGCGGTCGGCGGAACCGCGGGCCATGGCGCCCAGCGATCCCATGCCGCGATAGTCCTTATAGGTGCGCCCTTGGTAAAGAACGACTTCGCCGGGACTTTCTTCCGTGCCGGCCAGCAAGGATCCGATCATGACGCAGTCGGCCCCGGCGGCAACGGCCTTGGCGATGTCGCCCGAGGACTTGATGCCGCCGTCGGCAATGATCGGCACGCCGAATTTGCGCGCGATCTCGGCCACCTCGAGAACCGCCGACAACTGCGGCACGCCAACGCCGGCGACAATGCGCGTGGTGCAGATGGAACCCGGACCGATGCCGACTTTGACGGCGTCGGCGCCGGCGTCGATCAGCGCCCGGGCCGCCTCGGGCGTCGCGATATTGCCGGCGATCACTTGCGCGGAATTCGAGAAGCGTTTGATGCGCGCCACGGCGGCAATCACGCCGGCCGAGTGGCCGTGGGCCGTATCCACGACCAGCACGTCCACGCCCGCATCCAGCAAGGCCTCGGCGCGGGCGAAGCCTTCGTCGCCGACACCGGTGGCCGCGGCCACGCGCAGGCGGCCTTGTTCGTCCTTCGACGCCATGGGGTGAGTGCGGGCCTTTTCGATATCCTTCACCGTCACCAGGCCGACGCAACGGTAAGAACCATCGACCACCAACAGCTTTTCGATGCGGTACTGATGCAAGAGCTTCACCGCCTGATCGCGCTCGACGTTTTCGGGCACGGTGATCAGGCGTTCCTTGGTCATCAGCTCAGAGACCGGCTGGTTGGGATTGGTGGCAAAACGCATATCGCGGTTGGTCAGAATGCCGGCGAGCTTGCCGGTGCCGCGCTCGACCACCGGGAAGCCGGAAATCCTGTGCTGCTCACGCAAGCGCAAGGCGTCGGCGAGCGTTTGATCGGGGAAGATCGTCACCGGGTTGACGACCATGCCGGACTCGAACTTCTTGACCCTGCGCACTTCCTGCGTCTGCAACGCGGGGCTGAAGTTCTTATGGATCACGCCGAGGCCGCCGGCTTGCGCGAGCGCAATCGCAAGGCCGCTCTCGGTGACCGTATCCATGGCCGCGGAGATCAGTGGAATGTTGAGGCTGACGGTTCTGGTAAGCCGGGTCGCGGTGTTGGCTTGCGCAGGGAGTACCGAGGAGGCCGCGGGCACAAGAAGAACGTCGTCAAACGTCAGTGCTTCGGCAATCTCCATGAGGCCTCCATAATCCGCCGGCCCGAAAAAGGTGCGGGGTTATGACATGATTCAAATAAGGTGACAAGGGCGGCGCGACCGGCTGGTCAGGGCCGATTCAGCCTTTGAATTCAAGGCCGACCACGTAGACCTCGGCCGACTCCTTGCGGCTGGCCGGGGGCTTGGCGTGGCGCACGACGCCGCAGCGCGCTTTGATCTGTTTCAACAATCCGCCTTCGGTGCCGCCCTGGAAGACTTTGCACACGAACACGCCGCCGGGCGCCAGAACTTCCTCGGCGAACATCCACGCGGTTTCGGCGAGCGCCATGATGCGGATGTGGTCGGTGGCGCCGTGACCCGTGGCCGGCGCGGCCATGTCGCTCAACACCACATTGGCCTTGCCGCCCAGGGCTTGTTTCAGGGCATCGGGCGCCGCGGCATCTAGAAAATCGAGGGTCAGGCAGGTGGCATCCGTCACCGGCAACCATGGATTGACGTCGATGCCGATGACCATGCCGCCGCCGGGCGCGCCGGCCTTGACGCGATCCACGGCGATTTGCGTCCAGCCGCCGGGCGCAGCACCCAGGTCGACGACTTTCTTGCCGGGAGCGAGAAAATGAAACCGGTCGTCGAGCTCGATCAGCTTGAAGGCGGCGCGGCTGCGATAGCCCGCGGCCTTGGCGCGCATGACGTAGGGATCGTTCAATTGCCGCGCCAGCCAAATCTGCGAGCCGATCTTGCGCCCGCGCGCGGTCTTGACGCGCACCGCGAGGCCGCGCCCGCTGCCGCCACGCCCGCTGCTGCCGGGTCCGCCTTCGCTGGTGCGAACTTTTTTGCCTCCTCCAGCGCCGCGTTTATTTTGGGTCACGATGGTAACCGGGAAGGCTGGTGTAACGCTGAAGGCTGGGCCGGCGCCGGATGCATGCGTCCGGGCTCGACGTGCAGCGTCGACGGATGGATCAGATCCATCAGCAGGCCCTCGCGCAAGCCACGGTCGGCGACCTTGAGGCGGCCCACGGGCCACATCCGACAGATGGCTTCGAGGATGGCGCAGCCGGCCAGCATGAGGTCCGCCCGTTGCCAGCCGATGCAGGGTTCGGCGGCGCGCTGCTGCAAGGTCTTGCCGCACAAGGCCTGGCTGGTGGCGTGAAGGGCGTCAAAGCCGAGCATCAAACCGTCCACGGCGGCGCGATCGTAACGGTTAAGCCCCAGATGCAGCCCGCCCAAAGTCGTCACGGTGCCCGAGGTGCCGATCATTTGCGTCACACCGGCGGCGATTTTCTCGCGAATGCCGTGGACGGCCTCGAAGGGCTCCAATAATTTTTGCACGCGGTCCGAAACCGCCTGATAGGTGCGCCCGCACAGATCGCCGCCGCCGCAATCCTCGGCCACCGTCACCACGCCCATGGGCAGCGAAATGCACCCCTGCACGGCGATATTGCGCGCATCGGCGATATGCACAAACAGCACTTCGGTGGAGCCGCCGCCGATATCGAAGATCAAGGCGTAAGGAATATTGAAATCCAAAAGCGCCGCGCAGCCCTTGAGTGCCAGCGTCGCTTCCTCGTGGGCCGAGATGATCTCCAGCGCGAGGCCGGTCTCGCGGGTAACGCGGTCGAGGAATTCGGCGCAATTGGCCGCGCGGCGGCAGGCCTCGGTCGCCACCTGGCGCGAGGCGTTGACCCGGCGCCGTTCCATCTTGTCGGCGCAGCATTTCAGGGCGTCGATCGTGCGGTCCATGGCGTCGTCGGACAGCCGGCCCGAGCCGCTCACGCCCTCACCCAGGCGGGTGATGCGCGAGAAGGAATCGATCACGCGGAATTCGGCCCGCGGGTTTTCGGGGCGCGTGTTTTCAGGGCGGGCACCATCGTCGCGCTCACTTTCAGCAAGGTTTGGGCGCGCGACCAGCATGCGGCAGTTGTTGGTGCCTAGGTCGATGGCGGCGAATACCTGCCCCAACCCGGTTGGGGCGAGAGCACTGCCGTTTCCACCCGGGCAGGCAGCGGCTGGCGCTGGACTGACACCGGGCCGAGGGTCATCGGTCATAAACGCGAACCTTCCGCCAGCAGAGGCGGCGCGGGATATCGCGCCAAGGCTCCGCTCAGGCCAATTTACATATGCGGTCATGCTATCGGCTTCCCCGCGCTGGGGAAAGGGGCGCAGTGAACGCCAGGCTTTGGTGAAAGACCTTGAAACCATCGGCGGATTCGACAAGTATCCCGCCCTTCCACGGCCCGGCGCGCTCTCCTATATTATGTCGGCGTGGTTTCTCCCTGCTGGGGGATCGTCCAACGGTAGGACAGCGGACTCTGACTCCGCTAATCTAGGTTCGAATCCTAGTCCCCCAGCCAAACCCACACATTCCGCAGAAAACCTAGGTTTTTGCGCCTCACATCATCGAACTGACGTAGCAGCGGCGTAGCAGTGTGGCGTGCTGTTTCTCTTACAATTAGACTGCGTCTCACTTCGCCAAAACAATTAATAGGACAGATGCGCATGGACAGCGATTTGCCGGGTCCGCTTACATGGCAAAGCATTGCACAACTCAGCATCGTATCCACCCTAGTGACGATAGGGGTGGGTTGGCTTCGCGATCATTTGACACGCAGCAGCACCGCCAAAAGAGATAGCGCATTTCTAGTCAATAGGGTCGCACCTGTGCTGGAACGATACGCCTTCGATTGCGCCAGCTTAATTGGTGATAATCGACTGAACGTCAGTTCAGGAGGGCATGCAGGCACAGCGCATACTTCGGTCCCTGATCTTCATCCTTTTCCCAATGATGTGGACTGGCGCTCCCTGGATACTACGCTAACTTCACGCGCTCTCAATTTTCCAAACGAAGTGCTCCAGTCAGAGCGCCATAGTCAAAGAGCGAGAACGTGACAAACGCTGGGTTTTTGACTGTGTTCGTCGAGAAATTATGGTAGCGCGGGAGGGATTTGAACCCCCGACCAACGGATTATGATCCCGTTTTTTCCCCAGGCTTTCTGCGGAAAACCCTAGGTTTTCTACCAAATTTCTACCTATTCTAGGCGGCTTATTACTATCTGTGAGGTTTCTACCACAGAATGATAACGCGGGGTTCTCAGCGAATGTGGCTCACAATATCAATTCGATCAACAAGATCAACCGCGAGACTCAGGCCGAGCGGGAGTTGCACCTGATCATCGACAACTACGCGACGCACAAGCATCCCAAAGTCCGCGCCTGGCTTGAACGGCATCCAAGGTTCCATTTCCACTTCACCCCGACCTCGGCTTCATGGCTCAATGCCGTCGAAGGGTTCTTCGCCAAACTGACTAAACAGCGGCTCAAGCGAGGCGTGTTCAAAAGCATCGGCGATCTCCAAACCGCCATCAACCGATACCTCGTCGAGACCAACGAAAACCCGAAGCCCTTCATCTGGACCGCCGATCCAAACGCCGTCATCGAAAAGGTCATGCGAGGGAAAAAGGTGCTGGCGTCGATCAGCTGAGCGTCTCGCGAGATGTTGCGCGCTGGAGGGCATAGCCGCCCACAACACACTCGCACCGCCATGCACCTCGCGGGGAACGACTACTGTCAGATGCTCTGGAAAAAGGAGAGCAAAACATGTACCGCGATGTGGCGCAGTGGTTAAGCATCCGGAATCAGATCCTCAAGAAGGGTATTTCGATGCGGCAGGTTGCTCGTGAGACGGGCATCAATCCCTTGACCCTGCGCAAGATGGTCGATCATTCACTCCCGCGGTCGTACGGACCGCGGAGCCATAGATATCCGAAGCTCGGGCCACATACGGCCTCAGTCCGCCAGATGCTCCAGGAAAACGCTACTCTGCCGCCCCCGGCCCGCCTCTCGATCAAGGCCATCTACGAGCGCATCCGTGATGAGGAAGACTTCCGTGGCAGCTACAGTTCAGTGAAGGACTATGTGCGGCAAGTCGCGAGCGATAGCGACTGCATCTGGGAATACACTTACGACCTGCTGATATCGCTGGAAAAGAAGCGCGCGATCGATTTCCTATTTCTGCTATCTCGTGCCGATCCACCGGTCATTTTGAGAAGTCGCACAGAGCAATTCTTCCGCGACGCCAGTCGGGTCATCAGAATCACCCCGAAGCCAGACAAGCGCCTGCAAGCCCGTCAGGCCGCGTTCGAGTGGATGCGCGCGGTTCTTCAGAAAGAGGTCAACCCCGACGCGCTTCGTATGGAGATCGGCGATATCCCCGACATCGGGGCCTTGCTTGACCGCCTGTACGACGGCCGCTTGTCTGAACGTAACCGATCCATGGCTGTTCTCGCGAGGCGCCGTGGGCTAAGCAGCCGCACGGTGTGCGCGTTTCTTGGCATCGATATGCGGACCTACCACAAATACCTCCGGACGTTCGATAACGGCGGGCATGCCGCACTGTTCGCGCGTCAGACAAAATCCTCACGAAAATTCGACAACGATGCGGTGAAACAAGCGGTCTTTGGGCTCCTGCATGAGCCGCCCTCCAACTACGGCATCAATCGCACGACCTGGACCATGCCCGACCTATCGCGTGTCCTCGGGGAGAAGGGGCACCCCGCCTGTCGTGACGTGATCCGCAAGATCACTAAGACGGCCGGCTACAGGTGGCGTATGGCAAAAGTCGTGCTGACGTCGAACGACCCGAACTATATGGAGAAACTAGTCCACATTCGATCAATCCTTTCGAACTTGCGGCCTGACGAGGCCTTCTTTTCGATCGACGAGTACGGTCCTTTTGCAATTAAAACGAAGCCCGGACGAACGCTGGTGCCGCCAGGAACTCAACCGACGGTCCCGCAGTGGCAGAAGTCGCGCGGATGCATGATCATGACGGCGGCGCTAGAGTTGTCGGGCAATCAGGTGACACATTTCTACAGCACCAAGAAGAACACCGGCGAGATGATCCGCATGATGGATGTTCTGATTGGTAAGTACGCCGAATATCGAAAGCTTTACTTGTCCTGGGATGCAGCATCTTGGCACATCTCCAAAAAGCTGTTTGCACACATCGAAGCTCATAACGCAGCAGTCGCCGATGGATCCAGGCCCTTGGTGGAGACGGCACCGTTGCCGGCACGCGCTCAATTCCTGAACGTAATCGAGTCCGTCTTCAGTGGCATGTCGCGCGCGATTATCCACAATAGTGACTACAAATCAGTGGATGAGGCTAAAGCGGCAATCGATCGGTATTTCACCGAACGCAACTCGCAATTTCAGCAATACCCACGACGGGCTGGCAACAAGATCTGGGGCAAGGAACGCCAGCCGGCCACGTTCTCGGAAGCTAATAACTGCAAAGACCCGCGTTACCGCTGAAGGTCAGAACAAGGAGCAGCGCACTGCGCCGTCAATAGACGCTCAGTTTCATCGGACGCAGTAGAACTCGCCCCATGGCTTGCGCCGAAGGGTTAGTCCCATGAGGCATACGCAAGCTGACATGGGAAACAAGCGTTAGAGTCGCTCCACCATGGCTTGGTGCGGATGCTGACAGAAGCCGAATAGACACGTTCGATGATAGTTTTGAGGTCGAAGGTAGGGGGCGTTTACTTGTCAATTTGAGGGTAGAAACTTCTACCTGATTTCTACCCTTTTTGTCGAAACACTAGCGTTTCTACCCAATTTCTACCCTTTTTTAATTGAAGCAAAGCCTAGGGTTTCTGCGGGTTTTTGGTAGCGCGGGAGGGATTTGAACCCCCGACCAACGGATTATGATCCCGCTGCTCTACCCCTGAGCTACCGCGCCCTACCAACCGCTCTGCGCCTGAGGTATCGCGCAGAGGGCGGCTTATGTACGGGCCGGGCGCGGCAAAGTCAAACGCACCCAAAACGCACTATTTTCGGTACACTTGGCGCGACGCGGATAAATGGCGGAATACACGGCTTCCGCCCGGCGATCCTTGATGGAGTGATCGGTAGCCCAATGTTTTCAGTCGGTAGCGGTACTCGACTGAGTGTGGATCAGCGCCATAGACGGGATGGCCCGCTCGTCTCGATGTGAAATGCTAGCGAAAATCGGGGTTACGATGTTATTCACCAATATCTGCAAGGTAGCGATGTGGGTCTGGGTAATCATATCCTTCAGGAGTACAATCTATTGATTCCCTAAACTTATCCCTCGCAGACTTCAGATCACCCAATTCAGCTAAACACACACCAATATTATTACTGACTATTGCGTATAACGAGTCAGATCGCAGTACCGTCCGTGTCTTCTCGAAAGCGTAAGGGAGCATAACAAGGGTCTTCTTCCCGTCAATTAGGTCTTCTCTGTAGCATCGGTTGCGATCTTTGTGTGTTTCATCAACTGCGGCACCAACAATTCCCTCGGCTGCCTTTCTATACCACTCGAGCGCCAATTGAATATGCCCGGTCTTTCTGTATGTCAGGCCAATTGAATTATATGCCGAAAATAGTGAAGGATTTAGTCGCGTCGCTTCCTTCAGGGCGGTTATTGCCAATTCATATTTCTTGTCGAGTTGTAGTGCTATCCCTAGAGCCAAGAATACTTGAGGCTCATCGTTTTTTAGAAGGGATGATTTAGTTAAAAGGTTTATTGCTGTTGGTAGATCATTAGTAAATCTCGCACATTGCCCCGCCATGTAATAAATGCCGTAATCATTGGGAGCTTCGTCGATCAATTTAGTGAAAACCTCTAACGCTGCGGAGAAGTGCTTCTGTCGCATCAACTCAATTGCAATATCTCGTTTATCTTGCATTTTGCTGCTCCGTCGCGAGGTCAATGTGCCCGCATATCGTCCAGAAACTCGGACGCTGGCTCGACGCCTGTCACCAGCAATCGGTCCCTGGCTCGTGTACAGGCAACATAGAGCAAGTGACGCTCTGTTTCGTAGACTTCCTGCAAATCTGCGTCATCCCCAACAGTCTCGATTCGCTCTTGCAGAGGGATGACTTCATCATCGCAAGCCATGACGACGACGGCGCGAAACTCAAGTCCTTTAGCCAGGTGCATCGTCCCTATTGAGACATGACCACTAATCGTTTCGACACGTTCATCGAGGATCGTGAAGGGCAATCCAGCTTTCTTAACGGCTGCCTGTGCGCGACCAATCTGCGCTGCCGATCTGACAAACACCCCGAACTCGTGCGGCAGGACGCCTGTCGTGGACGTTTCCTTAATCCAGTTGGCAACTGCATCTGCCTCCTCGGACTCAGTCTTGAGAACATGAATGAGCGGCGGAGGGCCATTGAACACCGATACCGTGTCGTTGCGGTCCTCAATGTTACTGTAGGACCGTACGGACTCGCGAGACATCTTTCATAATGCCGATTTGTGGCAAGGAGGATGTATTAAATGACCAGCCAAGAACGCGACATACAGCGCAAGCTGAAGGTGCTCCGTCATGCTGAGCAAACCGGGCATGTGGCAAAGAC
>CAMDRB010000059.1 GCA_945906455.1 Caenispirillum bisanense
CGATCTATCGAGGACCTCAAAGCCGCTATTCACAGATTCCTCGCCGAGATCAACGCCAAGCCAAAACCCTTTACCTGGACCAAAGACCCAAACAAAATCATCGCCGCAGTCAAACGCGGGCACCAAGTGTTAGATTCGATCCACTAGCAACGGGTGGCCCTGAGGAAAATCCGGAGCGTTGACTGCGATCGCCGGCGAACTAAGCGTTCAGCACATCGCCGCCGGTCTTGATGCGCGCCGCCAGGGACGCTGCCATGAACATGTCGAGGTCGCCATCGAGCACACCTTGCGTGTCCGAGGTTTCGACGTCGGTTCGCAGGTCCTTGACCATCTGATAGGGCTGCAGGACGTAAGAGCGGATCTGGTGGCCCCAGCCGATTTCGGTCTTGGCGGCCTCCTGTTTCGCGAGCTTGGCTTCCTGCTTCTCCAACTCCAACTCATAGAGGCGGGCGCGGAGCATGTCCCAGCACTTGGCCCGATTCTGGTGCTGCGAGCGTTCATTCTGACACTGCACGACAATATTAGTCGGCATGTGGGTAATGCGCACCGCGCTGTCGGTCTTATTGACGTGCTGGCCGCCGGCACCGGACGAGCGATAGGTATCGATGCGGCAGTCCTTGTCGTTGATTTCAATCTCGATGGTGTCGTCCACCACCGGATAAACCCAGACCGACGAGAAACTGGTATGGCGCCGGGCGTTGGAATCGAACGGTGATATCCGCACGAGGCGATGGACGCCGCTTTCAGTCTTCAGCCAGCCGTAAGCATTGAGGCCCGAGATGCGGAACGTGACCGATTTGATGCCGGCGCCTTCGCCGGCGCTTTCTTCCAGGTACTCGACCTTGTAGCCCTTGCGCTCGGCCCAACGAGTATACATCCGCGCCATCATCTCGGCCCAGTCCTGGGCCTCGGTGCCGCCCTGGCCGGCATGAATTTCGAGATAGCAGTCGTTTGGATCGGCTTCGCCCGACAGCAAACTTTCCAGCTCGACCTGCTTGGCACGCCCGAGTACGCCGGCGATCATGCGCCGGGCCTCTTCCAGCGCGTCGGCGTCGCCTTCCTCGTCGGCGAGTTCCGACAACGCGACGGCATCATCGAGGTCGCGCTCGAGCTTGCGCGTTGAGGCGATCGCGGATTCAATCTGGGTCCGCTCGCGCATCAACTTCTGCGCTTCGGCGGGCCGGTTCCAAAGATTGGGGTCTTCGGCCTTGGTGTTCAGTTCGTCAAGGCGGAGCAGCGCGCGATCCCAGTCAAAGATGCCTCCGCAGCAATTCGAGGCAGCGTTTGATATCGTTGACCTTGGCTTCGACGTCGGGGCGCATGGAGAACCTACGGATGCTAAGTAAGAGACATTCGCCTTTTAGGGAAATCGAAGTGTTAAGACAAGGGGCTCAGAGCCTCGATCAAGGGGCGGCAACGCAGCCCTAATAGAGTCCGCCGGCGCTGGGCTGGTTGGGCAAAGTCGCGCCGGCATCATCGAGTTGTTCGGATTGCCCCATGATCGTCACCTGGGTGCTGGGCGATGTGCCGAGCTTGAAGGCCTCGAGAATGACGTGCTTGTCGCCGGGCTCCGCCGGCAGGCCGGAGTCATGCTCCACCCGGACGAGGCTGACGCCGGGCGGCACACGGAACGGCGTCGCGGGTTTGTTCTTCAGCGCTTCTTTCATGAAGTCGCGGAATATCGGGGCGGCGATGCCGCCGCCGGTTTCCTTCGGGCCAAGCGAACGAGGCTCGTCAAACCCGACAAAGATGCCGGCGACCAAGTCGGGCGAAAAGCCCATGAACCAGACGTCGAAGGCATCGTTGGAGGTCCCGGTCTTGCCGGCGAGCGGCTTTCCCACCGAGGCGACGACCCGGCCGGTGCCGTTCTGGACCACGCCTTCAAGCAGGTGCACGATCTGGTACACACCGGCGGGATCGGCTAGCTGCGCGCGATCATCGGGCAGTGCCGGCGGTCCCTGCTTGTCCCAGGCCTCGGCGCTGCAGCCGGCGCAGGCGCGCGCATCGGTGCGGAAGGTGGTCTTGCCGTTACGGTCTTGAATACGATCGATCAGGACCGGGTTCAGTTTTTTGCCGCCATTGACGAGTTGGGCGTAGCCGGTGGTAAGGCGCAGGACCGAGGTTACTTCGGAACCCAAGGCCGCCGACAGATTTTGCGGAAACTTGTCGACAATACCAAAGGCCTCGGCGGTGGCCGCGACCTTGTCCATCCCGACCGCCTGGGCCACGCGCACGGTCATCAGGTTCTGAGACTTCTCAATGCCGACCCGCAGCGTGGCGCGTCCAAGAAATTCATCGGTGTAATTCTTGGGTTTCCACTTTGGCAGGCCAGGCCCCTGATCCATGACAAACGGCGCATCAAGCACGAGCGTGGACGGCGTAAAGCCGGATTCCATAGCCGTGAGGTAGACAAATGGCTTGAACGACGAGCCGGGCTGACGCATCGCCTGCGTGGCGCGATTGAACTGCGACCGGCCGTAGGAGAAGCCACCGTTCATGGCGAGCACACGGCCGGTATGTGGATCCATCACCACCATGGCGCCCTCGATCTCGGGCATCTGCCGCAAGGCGAAGGTGCGGTCGGGATAGTCTGCATTGTCGGCGCTCTTGCTCACGCCCTCAACCGCAACGACATCGCCAGGCCGAAGGACCTGCGCCGGCGAGCGTATGGCCTCGCCCAGATGTTGCTCGGGCAAAGCGGCCCGCGCCCAGCGCAATTCGCTCAGCGGAATGGTGCCCGACTGCCCGTTTCGCAGGATCAAGGTAACTTTGTCCGCTTCGACGGTCACGACCGCCGCGACCTGCCAGTCGAGCGGAAGGCCCGGCGGATCCTGGACGCGGCGCAGGCGCTCAGCCCAATCGCCGGCCGGCGTCAGGTTCGTGATAGGCCCCCGCCAGCCGTGCGTCCTGTCGTAACTCAGAAGTCCGGCGCGCATGACGCGGTTGACCAGCCGTTGCAGGTTGGGATCGAGCGACGTGCGCACGGCAAGGCCGCCCTTGTAGAGCGCATCCTCGCCAAACCGCTGCGCGAGATCACGGCGAATGTTCTCGGCGAAATAGTCGGCGCCGGAGACCATTTCGGTCTCGGTGCGGTTGCGCACGGCAATCGGCTCGGCACGCGCGGCTTTGGCTTCGTCGGCGGTGATGTAGCCTTCGTCCTCCATGCGCCCGATGACGTAATCGCGGCGATCTCGCGCGGCCTCGGGCTGGCGCTGCGGATTGTAGTTGTTGGGCGCCTTTGCCAGCCCGGAGAGAAACGCGGCCTCGCCGATGGTCAGCTCATCCAGCGACTTGTTGAAATAGTTCATGGCCGCGGCGGCGACGCCATAAGCGCCGAAGCCGAGATAATTCTCATTCAGATAAAGTTCGAGAATGTGATCTTTGGTAAAGGCGCGTTCGATCCGGAGCGACAAGATGGCTTCGCGGATCTTGCGGTCAAAGCTGTACTCCTTGCCGAGAAGGAAATTCTGGGCGACCTGTTGCGTGATGGTCGAGGCGCCCTTCATGCGCCGATCGCTGCCCGAAAGCTTCTTACCGAGAGCGACAACCACGGCGCGCATCAGGCCAACCGGATCGACGCCCGGATGGGAATAAAACCGCTGATCTTCCGAAGCGATGAAAGCGTCGATCACACGCTTCGGAATGGCGCTGACCGGCACGAACACCCGACCCTCGACGGCGTATTCCTGAATAAGTGTGCCGTCGCCGGCATAGACCCGGGTCATAACCGGTGGCGTATACGTAGCCAGGGTCCGGTAATCGGGCAGCCCCTTGCTGAAGTGATAGAAGATGAAAACCGTGGCGCCGCCGGCAACAAAAATGCCGAGCATGACAACGCAAAAAACCACCGGCAGCCACCGCATCGTGGGAATACGCAACTTCATAGAATTCGGCACCTTTTAGGACGTTACGGCGTTCGTATTTCTAAGCTAGCTGGCTAAGATATAGCTGGACGGCCGGCTGGATGGCGAGACTTCTAGCGCGGTTTTGACAACAATAGCCGGGAAATACGGCAAGATTTGGCCACAAACGCCAGTCCCTCGCCCCCCTTAGAGTCGGCTGGCGCTTTGGCCGGGGCTGAAGTGCGCATCCAATCCGCGGACGACAGCGCTCATCAGCCGGGCGCGGTAGGCGTCCTTCCTGAGGGCGCTTTCGTCATCTCGGTTCGAGAGATACCCCATTTCGATCAGGACCGAGGGCACATCCGGGGATTTCAAGACAGCAAACCGGGCGAACCGGTGACTATTGCGCACAAGCGTCACCTCGCGCTCCAACTCATTGATCAGCCGGGTGGCGAGCTTGGTGGCGAGGTTCATGCTCTCGCGCTGGGCGAGGTCCACCAGGATATGGCGGACCTCCTGACTTTCCCGGGACAGATCGATGCCGATAATGTTGTCGGCGCCGTTTTCCTGTTCGGCCAGATCCTCGGCTTCCTTGTCTGAAGCCTTTTCCGATAGGGTGTAGACCGACAATCCGCGCATGGCCTTATTGGCCATAGAATCAGCGTGCAGCGAAAGAAAGATATCGGCCTCGGCGGCTCTCGCAATATCGCGCCGCTCGCTTAGACCGAGCGAAACGTCGCGGTCACGCGTCAAAATGACTTGGTACCGGCCGGTTCCTTCCAGCCGCGCCTTCAATTGCCGGGCCGCGGCCAGCGTGATGACCTTCTCATAGATGCCGCCGCCGCCAATGGCGCCTGGGTCAACGCCGCCGTGGCCCGGATCGATGGCCACGATCTTCTTGCGGTTGACGTCTTTCGCGGGCTTGGCATCCGGAGTGGGGCTTCTCACCGCAGGGGGTTGGGCGGCAGCGGGTCGGGTGATCGCGGGCACGCCGAACTTGCCGCTCCTATGCTGCGGCCCGACAACAGCCATGAACTGAGCGCGCTCCATGGGTTCGAGATCGACCACAAAACGGGACGGGGTTCCGCCCGTGGCCGGCAAGACAAAGGCGTTTTTGATATTTGCCGGTCCGGTGAGGTCGACGACGATGCGCGCGTTGCCGGTTTGAAACAGGCCGAAGCGGATCGATCGGACGAGGCCGGCCGCGCCGGGACCGTCATTGCCCACCGCCCAATCGAGCTCCGGCAAGTCCACCACCACGCGGTCAGGCTCGGCCAGGCGGAACAGGCTGAAATCCACCTCCTGGGAGAGCTCGAGGACCAGGCGGGTATGGCTTTCGTGGTCATGGAGGCGCAGGGCCGAGGCGATGGCGAGGCCCCGGCCGGCAGCGTAGGCCGCACCCGGCAGAAGCACGGCCGCCGCGCTCGCCGCCACCAAGAATCGCCGACTTACAGGGGTATTATGTATAACTACCAAAGGGTTATATGGATTTCCGGTCTCCCCAAGTGAGGCCTCTCTGGGCGGCGCGGAACTGCGGTCGTTGGCGGTCGGTTCCGGCATGGGGAGACAAAATCTCGCGTTAAGTACTTGACTCTGAACAACATACACTGATTTCGCGAGTCGCGGCAAGAATCTTGCGGAGTCGGCCACGGCCCGCTGCGCCTGGTCGCCACGGGGAATTAGACGTTGTCACATTACCCGTGACCCGTTTATGGTCACGGCACTCGGGTTCTTCCAATACGCCGAGGTCCGCCGCACTTGCAGTTCTGGCCCACTTGCCATTTCTCCGCGGGCGATCGGCACCTGGCGGCCCATAGAGACTAACTCATTGAGTCTAAATGGTCTTTGTCTGGAAGAGACCCGTTCCTGAAACGGGATTGGCTGGGCTCTTGATTGCGCCCGACCCGCCCCACAGTATCCTAGCCCCGGGGGCTTGTGTGCCGAGACCTGTGTTCAGCCGCTGCTCGCCGACCGTGAATGTCCGTACGCTATGGGCATTCCGTCCGGCTGACTCCCGCGGCCGCGCTCTTCGGTCCACGCGCCCAAACTTTTCCGGCGCCCCACTCGCAATTTCACAAACCCGCCGCGGACGCGCGCTCTTAGGTCCATTGACCTTGGGCGACGCGGGCACCGCTGCGTCACGGAGTACGCCCGACTATGGTCAAAAGAATGCTTATCGAAGCCACGCACCCGGAGGAAACTCGGGTCGTGGTTCTGGACGGAACGCGGCTTGAAGAATTTGATGTAGAGACCTCTACTAAGAAGCAAATCAAGGGCAACATCTACCTGGCCAAAGTGGTCAGGGTTGAGCCTTCGCTTCAAGCGGCGTTCGTCGATTATGGTGGGAACCGGCACGGGTTCCTGGCCTTCAGCGAAATTCATCCCGACTACTATCAAATTCCGGTCGCCGACCGCGAACGCCTGATGGCGGAAGCTCAGCGGCAGGAGGAAGAAGAAGAGCGCCGTGATGCGGCCCGTGAGAAACGGCGCGAGGCGCAATCGCTTCAGGGACACGACCCAGAGCAACACGACGATCATCAAAACGATCATGGACACGAACAAGGGCACGAGCACGGGCACGAGCAAGCACACGACCAGGGAGCGGTTCAGGACGGCGCGCCTCTGAGTGGCGAGCAGCACGGCCCGGAATCCCATCAATCGAGCGATGCCGGTAGCGACGATCACGATAGCGGCGATGCCATACCTTTGGCCTACATCCCGCCGGCCATCACTTCAACGTTTTCGGACACCGAATCCTCTCACGATGACGCCGACGATGAGTCTCGTCACATTGAAGGCGCCGAGACCGATCGGACTGCCGAGGGTTTAGAGATCGCACAAGATGCCGGAGCGTCCTTCCCCGGCGAGAGCCCAACGAACCCGGACGCAGCCACCGTTGAGCCCTCACCTGGCGAAAATTCCGGTGAGCAGGCCATGGCCGGCGAACAGAACGGCGCCGACGCCAACGGCGAAACCAAGCCTGTGGATAAAGCCGCTGGCGTGGAAACCGTTGGCGGTGAGGAAGAAGAAGAAGCCGCGCAAGATAAACAGCGCCGCCGCTTCGTCGCCTCCCGCCACTATAAGATCCAAGAGGTCATTAAGCGCCGCCAGATCATGCTGATTCAGGTCGTGAAGGAAGAACGCGGCAGCAAGGGCGCTGCCTTGACCACGTTCCTTTCGCTTGCCGGCCGCTATTGCGTATTGATGCCGAACTCCCCGCGTGGCGGTGGCGTCTCGCGCAAGATTACCAGCGCCCAGGATCGCCGCCGATTGAAGTCCATTCTCGGCGATCTGGAATTGCCCAAGGCCATGGCCGTGATCCTGCGTACCGCCGGAGCAGACCGCAACAAGGCCGAAATCAAACGCGACTACGAATATCTGCAGCGGACGTGGAACAATATCCGCGAAGTAACCATGACGTCACGGGCGCCCGCCCCCATCCACGAGGAAGCCAGCCTGATCAAGCGCGCCATCCGCGACATTTATTCGCGCGACATCGAGGAGGTTTGGGTCGAGGGCGAAGAAGGCTACAAAGTCGGCAAAGACTTCATGAAGATGCTGACACCGAGCCACGCCAAGAAGGTGCAGCGCTACAAGGACGATATTATCCCGCTGTTCCACCGCTATCAGGTGGAAAGCCAGATGGAAGCCATCAACAGCCCGGTGGTGCAATTGCGCTCGGGCGGATCCATCGTGTTTGCTCAAACCGAGGCCCTGGTTGCTATCGACGTCAACTCGGGGCGCGCCACCAAGGAACGGCATATCGAGGAAACCGCTTATAAGACCAACATGGAGGCGGCTGACGAAATCGCCCGTCAATTACGCTTGCGCGACCTCGCGGGGCTGATCGTCATCGATTTCATCGATATGGAGGACAACCGCAATAATCACGCGGTCGAGCGCCGCCTGAAGGAAGCCCTCAAGGCCGACCGCGCCCGAATTCAGGTCGGGCGCATCAGCCACTTCGGCCTTCTGGAACTGTCCCGTCAACGGCTGCGCCCAAGCCTGATCGAAGCCAATTTCCGCCCCTGTGCGCATTGCGCCGGCTCAGGAATGGTGCGTTCAACGGAATCGGCGGCGGTCTATTCGTTGCGCATGATCGAGGAAGAAGGCGGCCGCCAGCGCTCAAGCGAAGTGACGATCACGGTGCATCCCGACGTCGCACTATATCTGCTCAACTATAAGCGGGACTCGCTGGCCAGCATCGAAAGCCGCTACCGCATGAAGATCTTGGTGCTCGGCGACGCCACGCTCGTTCCGCCGAACATCCGCTTGGATCGGGTTAAGGCGGTCCGCAGCGACGAGAGCGTTGAAGCGGTGCATCGTGAACCGCCACCGCGCGAGATCGAACGCGAACGGCCGGACCCGGTCGAGGCCGATGCCGACGAAGACGAAGAATCGGCGAATGAAGCGGCGGCGGAGCCTCGCGCCCCGGAACCAAGACATCAGGAATCACGGCACCATCAATCGCGGCATGCCGAACCGCGCGGGCGTGAGCCCGGCAGAGAACCCGCCAGAGAACCCGGCGGACCTCAAGACGGTGGGCGCAAAAGACGGCGGCGGCGGCGCGGTGGCGCTCTTCGCCACGGCGAAAACGCACCCGCGGGCAACACACATTCCCCAGAGTCACCCCAAGGGGTCGACCAGTCCCAGATGTCGCAAACCCCGCAGCGCCACGAAGGTTCGATGGCCGCGGAGCGCGGCGAACAGGGCGAGGGCCAGGGACAGCCGGGTGGTCCATCCGGTGAAGCGAGTCAGGCCTCGGGCCGCGATGACCCCGCACGGCGCGGGCGTCGACGCGGACGCCGTGGCGGGCGGCGGCGGCGGCACGGCGGAGAAGCCGGCGCAGACACCGGTGGCCGGCCAGGTGGATCACAGCATGGGGATTCTGGAAGCACGCCCGCCGGCGACAGCGGCGCTCACAGCCACGACCCATCACCTTCGTCGTGGACCGGAGATTCGCCGCAGGGCGGAAATGATCCAGCGGCTCACGTCGCTGCGCCAATACGCGCTCCCGAACCCGCACGAAGCCCTGCCGACAATTCACCGACCGATTCATCAAGCGGCGGGTCGGGTGGCTCGGCGGACAGTCAAGGCGATAAGGCTCCGTCGGGGTTCTTCCGCGCTCTTCGGGAAGGCGCGAAATCCTGGCGGCGCCAGGACCCTGCCGAAGCCGAATCCGCCAGCCCAATGAGCCCGCCGCCTGCAGCGCCCGTTGCCCTGCCGGCAGAATCAAGGGAGGCGGAACCGGCGGGTCCTTCGCGCCGTGGATGGTGGAAACAGGATCCTAGCGAATAGCGGTTTGCGCGCGCCAGGCCTTGAGGCGCGTACAAGCTTCTTCCATGTCCGCCGTCGTGCCGGCGAAGGAAAAGCGGACAAAGCGATGGCCGCTAAAGGGGTCGAAGTCGGTCCCGGGCGTGGTCGCTACGCCGGCCTCGGTGAGGATGCGCGTGCACAAGGTTGGCGCGTCCTCAGCAATATCTGAAACGTCGGCGTAAATATAAAAAGCGCCGTCCGCCGGGGCCAAGCGCTCAAAGCCGCATTCCGGCAGGCGGCGCAGCAGCACCTCGCGGTTGCGGGCGTAGCGTGCGACGTTGGCTTCCAACTCCTCCCGACAATCGAATACCGCGATTCCGCCGTGCTGCGAGATCGCCGGCGGGGCAATAAATAAGTTCTGCGCCAAGCACTCAAGCGGCCGCATAAGGTCGGGCGGCACCACCAACCAGCCGAGGCGCCAGCCCGTCATGCTGAAGTATTTCGAGAAGCTGTTGACGACGATGGCCGTATCCGACAAGCCGGCCGCTGTGGTCGCCGTCGATCCAAAAGTAATGCCGTGATAGATCTCGTCGGAGACCAGCCTGATTCCATTGCGGTCGCAAAACCCGGCGAGCTCGCGGAATTCATCGGGCGGTATGACCGTGCCGGTTGGATTGGCCGGACTGCCGACGATAAGGCCATCGGGCAAACGCGGCAGTTTCTTCAAATGCGAAACCGTGGGCTGATAGCGGGTGGAGGCGCCCACGGCAATGAGCTCAGGCGTTACTCCAAGGCTCGTCAAAATATGGCGGTAAGCGGGGTAGCCCGGCGCGGCCAGGGCAACGCGGTCGCCCGCTTCAAATGCGCTCAAGAACGCCAGAACAAAGCCGCCCGACGAGCCGGTCGTTGCAAAAATTCGGTCGGCGGGCACGACCACGCCGTAGGTCTCGAGATAGTGACGGGAGATGCGGTCGCACAGCGCCGGCAAACCACTCGCCAAGGTATACCCCAACGGGTCTTCGCCCAGAATCTTCCCGACGCGTTTTGCTGCCGCTTGCGGAATTCCGGTCGATGGCTGGCCAACTTCAAGATGCACGATGCTGCGCCCCGCCGCTTCCAGAGCCGCGGCCGCACGCATGACGTCCATGACGATAAACGGTGGGACTAGCGCGCGCTTGGCAACCTTGATCGTCATCGGTATTCCTTTGGGCCAATAATTATCGCGTAGCCTGCGCCGCGGGGATCGTTCTGCGCCCGGCAGTCAGCGACTGCAATACTTTCGTTGGCGCCGCAGGTCAGATAGTTCACGAGTCCCGAATGTCGTAAGGAGAGTTTAGCTTCGCCATCCGGAGGCGCGGACTCGCCGGCCGCACCGGCCAATTTCGGGGCCAATTTCGGGGCCAATTTCCGGGCCATCGCCGCCGCTTCGTTGGCGGCTCCGAACCCGGTAGCCGCGACCGCGAATATCATTTCCTTGTTTGCGGCCTTGAGTCCGATCACCGGCGCAAACGCCGCTCGTTGATTCGTTGGCGTACCGGGCGCCGGCGCCAATAAGAAGCCTACGCCCCTCGGGATGATGCCGAGACCAAAGGGCCGACCCATACTGAGCCCACAGGCTACGGCATTGCCCCGCCCATCGGCGACGACAAAGGCCGTGGAGCCCGAGACCGCTCTCTCATCCAGAATCGGCGTTGGATTAGCCTCGGCAAAGGCAACAGCAAAATCGCCGGCGACGATGCCCGAAGGCAATGCGAAGAGGCGTGTTACACCCTCATCCACGACGACCGGCGGGAGCCATTGTGGAACGGTCGCGCGCAAATCCGCCGCCGACAGCGAGGCGCCCGCGGCGGCGACGGCGGCTTCCAGCTGGTTCCCTAGGGTTCCGGCGTAGAGGTCGCCGGGTCCGCGCGCCCGCAACCGTCCTAACATCGTGGCAAGGTCAATCTGCGTTAACGCATCGCCGATTTGCAGCAGTTGCCGGCGCGGCGTCATAAATGCCGCGAGCGCCATCGGGTCGTCGGCGAGAACGCCGCCGTCGGCGGCAAGCGCAGAGGCAAAGGCGCGCGACACGGTCTGGCCAAAGCGAGCGAGATTTTCCGCCGGAGCCACGAGTTGCGCCCAGGGCTGCTTGCCGTATTTGGCGTGCAAGGCAAATAGACCGCGCGGCAGCGCCGGGATGGCGGTGCGAAATCGAGTCGCGCCGTCGTCGGGCGCCGCGCGCGTGGTAAAATCCAGAGTTTCGGTTCGACCGGTGGCGACGTCATGGACGATGCAGGCACCGCCGCCGCCGAGGCCGGCCGACGACGGCAACGTCACGGTCAGCGCGAACCCCAATGTAACGGCGGCGTCCACGGCATTGCCGCCGGCAAGAAGAACGTTGCGGGCGGCCAACGTCGCCTGGGGTTCATCGGCCGCGATCAAACCGGGGTAGGTTCGGGCGGCAGGGCTGCCGCCCGCTCCGAACTGAACGTAGACCGGCGGCAAACCGCCGCATCCGGCGAGAATTCCGGCCATTACAACGCCGCCACAGAGCGAAAAAAGCCCCCGGCCCCGCGCCGGAAAATGCCATAATCCCGGCCGATGCTGGACCCCGACAGCGCGGGAAACCGGGGCGCTTGGCGCTGGCGGATTGTCCGTAACACTAATCATCGATGAAATCCGTGACCCAGAGCGCATCCTCCTCATCCCAATTTTCAGCATATCTCCCTACCGGAGCATCGCGCCGTGGCGCGGGCCGGCGCGCCGGTATTGCCCGGCTCACGGGCGCCGCTTTCTTGAGCCTCCTGATGATTGGTACAAGCGGCGACGGCAAGGCGCAAGACTTCGGCATCGGCACGGTTTTGTCGGATACCGAGATTGGCGCCACCCTCAACGCCTACGCCCGGCCCTTGCTCCAGGCCGGCGGGCTTCAGCCGGGCAGCGTCGCGATCAATATGGTCGTGGACGATTCGATGAATGCCTTCGCGACGCAAGGCAACAACATTTACTTTCATACCGGCCTGCTGCTGCGGGCGAAAAACGCCAACGAAGTCATCGGCGTGATGGCGCACGAAATTGGACACATCGCGGGCGGTCACGTGGTGATGGTCGCGAGCGACACCGCCGGGCCGACCGCCATCACCTTGCTCGCCGCGCTCCTCGGTCTCGCTGCCGGCATCGCCAGCGGAAATCCGGAAGTCGGCATGGCATTGCTGATGGGTGGACAGCGCGCCGCCATTGGCGAGTACTTGAGCTTCAGCCGCGGCCAGGAAAGCCGCGCCGATCAGTTCGCGTTAAAGGCGCTGGCCGACTCCCACCAATCGGCGAAGGGACTCCACGATTTTTTCGAGCGGCTGTCGGGCGAGGAGCGCCTGATCACGTCAAATCAGGATCCCTACGTCCGGACCCACCCTCTCAACCGTGATCGCATGGCGACAATCGACGCCGCCATGCAATCGTCACCATTCACGGCTCAGGCGCTTGATCCCGAACTGGAGCGTCAACACCGGCGCATGCTGGCGAAGCTGTTCGCCTTCCTGAAACCGCAAATCACAACGCTGCAGCGCTATCCCGAATCAGATAAGAGCATTGAGGGTCGATACGCTCGCGCCATCGCCTACTATCGCCGCGGACAGTTCGACCAGGCCCTGCCGCTCGTCGACGGACTCTTGACCGATGCACCCCAGGATCCGTACTTCTGGCAGATCAAGGGCGATATGCAATTGAGCCGCAGCCACGTCGAAGAAGCGATCGAGGCATATCGCGAAGCGATCAAATTTCTGCCGAATGCCCCCGAAATCCTGACCGCCCTCGCCCATGCCAGCGTCGAAAGCGGCAAACCTGAATATGCGCCCGAGGCCCAGGCTGCCCTCAGAAGCGCGCTGGCCATTGATCCGGAAAACCCCGGCGCCTGGGACATGCTGGCGCGTTCCTATGCCCAGAGTGACAATACCGGCATGTCGGCCTATGCCGCGGCCGAGCGGGCCATACTCCTCGGGCAGTTCGGCGATGTTGCCCGCTACAGCAATCAGGCCGAAAAACTGCTCGCAAAGGATACGCCGACTTGGTATCGCCTCCAGGACATCAAAGTGCTGGCACAGAACTATTTGCGCGAAATGCGGGATAAACGCAGGTAATATGCTTGCCCTCCCGAATTGAACCGTCGGTCATAAAGGAACACGCTATGTCGCGCATTGTCGCCGCTTTCATCATGCTGGCCCTGGTTGGGCATTTCGGCGCCGCGCCGGCACGGGCAGCGGATGCGGGTACGTTCTCGGCCGGACAAAAGGAAGAGCTTAAGAAATTGATGCGCTCCTATCTGCTCGAAAACCCCGAAGTCATAGCCGAGGCGCTCACGGAGCTCGACTCGCGTGAGGCAAAGAACAAGGTAGCGAAACGGACGAATGTGCTCGTCAGCCGCCGGCAAGAGATCTTGAATCCGAGCGAGGGCACGATCATCGGCAACCCGAAAGGCGATGTCACGGTGGTTGAGTTCTTTGACTACAATTGCGGCTATTGCAAATCGATGTTCCAGGCCATTAGCGAGGTTCTCAAGGAAGACCCGAAGATGCGGCTGGTGCTGAAGGAATACCCCATCCTGGGGCCCTCTTCGGTGGCCGCGTCACGCGCGGCGCTGGCATCGCGCAAACAGGGAAAATACGCCGATTTTCATCTCGCGCTTCTTGGCTATAAGGGCTCGCTCAGCGACAGTGTCGTGATGGTCATTGCCCAGAACATCGGTCTCGACGTCAAGAAACTCCAGGACGACATGAAAGATCCGGCGATCACCGAGATCCTGGTTAAAAACCACGACCTCGCCGATGCACTGGGTGTCGATGGTACGCCGCAGATCATTATCGGCGAGGTGTTCTTGCCGGGTGCCGTGCCAAAGCAGGAGTTGGTCGAGGCCATCGCCAAGGCGCGGAAGTAGACGATTGCCCTAGGCCGAACGACCCCGGATTTTGAAATGAACGACATCGACTTCACCGCGAAGGAGCGTTCGCGGTTCCGCAAGCTCTTGGAGGTCGCGCATTCGACGACCTACGTCGGCGAGCGCGATGCCGCGATGAATGCCGCAACGCGGCTTGCGGCCAGCCACGGCATGACCTTGCGCGAAGCCGCCGGCATGGCGGAAGCGCCGGTCGCTCCTGAACCGGTTGTCCACCGGAAGCCCCGCCGGCCCGGCGCCTTCGCCGCGGATTTCGGCGCGGCCGCGCCCGAGTCTATGGGAACCTGGTGGCGGCAGCCGCACCAGCCCACCCGCCCGACCGCTGGATTCCAATCGGAGGCCGAGCGTGTCGCGGCCGAGAAACGCCGCCTCGCGGAAGCCATGGCGGACGCCGTTGGGCGTGGATTGGATGCCGAAGAACGCGCCGCCGCCGAACGGGCCGTCAAGGCCCGCAGCCGGCGCCATATCCGCACCGGAAAACGCGGCGCTTGGCGCGCGCGCCCCGAGTTTATCCGGGTCCTGTTGATTGAAACCGGCATGACCGCCAAGGAGATCGCCGCCGTCGCCGGCGTGACGATCTATGAAGTCTTCCGCGAGAAGTTGCTGCTGCGCCGGGCCGTAGGGAAAGTCGCGGTTTAGATCCCCGGTCTTATCGCTTCAAATCGCGCGCCGCCTGGGTCATTTCGTCGGCAGTGGTGAGCACTTTCGCCGCGCTGGAATAAGCGCGCTGGGTGACGATCATTTTTGAAAACTGATCGGTCAGGTCGACGTTCGACTGTTCCAAAGCGCCAACGACGAATTGCGTCGTGCTAGAGCGGCTTGCGATTTCTTTGAATCGGGGGATTCCCGTTTGGGCTGATCTGTGATTCAAACTGACTGCTGGATAGGAGGCCAGCAGTCATGCCGAAACCCTATTCGATGGATTTACGCGAACGTGCGATGGCGCGGCTTGCGGCA
>CAMDRB010000060.1 GCA_945906455.1 Caenispirillum bisanense
GATCTCGGTGCCAAACTCGACGAGTGGGAGAACTTCTACAACTTCAACCGACCGCACGGCGCCTTCAATGGAAAAACGCCTTACGAGGCTCTCAGGGAAAAGCTATAATCCCCAAACCCAAGTGTCTCGCAAGTTCGTCGACCTTACAGCCGCGAGGGAACCGTACCGACAAGTGCCGTCGTTGCAATTCGGGCACTGCCTTTCTGCGCACACGCAACATTGACGAACGGGGCGGCGAATGGGACCTCT
Source organism: Caenispirillum bisanense (assembly GCA_945906455.1). GTDB lineage: Bacteria > Pseudomonadota > Alphaproteobacteria > Rhodospirillales > Rhodospirillaceae > SHVO01. The sequence goes on from CAMDRB010000060.1 coordinate 250, forward strand.
GCGCGGCGTAAGAGTCATTGAATTGGCCGGACTAGGCCCCGGTCCCATGGCCGGCATGATGCTGGCCGACCTGGGCGCGGAAGTAATCCTCATCGAACGCGGTGTCGTGCGATCCGCGCTGCAGGAAAAAGACCCGAGTTTCCGCGGCAAGCGCTCCTTGGCGCTCAATTTAAAGGACTCAACGGGAATCGCCGCGCTGCTGCGGCTTATTGAAAAAGCCGATGTCTTGATCGACCCCTATCGCTCGGGCGTGACCGAACGATTAGGCATTGGTCCTGCGGTCTGCCACGAACGTAACGCGAAATTGATCTATGGCCGCATCACCGGCTGGGGACAGGACGGTCCGCTGGCCCCGGCCGCCGGCCACGACATCAACTACATTGCGTTGACCGGCGCGCTGTTCGCAATCGGGCGCCGGCATGAACGCCCGACGCCACCATTGAACCTGGTCGGAGACATGGGAGGCGGAGGCATGCTCTTAGCCTACGGCATCGTCTGTGCGTTGATCGAGACGCGGTCTTCCGGAATCGGGCAAGTGGTGGATGCCGCGATGGTCGACGGCGCCGCGCAAATGATGTGGATGTTGCATGGGCTTCACGCCGCTGGAGCCTGGAACGCCGGTGCGCGCGGCGTCAATCTCCTCGATGGTGGTGCGCACTTCTACGACACCTACGAAACCAGCGACGGGAAATACGTAGCGGTCGGAGCGATCGAACCGCAATTCTATGCCGTGCTTATCGAACGCATGGGCCTCGACAAGGACCGTTTCGCGCGCCAGATGGACAAGGCTCAATGGCCGGTCTTGAAGGACGAGATGGCGGCTGCGTTCAAGACCAAGACCCGCGATCAATGGTGCTCGATTCTTGAAGGCGGCGATGCCTGCTTTGCTCCGGTCTTGTCGTTGGCGGAGGCCCCCAACCACCAGCACAATCGAGCCCGCGACAGTTACATCGAACTGGACGGCATGGTTCAGCCCGCGCCCGCGCCACGCTTCAGCCGTACGCCCGCGGTCGTGCGCCACGGGGCGCGGGGGCCGGGTGCCGACGGCGCGCAAATCCTCGCCGAGGCGGGCTATACCAACCAGGAAATCGCCGAACTTCGAGATGGCAAAGTGTTGATGGAGTGAAGCTGGTCTTAGCTTTGATTGGTCTTAGCTTTGAACCCGGTGCCGCCCGCCCAGGATCGCGCCCCACACGGCGGTGCCGGCGGCGGCGATCGCCGCCACCCCGAGTACGACGATCAGCAGCGCGCGTGCGCGGCGTCCCGTGTCGGTGCGTTGTCTGGCCTCGGTCATGACTCGGTCGATGACGCGCTCGGCTTCGCCTTGGGTTCGGTCGGTAGCGATGGCCACGAGGCGGGCGACGTAGGCGCGCTCGTCGGCGCCGAGCTGGCCGCGCGCGGTGCCAAACCTAAGGATGCGACCGACCTCGGCGCGTTCGGCCGCTGCCGCTTGCATGCCGGCTTGGCTGGTCCCGGCGGCGGCCATCGCCGAGCCGGTGCTTGAGGCCCCAGGGGCTTCGCCGGCGACCGCCGGCAGAGGGCGGTAAAGTGAATCCACGAGATAGTCGACGCGTGTGCCGCTGTTCGGGATCATCAACCCGCCCCGGCCGCCGGCCACGGTCGCGAGAAATATCGAAGCCGTAACCACGCCCAGCGCCCAGACGCCGAGACCATGCGCGCGGTCATGGATCTCGATCTCATGGGTCGTAACGGAACTCGCGCGTTTGCGCAAACGGCCGGCGAGGTAACCGCCAACGGCGGCGCTCGCCAGGCCGACGATCGCCGCCCACAGGCCAAGCGCCATGACTGGGGGCGGGGCGCCGCGCAACAGCGCCGCTCCCACGCTCAAGGCGATCAGCACGATGGCCAGCGCCGCCGCCGCGACCGTACCCAACGATATGGCGCGCCAGTCGACATTGCGCTCGCGTGTCATGAAGCTTTCCCCACGTCTTGTCTTCTCGGACTCCACCACATCCGCCTTAGGATATCGTCTTTGACAATAAAGTGATGATAAAGCGCGGCAGCGACATGCAAGGCGACCAGGGCATAAAAGGCATATTGCCCGTAATCGTGCAGGTCCCGCGAATTCGCCGAGAGCAGACGACTGCGCTCGACCAGCTGCGGCAGGTCGAAAAGCCCGAAGATGCTGATGTCGCGGCCGCGGGCGGCGAGGCTGATGTAGCCGGTGACCGGGAAAGCGAACAGCGTGACGTAAAGCAGTCCATGGGTCGCCGCCGCGGCGATCTTATGACTGCGCGGCATGGACTCGGGCAGGGCCGGCGGGGCGTGGGTGACGCGCCAAGCCACACGGGCGAGCGCCAGGGCGAATATGACAGTGCCGATGGATTGATGCAGGACCAGGGTGGATTGGGTGACTTCGGCGGTGTCGGCTGCGACCGAGATCAGGCCGAAGGCCACGCACGGCACCATGGCCGCGGCGATCACCCAGTGCAGGGCTATCGCGACCGGCCCGAACGTTACCGCCGGCTTTTCTATGGACGACTTTTCTATGGTCGGCTGCATGCTAAACTACCTCCCGTCGTTAAAGGTATTCACGGGGGAAACCGAGTGTCACCAAGAATCTTGCGCATAGTGGCGTCGCTGATGGCCGCGGTCGCGGCTTTGGCTGGGCCTGAGGCCGCGGGGGCGGTCGATTGGGCGAAGGTGCAGCCTAAAAAGGTCATGCTCATGTACCCGGCACAGACCTCCTGGGAGCGCTTGATGACGCGCGAGCGTCACAGCGGGGCTAGGAAGTACCCCGACAAGACCTGCTTTGGCTGCCACGGCAATATCGATGAGCATCCGCTCGGGGATGGGCTAGCGCATGCGGAAAAGTACAAGGAGCCGACACCGATCGCCGGCAAGCCCGGCGCCCTGGACGCGCAAATCAAGACCGCGCACGACAAGGACAACCTCTATGTCAGGCTTGAGTTCAGCACCGCCAACGAACCCGACGCCGGCATGGACAAGGACTTCGATACCAAAGTCACCATGATGATCGACGACGGCAATGTCACCGAGGCCGGCCTCGCCGGCTGTTGGGTGGCCTGTCACGACGACGCCGCCAGCATGTCGCGCGGACGGGAAAACGCCACCAAGTACCTGTACGATTCGCTGGTGGAAAACGCCGGCAGGACCGTGAAGGATCAAGCCGCGCTGGAGGCGATGAGGGCGGCGGGCAAGTATCTTGAATATTGGCAGGCGCGGCTCAATCCCGGCGCCGAGGCGGTGGCGATCGACGGCACGATTCTGGAAAAGCGCGCCGACAACATGACGCCGGTCGTTCAAGCCGAGGCGACGCGCAGCCTGGCCGGCGTTTGGACCGTGACTTTCACGCGCAAACTGCTGGCCGGCGCCGGCTACAAGGACATCGTGCCGGGAAAGACCTATACCATCGGCTTTTCGGTCCACGCTGGCCACACCGCCAAGCGCTTTCACTACGTCTCCTTCGAACGCACGCTCACGCTCGACGTCGGCAAGGCCGACTTCGTCGCGGCGGCGAACTAGTGTTCTGACTTTTTCATATACGTCCGGTTTGTCGTGGAGCGCGCTCCCGCATGAAATTCGATCACGTCGAGGCCGCCCCCTCACCCAGCTCCGGGTAAGTCGCGACGCTTCGCGCCGCGCCAACCCTTCGCAACCCTTGTATCTACGGATATAGGTGGCGAAAAGGATCGAATCAGCATTGATTTACCGGAGCGGCGACGTCGCCGCTCCGGCAGTCGCGGGCCGGTGACCGTCAACCCTTTGGTGGCAAGCACCGCGGGAGAGCTTGGATCCCGGCCCGTGTCCATTGTCGGCCCGAACAGTCGCTTGGCGTGCAATAGCGCCGAATTAGCAAGGACGGGTGCCATGGACGAACAGAGATGGATTGTCGGAATCGATGTGTCGAAGGACCGGCTCGATGTGCATGTGCTGCCGTCGAAGGAGCACTTCACGCTGAGCCGTGACGAAGCTGGTTTGGCGGCGCTGACCGAACGACTTGCCAAACAAGCCTTACAAGTGGTGGCGATGGAGGCGACGGGCGGCTTGGAAGGACTCGTTGTTTGCGCGCTGCACGCTGCGGGAATGCCGGTAAGAGTAGTCAATCCACGCCAGGTGCGCGATCTGGCGCGAGGTCTTGGAATGCTGGCCAAGACCGACGCGATCGACGCCGCGATGATCGCGCGCTTCGCCGAAGTTGCAAAGCTTACCGGCGCCGACGTGCCGGGCCCACAAGCCCAGCATTTGTCGGCCTTGGTGGCCCGCCGGCGGCAATTAATTGGCATGGCGACCGCGGAGCGCAACCGTCTGCAGCAGGCTGCCGACCGGCACATCCTGCGCTCCATCCAGCGTCTGCTTCGCAGCATCGAGGCAGAGCTTGAGAGCGCTGACGGCGATATCGATCAGGCGATCAAGAACAGCCCGCTCTGGTGCGAAGTCGCCAAACTCATCGACCGCCAACCTGGTGTCGGCAGTGTGACGACCCGAACCCTGATCGCCGATCTGCCCGAGCTCGGTCGTCTCACCGGTAAGAAGATCGCCAGCCTGGTTGGCTTGGCGCCCTACCCTCACGACAGCGGACTCATGCGCGGCAAGCGCATGATCCGCGGCGGGCGCGCCAGCGTGCGTACCGTCCTCTACATGGCAACCCTGTCCGCCGTGCGTCACGACGCCATCCTGAAGAGCTTCCATCAAGCCTTGATCGCCCGCGGCAAGCCGCCCAAAGTGGCCCTGGCCGCCTGCATGCGTAAACTCCTCGTTCATCTCAATGCCATCGTGGCCAAGCACTATGCACAAATCGAACAAACCACTTGACCTGACCACACAGTCGCTCTCCCCCGCCTCGGTATTACATTGAACGCGTGGGAAATGCGTGGCGGGGGAGAGGGGAGGGTGAGGGGGATAATCGCATTTGGTCGCAAGCGCGCCCACGCTATGACCTACGGCAGAAGCGCCTCCTCGGAAGTGGATTCAAATGTCGGTTCGGGAACACTAGTGCAGGCGCGGTTCCATGCGCGCCGCAAGGGGCTTGGCCGCCCGCCCGTCGTTGGCTTTTAATTCGGTCGTTGCCTAGGATGGCTTTGTCCTTACGCTGGCGAAACTAAGCGTCACCACATGTCGAAGCCAGGTCTCCTCGAAACCCCACAACCGCCCACCCCGAAGGTGCGGGTGGTTGTGGCGACACGCGAGGACCGCGCGGGTTTCCTCGCCGGCACGGCGACCGGGCGGTCGCTGTCGTTGCCCCATCGCCCTCTCCATCCTGTCGTCGAGATCTACCTCCAAGAGCGGAATCATGAGGGGCTGCCGGCGATCTATAACCGCACCATCGAGGCGTCGCGAACCGATCCGGCGGTCCTGGTTTTTCTGCATGACGATTTTCACTTGTGCGACTCCTACTGGGCCGAACAGGCGGTCGCCTCTCTCGCGGATTTTCAATTGGTTGGATTGGCGGGTAACCGCCGGCGCCTTCCCAACCAGCCGTCATGGGCGTCGATTGACGCGAAGCAAACCCGCGACCGGGCGGAGAACCTCAGCGGTATGGTCGGCTATGGCAAAGGCTTCCCGCCGGTGAGCGCGGGCTTTTATGGTCCTTCGCGCCAGGAGGTCAAACTCCTCGATGGGCTCATGCTGATTGTCCACAGCGACACACTGATCGCGCACGATTTGCGCTTCGACGAACGCTTTGACTTTCACTTCTATGATATGGACATTTGCCGGCAGGCGGAAGCGAAGGGGTTGAGGATGGGAACCTGGCCGATTTCGGTGATTCATGAAAGCAGCGGCGCGGCCGGCCTAGCCTCCGAGGGCTGGAAGGCCGGCTACCGCGCGTACCTTGAGAAATGGGGCGATTAGGGAAATTGGGGAGGGCGGCCGATGAACAGTGATCAGGCAACGGAGCGAAAAGTGAACGGACGCGGCGGCCGGACGCGCCGGGCGGTGCTACGCGACGCCCTGGGAACGCTGGCGGTCACTTTGGCTGCGGGCAAAGCCTTCGCGCAAACGCCGTCGCCTGCCCCGAATATCATTTTCATCATGGCCGATGATCTCGGGTATGCCGATTTGTCGTGTTATGGCCGCCCCGATATCAGCACGCCGCACCTCGATGGCCTGGCCGGCAAGGGCGTGCGGTTCCTGCAAGCCTATGCCAATTCGCCGGTGTGTTCCGCGACCCGTACCGCGCTCATGACCGGCCGCTATCAGTATCGGCTGCGTATTGGCCTGGAAGAACCCCTGCTCGCCAACCGGGAAGACCTCGGCCTCCCGGCTGATCATCCGACCTTGCCTTCGCTCCTAAGGAAGGCCGGCTACGCGACCATGCTCATCGGCAAGTGGCATCTGGGCGTGTTGCCGAAATTTGGCCCGCTCCAGAGCGGCTATGAACATTTCTTTGGTTTCCGTGGAGGTGTGGTCGATTACTACACTCACGCGGGCAACAATAAAAAGGAAGACCTGTGGGACGACGACACGCCGGTCCGCGAGGTCGGTTATCTGACCGAGTTACTCGGCAACCGTGCCGTGAATGCGATCAACGGCTATGCAAAATCGAAAAAGCCTTTTCTGCTGAGCCTGCACTTCAGCGCACCCCATTGGCCCTGGGAAGCGCCGGGCGACGAGGCGGAATCCGATCGCCTGCGCGCGGCTTCACTCTTCCATTTCGACGGCGGAACGCAAGCGACTTACCGGCGCATGGTCGAGGCGATGGATGCCGAGGTCGGCCGGGTTTTGAAAGCGCTCGACGCCAACGGCCTCGCGCAGAACACCATCGTCGTCTTCACGAGCGATAACGGCGGCGAGCGGTTCTCGAATACCTGGCCCTTTACCGGCCGCAAGACCGAGCTGCTGGAGGGCGGTGTGCGGATTCCCGCGATCGTGTCCTGGCCGGCCCGCATTCCCCAAGGTCAAACCACCGAGCAAGTTGCGATGACCATGGATTGGCTGCCGACGCTGCTCGCGGCCGCCGGCACCAAACCCGACCCGGCGTTCCTGCCCGACGGCCTCAATTTGCTGCCGCTGCTGGCGCCGGGGGCGGCAGCGAGCCCGCGCAAAGTGTTCTGGCGCTACAAGACCAACGCCCAGCGGGCATTTCGTGACGGCGACTTCAAGTACCTGAAGCTCCTCGACAAGACGTTTCTGTTCAACGTCGTCGACGATCCCATGGAGCGGGCCAACCTGAAGGATCGCCGCAAGGCCGTGTTTGAACGCATGCAGGCTGAGTGGCGTGCGTGGAACAAGGGCATGCTGCCCCAGGTCGCCGACAGCTATACCGAAAACTTCACCGCCGATCAGCTGGCCGATCACATCGCCTCGCCCAAGGCGAGCGGCGATGTGGATACGGCGGATTAGGACTGATTCCACTCGATTTTGGAGGAGATTTAGGGGCTCGCGCCCCATGAAACCAAGCCATAGGCCGCAATCCCTGGATATTTATTCGCGAGGCTGTTAGGGGTACGCTCCAATTATCCAAGCGCGCCCCAATCGGCACACCGGTACCCACCGGGCCGCGCTCCAAACCAAGGGTCAGCACGTGAACGGCAGGCGATGGATCTGGGCGTCGATCGCGCCCATCGGGTTCTTATTGTGTCCGGATGCCGCCCACGCGCAGCGGGCCGATGAAAACGCCACGACCTCGGCCGAGGACGCCTTCGGCACGCGGATCGGAAACGAAAACGTCGGGCTCTACAGTCAGATGAACGCGCGCGGCTTCAGTCCGCAGCAAGCCGGCAATATGCGCATCGAGGGGCTGTACTACGACCAGCAGGGGATGTTCGGCATTCGGCTGCAACGCGGCCAGACCATGCGCATCGGGCTTTCGGCGCAGTCCTATCCGTTCCCGGCGCCAACCGGCATCGCCGACATCGCGCTGGTCATGCCGAGCGCGCGCCCGATCATCAGCGTCGCCGCTCAATTCCAGTGGCCGCTCGGGCAGAAGTCGACATCGGTCGACACCACCACGCCGATCATCGCCGACCGCTTGGGCTTTGCCGGCGGGATCAATTATATGCCGGGCATCAGCGATTGGCGCGGCAAGAGCCAGATGCTGGCGGTTGCCGGCCTATTCAAGTGGACGCCGAACGAGCGGGTCGAGATCATCCCGCTCTACTTCCACTCCTTCGGCTTCGGCATCGAGGTCCAGCCGTCGATCTTGCCGGGCGGGGCCTATCTGCCGGCGGACTACGACCGGTCGGTGTTCTTCGGCCAGCACTGGGCGAAACGTAAATCCAACGACGACACCATCGGACTGATCGCGCGCGGCACGGCGTGGGAAAACTGGCGGCTCCAGCTCGGCCTGTTCAATTCCGCTCAGGAGCGGGCCGAGAACTATGCGATCCTATTTCGCAATGTGCAGCCCGATGGCTCCGGCAGCCTCGACGTCATCGGCTCGCCGCACCATCGTTCAGTCGGGACATCGGGCGAGCTCAGGCTTTCGGGGGTATTCACCACCGGCCAATTTCGCCACACCGTGCATCTGGCCACGCGCGGGCGCGATGTCCAACGCGTGTTCGGCGGCACCGACACGGTTTCCTTCGGCCCGGCGACGATCGGGATCGATCAGCAGGTCGCCAAGCCGGTGTTTACTTACGACGTGCGCGACAAGGACTTGGTTCGCCAGATCTCGCCGGGTGTGGCCTACGCCGGACAGTGGGCGAATGTCGGCGAGTTCAGCGTTGGATTGCAGAAAAGCTTCTACCGCCGTAGTTTCGGTCCCGAGGATGCGGCGCCGGCGCGGACCAGCAGCCAGCCGTGGCTCTATAATGGTACGGCGGCGATTTATCCCAGCACGAAACTTGCGATCTACGCCGGCTATACCCGTGGGCTCGAAGAGTTCGGCACCGCGCCCGACAATGCCGCCAACCGCGGCGAGCCCGTGCCGGCGGCGCTGACCAAGCAAATCGACGCCGGCATTCGCTTTCGCATCAAGCCCGGCTTGAGCATGATTGCCGGCGTGTTCGAGGTCACCAAACCGTATTTCGATCGCGACCAGGTCAACGTCTATACCGATGTCGGCAGCTTGCGCCACCGCGGCATCGAGACATCGGTCACCGGCCAGCTCATGCCCGGGCTGACGGTGGTGGCGGGTGCCGTGTTCCTTCAGGCGCGGGTCTCGGGGCTGAGCGTCGACAACGGGCTGATCGGCCGGGTACCGCCCGGACTTCCGCCGGCGGTTTATCTGCTCAATCTTCAGTACGGCCCACCGGCTTGGAACGGCATCGCCGTCGACGCGCAGTTCGGGCTCGAAGGTTCGAACTACGCCAATCGCGCCAACAGCTTCCGCATTCCATCGGCGACGACCGTGGACTTGGGCGGGCGGTACTCGTTCAGGGCCATGGGCACGCGGGCCACACTGCGCGGCCAGATCCGCAACGTCACCAACACTTACGAATGGACCGCCGACGGCGCCTCGGGCCGCGTCGCGCCGTCCCCGCCGCGGCGATATAGCCTGAGGCTCGCGGCCGACTTCTGACAAAGATCGGTCCGCTTCGCGCCCTCGGCCGCGCCCATCGCGGCAACCAAATAAGCCCGCCGACTCAATGTATTATCTGGATTTCATTGAGTCCAATATTGCGCGCCCCCAGCCGTGGTATCATAGCGAAATGGGAGTTCCGGTGACATTGAGTTCCGGAACTCATCAGCGTGCCGCATTCTGGCTATTGCGATTGTCTGGCCGGAAAGAGATGGACACCATGAACCAACACTTGCTTAACCGACGTCAATTTAGTGCGCGTTGTGCGGCCCTCGGCTTCGCGCTTCCCGCCGCAAGTGCCATGCTGGCCATCCAAGCAAGTGCTCAGGTTCCCGGCACCGGCGAGGCACCGAAGCCGGTGGTGCGGACCGTAAAGTTTCCCGACGGCACGACGGTCCCGGCGATCGGCCAGGGCTCCTGGCGCCTTGGTCAGGGACGCCATGCGCTGTCGGTTGAGAAAGAGGCGCTGCGCACGGGCATCGCGCTCGGCATGACGGTCATCGATACGGCCGAAAGTTATGGCGAGGGCCGCTCCGAGCAGTTCATCGGCAGCACGATAGCCGATCAGCGCGACCGCGTATTTCTGGTCACCAAGGTGTCGCCCGAGAACACGGCGGGAGAAGCCATCGCGCGGGCATGCCGGGCGAGCCTCGGTCGTCTGCGCACCGACCGCATCGATCTCTATCTTTTGCATGCGCCGGTCCCGAGCAGCCGTCTCGCCGGCGTTGTCGCGAAATTTGAGGAACTACGCGCGGCGGGAAAGATTCGCAGCTGGGGCGTATCCAACTTCAGCGTTGCTCAAATGGAAGAACTGTTCCGTGTGCCGGACGGCCATCGCTGCGCAACCAATCAGGTTTCTTATAGTCTCAGGAACCGGAACATTGAGCGTGACGTTCTGCCGTGGTGCCAGCAGCACAATATGCCGGTGATGGCCTATTCTCCGCTCGGGGGCAGCAGCGGCCCCCTGGTGCGCGACCCGACGCTGGCCGGGGTCGGCGCTAAGTTCGGTTATTCGGCGGCGACGGTTGCGCTGGACTGGGTCATTCGCAGCGGCAACGTTATCGCAATTCCCGAATCCGGTTCTCCAGCGCACGTCAAAGAAAACGCGCTCGCGCTTTCAGTTTTGCGATCTTGAGCTTCTTGCCGCTCTAGATCGCCCGCGAGACGAAATAAGCCGCCGCGCCCAAGACGGTCGGCACCGTGAAGATGAGCAGCGCTTGTTTGATCATCACGTCGCGCGCGATCGCCGCGACGTAGGCCATCTTGGCGGCGCTGTTGACGACGACCGCGATGAACACCGTCAGCGCCACGCTCTCGGGGCTTTCCGTGCCGGCTTGGCCGAACTTCGACATGGTGATGGTCACCGCATCGATGTCGACCAAACCGGATAAGGCCGCGCTCGCCAGCAGTCCGCCGCTCCCAAAAAACGCCTTGCCATAATGCGCCGCCAATCCCACGGCGGCGAGAACCAGGCCAAACTTGACCGCGGTATCGATATCCGACGGCGGCCCAAGATCGACATGCGGCCCGCCGGCGGCCGGGGCGCCGCTCGACCCGCTTAGTCCGAATCGAAACAGAAACACTCCGGTGCCGGCCGCGCCGATGACGGCGGCGATCAGCGGCACGGCCAGTATGCTCGCCGCCGGTTTGAAGAGAATCGTCACCACGACCAGGCCGCGGAGAAACATAACCGCCGAAGCTAAAGCGATGGCGCCGCCCAAGGGGTCGGCCAGGCGGGGTGTCCGCGCGGCCATGCGCGCGCAACTCAAGGCGACTGCCGTCGAGGATGCCAAACCGCCCAACAGGCCGGTCATCGCCGCCCCGGCCTTTGGTCCGGCCACGCGGATCGCGGCGTAGGCCGCGAATGACAGGCCGGCGATAATAACCACCACCCACCAAATCTTGTAAGGATTGAGGACGCCGCCCGGACCGAGATCCTCGTTGGGCAGCAGCGGCAGGACCACAACCGACATGAGCAGGAGCTTGATCGCGGCCTTGAGTTCGGCGCTTTGTACATTTCCGACCCAACCGTGAATGTGGCTCTTCAGGTCAAGGATCGCGACCATGACGACGGCGACCACCGCGGCGACGACCATATCGCCACGAACGGCGATCAGACCCAATATGAACGTAATCAGTTCCGCGACCAGGGTGGTCATGCCGCGCTCATCGGATCGCGCGACGCCGGAGAAGTACGCGACGGCGGTTAGCGCGAAGAAGCCGAACAGTCCGACGGCGATAATCACGTCATTGATGGCTTGGCCGGCGACGCCCAGGATCCCGCCCAACAAGCCGATGAGCGTAAACGTGCGCACGCCGGCGACGCGCGTACCCGGCGCCGCCTCGCGCATATGCCAGCCGCGTTCGATGCCCACCGTCAAGCCGATGCCGAGCGCCAACGCCAGCCGCGCGAGCAGGCTCACATCGTTCGTCTGCACGCTTTCAACAGCTTGGTCCAGCGCCGCCTCCGGGTCCGTTCAAGCAAAGCATAGGGCGTCCGATGCCGCGCGCCCTTGACCGGCGACAAACCGGGCGCTTAGTTTCTGTTAGTGAGCGGAGCGAACTTACAGAAACTAGCGCCCCTTCGAGCTTTCGCAGGGCGGAAGCGAGGGGGGCCGGTTCAGCATTGCGCGATTGGCGAGCACCGCGCGCTAACATAATCCACGCCTGTGAATCGCGAAAATTCCATACCCGCCAATGAGTTAGAAGTTCCGCCGAACTCGGTGGCCATCTAGCCTCTGCAACCCGCGAGGAACCGGCGGTACTAGCGCCAAGCCTTGGACAGGGCCATATAACAGTCCCGCACGGTCGAACTGCCCACCAGCACCAGCAAGGACTTAAGCCGCATGAGCGTCCCCTATCGCGTCCAACATGTCGGCGGCAAGCCCACGGTGATCGACGAAGCCGGGAAGGATGTCTCGGGTGCGCTGGTCTTGAAGGTATCCTATGGCCACGAGCCCCTGACCGATCTTGAGGGCACCAGCATCATTTTGACCGGGCACAACACGGCAACCATCGTCGTCAACCGCCGGAAGATTTACGACGCACCGGTTATTTAGAGCACGATTCGGAATCGCTATGCCTGCTCTAACTTTTTGTTGTCGCGACGCTTCGCGCCGCGCCAACCCTTCGCAACCCGCAACGTATACGTTGCGGGTGAGGGGGATAATCGCATTTGGGCGGAAGCGCGCCCACGCTATAACCTACGGCAGACGACACCGAGCCCCGCGCCCGCCGTCGGAATTTTTGCGCACCACTCGCGCCGGCGACCGCATTTAACCCGATAAGGTCCAACATCCCGTGGCATTTCCCGCGACCAGTCCTACCCTCGCGCGCGCTTTAACCGAGCGCGAATACAACGATCCGACCCCGGTGCAAACCGCGGTGCTGGCGCCCGAGGCGTGCGCTCGCGACCTCTTGGTCTCCTCCCAGACCGGCTCGGGTAAAACCGTGGCCTTTGGCTTGGCGATCGCCGAGGCGCTTTTGGACGGCGCCGAAAAACTTCCGCGCGCCGGCGATCCCTTGGCGCTGATCGTCGCACCGACGCGCGAACTGGCCTTGCAGGTCAGCCGCGAACTCACCTGGCTCTACCAACACGCCGGCGGCAAGATCGTCACCTGCGTCGGCGGCATGGACCCGCGGGCCGAGAAGCACCAGCTTTATGCCGGATGCCACATCGTCGTCGGCACGCCGGGACGCCTTCGCGATCATCTCGAGCGTACGGCGCTGAAGATCGCCGGTCTCAAGGCCGTCGTTCTTGACGAAGCCGACGAAATGCTCGACCTCGGCTTTCGCGAGGATCTCGAGTTCATTCTCGAGACCACACCAAAACACCGGCGCACGTTGATGTTCTCGGCGACCTTGCCGCGCGACATCGTCAATCTCGCCAAACGCTATCAGCGCGAGGCCCTGCGCCTCGAAGTTTCGGCCGGCGCGCGCGGCCACGCCGACATCGAATATCGCGCCATGCGCATAGCACCCCAGGACGCGGTGCATGCCGTGGTCAATGTGCTGCGCTTTGTCGATTCTCCGGCGGCGCTGGTCTTCTGCAATACCCGCGACGGCGTGCGCCATCTGCACGCGACCCTGGTCGAGCGCGGTTTTGCCGCCGTCTCGCTCTCGGGCGAATTCAGCCAAAGCGAACGCAACCACGCGCTGCAGGCTTTGCGTGACGGGCGGGCGCGGGTGTGCGTGGCGACCGACGTCGCCGGGCGCGGCATCGATCTGCCGAACCTTGGCTTGGTCATCCACGCCGACCTTCCCAACGATGCCGAGACCCTCCAGCACCGCAGCGGGCGCACGGGGCGCGCCGGGCGCAAAGGCGTGAGTGTGCTGTTGCTGACGCCCTCCAATCGCCGGCGCGGCGAACGCATGCTGTCGACGGCGCAGATTGAAGCCGTCTGGACCAATCCGCCCACGCCCGATGCCATCCGCAAGATCGATAACCAGCGCCTGCTCGAACGATTGCTCAGTGCCGAGGCCGGCGCCGAGGAAGACCTGGTCATGGCGCGCGATCTTTTGACCAAGCGGTCGGCCGAAGATATCGCGGCGGCCTTGGTGCGGCTCTATCGCTCGCAGCTGCCCGCGCCGGAGGACGTGACCGATCTCGGCCCTCCCGGCCCCCCGGGGCAATTCGGCTCTGCCCCGCGCGAGCCTAGGGTCGGTTTGGCGAGCAGTGTCTGGTTCAGGCTTAACGTCGGCCGGCAGCGCAAGGCCGATCCCAAGTGGCTGATTCCGGAAATCTGCCGCCAGGGCGGCATCACCAAACGCGAAATCGGCGCCATCCGGATTTTCGACCACGAGACCAAGTTTGAGATCGACACCGCCATCGCCGCGCAGTTCGCCGAGCGCGTCGCCAAAGTCACCAAAGGCGACATCCATATCGGCCCGTCTGAGGCGCCGGCCGACGGCGGCCACACCCGCCGCCCGCCGCCGGCGCACACGGGAAAGCCTGAGTGGAAAGCGAAGAGCCACGCGAAACCCGAACGCGACGTGACGCCAAGCGAAGGGCCGCGCGAGAAACCCCCGAGCGAAAGGCCCCCGAGCGAAAAGCCGAAGTGGGCCGGCCAAGGCGAT
>CAMDRB010000061.1 GCA_945906455.1 Caenispirillum bisanense
GCCGGCGTAACGGGCCAGACCAGCCCACAGAACGCCGCGAGGACAGAAAAACTCCTCCACCGCGATTGATCTTCCCCATCCGCACAACATTCGTGAGACTGCAAATGACCAAATTCGTCCCTTCTGCTACTTATTCAGACGTTCCTTAATTCGGAATCATGCTGCTCGCTCTATCTATTTGTCTGCACATCGCTTTCTCCGAAAACCGGAAGGCCACTTTTCGGCGCGATGCGCTAGACGCTATCCGCGCAACTTGAATCGGGACAGCCGTGGGCTTGACCCGGGGATCCAGGGTAACACGCACGAGAGTTTCTGGCCCTGGATTGCCGGGTCAAGCCCGGCAATGACATAGACGGTTTGTGACCTAAACCGCCTCGAATTCCGCGGTTGCTTTGTTGAGTATGAATAGCGTCCCGGTTTCGAGATCGAAGTACCAGCCGTGGGTCCGCAATTTCCCGGCATCAACGGCTTCCTTCACCCACGGAAACGTCAATAGATTCTGCACCGAGATTTTTACTGCTTCTTGTTCGCAGCAGCGCTGCGCGACTTCCGGTATTGCGGAGGTTTTGAGCGCCGTGGCGCGGGCCGAGTCCGCGATCTTCATCCACGCGGCGACAAAATCGCTGTCCTGGGGCTGGTTCATCAGCGCCCTGATGCCGCCGCAGCGCGCATGGCCCATGACGATTACGTCTTCGACCTGCAATCCGCGGACGGCGAACTCGAGCGCGGCGCTGGTGCCGTGGGTGTGCCCGTCGGGCTCGAACGGCGGCACCAGATTGGCGACATTGCGGACGATGAAAAGCTCACCGGGCTCGACGCTGAACTTCAGCGACGGGTCGATGCGTGAGTCCGAACAGGCGATCATCAGGGCCTTTGGCGCCTGGCCGCGGGCCATCAAATCTTCGATAAACGCCTTATTCTCGCGGTAGTAGGTCGCTTGGAATTGCCGGTAGCCGGCAATCAACTTTTCCAAATTCATGAAACTCTGACCGGGATTTCGTCTATTTCATGGCCGCTTGCAGCATTTCGTCCAGCTTGGCCAGGAACTGAGTGGTCGTCATCCAGGGCTGCTCCGGGCCGACCAGGATCGCGAGGTCCTTGGTCATATGGCCGGCTTCAACCGCCTTCACGCAGACCTTTTCCAAGGTCTCGGCAAAGTTCTCGACATCGGGGGTGTTGTCGAACTTACCGCGATACTTCAGCCCTTGCGTCCAGGCGAAAATCGACGCAATCGGATTGGACGAGGTCTCCTTGCCCTGCTGATGCAGGCGGTAGTGGCGCGTGATCGTTCCGTGGGCGGCTTCGGCTTCAACCGTCTTGCCGTCGGCCGTCAGGAGGACAGATGTCATCATGCCGAGGGAACCGAAGCCCTGGGCCACGGTATCCGACTGGACGTCGCCGTCGTAGTTCTTGCAGGCCCACAAGAATCCGCCCGGCCACTTCAGGGCTGAGGCGACCATGTCGTCGATCAGGCGATGTTCGTAGGTGAGGCGCTTGGCTTCGAACCGGCTCTTGAAATCACGGTCGTAGATCTCCTGGAAGATATCCTTAAAGCGGCCGTCATAGGCCTTGAGGATCGTATTCTTGGTTGAAAGATAAACCGGATAGCCGCGCGCCAGGCCGTAGTTCAGACAAGACTGGGCGAATTCGGCGATCGAGGAATCCAGGTTGTACATGCCCATGGCCACGCCGCTTCCGGGAAAGCTATAGATCTCGTGGCTGAAGGGCGCGCTGCCGTCCTCGGGCGTGAAGGTCATGGTCAGCTTGCCTTTGCCCGGGACCTTGAAGTCCGTGGCCTTGTACTGGTCGCC
Organism: Caenispirillum bisanense; assembly: GCA_945906455.1. Taxonomy (GTDB): domain Bacteria; phylum Pseudomonadota; class Alphaproteobacteria; order Rhodospirillales; family Rhodospirillaceae; genus SHVO01. Next base: position 1,812 of record CAMDRB010000061.1, read on the forward strand.
GAAGCCATGGCGGCCGATGACAATCGGCTGGGTCCAGCCGGGCACCAGGCGCGGCACATTCTTGCAGATGATCGGCTCGCGGAAGATAGTTCCGCCGAGAATGTTGCGGATCGTACCGTTGGGCGACTTCCACATCTTCTTGAGTTTGAATTCCTTCACCCGCGCTTCGTCGGGCGTGATCGTGGCGCACTTCACGCCGACGCCGTACTGCTTGATGGCATTGGCGGAATCAATCGTGACCTTGTCCTCGGTCTTGTCGCGGTTCTCGACGCCGAGGTCGAAATATTTCAGCTCGAGGTCAAGGTATGGCAGGATCAACTTATCCTTGATGAACTGCCAGATGATGCGGGTCATCTCGTCGCCGTCGAGATCGACAACCGGGGTTTTTACCTTGATTTTGGCCATGCGCGTTCCTTTTTAGAGGGTCCGGCGGTCGCCATTCCCTAGTCGCTGAAGTTCCGGCGTGCCTGTTAAAGGCCCCTTCGGATTGTGGGCCGAAAGTAGTGCATCCCGCGACAGGGACGCAAGCCGGGATTCGCCCGGCGCAAGGCGGCTTCCAGCGGCTAAACCTTGAACAAGACGGGCGGTTTCGGCGCATCGAGTTCCGCCTCGGCGGCCCCGATCACGGCCTCGGCCCGATCGACAACCGTGACCAGGGCGTCATGGCCCGGATGGGCGAATCCTTGGCCGATCATCTGGTCGAGAACCGTCAAGAGGTGCGACCAGTAGCCCGCGACGTTCACGACAATGATCGGCTTGTTGTGGAGGTGGAGTTGCCGCCAGGTAACGATTTCAAACAGCTCGTCCATGGTGCCGACGCCGCCCGGCAGGATGCAAAAGGCGTCGCTGCGCTCGAACATGGTTTTCTTGCGGATATGCATGGTGGGAACGACCAGCATTTCCGTGGCCCTTGGATGGGCGAGTTCCTTGTCCTTCAGAAAGTCGGGGATGACGCCGACAACCTTGCCGCCACCGGCAAGGGCCGCGTCGGCGGTGGCCCCCATGAGCCCTACTCTTCCGCCGCCGAAAACCAGGGTCGTGCCGTTGGCGGCCAGGGCGGCGCCGAGGGCCGCCGCTGCCGCGGCATAGGCCGGGTCGACCCCGGGCTGGGAGCCGCAAAAAACGCATAAGGATGTCAGTTTTGGGGCGGTTGAGGGCATTGGGGTGGTCACATCTGCTTGAATTTCGGAAATCCAGGGGCCGGTTACGTGCGGATGCTCTTGCCACTCCCGGCACTTCTTTGTAAAGGAGTGCCCCGAGAGCGCCTGGATTGTACATCCCGCAACTAGACCGGAGGGACTTCTGAATGACCCGTTTCTCGCAGTTTGCCGCAGGTTTGGCCTTTGCCGTGGCGGCTTCGCTGTCAGCGCCGGCAAACGCCGTCGATCCCACGGACCTGATTGATTACCGTAAGCACGTCATGAAGTCGCTGGGCGCGCAGGCTGCCGCCCTGAATATGACGCTGCAGGGCAAGGCGCCGGCTGAGAGTTTCGCCATTCATGCCGAAACCCTGGCCCTTGTGGCCTCGACCGCGCTTATGGCTTTTGAGCCCAAGGCCGAAGGCGGCGACGCCAAGCCGGAAGTTTGGGCGAAGTACGCTGACTTCTCCAAGCGGATGAAGGAATTCGCCGCCGGTACCGCCGAACTGGCCAAGGTCGCCAAAGCGGGCGGCGTAGCCGCCGCGCAGCCGATGATTCAGGGCGCCCTGACCTGCAAAGGCTGCCACGACGTTTATCGCGTGAAGAAATAGGCGGATCGGGGGCGGCTCCCTTAGGGAAGCCGCCCTGCACCGTCGTCGCATGTAACAGATTGTAAGGGGTAATCCGCCCTTACCGGCCATACCCCTTGATCCCGCCTGGGCTTATTTAGTAAACGTCTCGGCCACCCGGGCCCTCAGAATTGACACGATTTAAGATCAAGAATGGCCCTGGCGAGAATGGCTCAAGCTGGATCGCGGATTCGGCTTAAAACAGTGGAGGTTTCCTAAATGATTCGTCTGGTTAGTTTTGTCGGCGGGTTAGCCGTCGTAGCTGTGATGGCGATGACCGCTGTCCCGTTGGTCGCCCGCGCCGATGACAAGGACGTGATCGACTACCGCCAGCACATCATGAAGACCCTGGACGCGCAAACCGCGTCTCTCGGCATGACTGTTTCAACACAGATTCCGCCCGACAATTTTGTCGCGCATGTGGAAGCCATCGCGCTGGTCGCCAAAACGGCTTTGAAGAGCTTCGAGCCGAAGGTGCTGGGCGGAGAGTCCAAGCCCGAGGTATGGGCCCAGTGGGCGGATTTCTCCAAACGTATGGAAGAGTTTGTCGTGAAAACCGAAGGGATGGTAAAGTCGGCGCGGACCGGCGGCTTGCCGGTCGTGATGGAAGAGATGGTCGATGTCCTGACGTGCAAGGGCTGCCATGACGTCTATCGCAATAAAAAGTAATTTTCGGTCGGATTGCTTCGCCAACGCCCGCCGCCGATTGTGACGGGCGTTGCGCATTTGACGGCTCCGCGAGTAATCGGTGTTCTCTGGGACTGAAATGGATCGCACCACCTTACCGTCACGTCGTCGTTCCCGCGGACTGACGATCGCCGCGCTCGGCGTCGCGCTGATTGTTGCCGCTGCGGGCCTTGCCTCCGCCCAAGCCGCGGAGCCGGCCCAAGGCAGCGCGCCGGCCGCGGAAGTTGCCGCGCCCCCGGCGCCACCCCCAGCCGATCCACTGCTGGTCAAAGGCGAATACTTGGCCCGTGCTGGCAACTGCATCAGTTGTCATACCCGTCCCGGCGGCGAACCCTTCACCGGCGGCCTGGGGTTCACGATACCCGCGCCCTACAGCTTCCTGGGCGAGATCCATTCGACCAACATCACGCCCGATCCAGAAACCGGTATCGGCAAATGGACCGAAGAGCAGTTCATTCAGGCGATGCACAGCGGCGTCGCGCCGGCCGGCCGCCTGTTCCCAGTGTTTCCGTATACGTCGTTTACGCTGGTGGCGACCGACGACCTGAAGGCGATATTCGCCTACCTGAAATCGCTGCCGCCGGTGCGCTACACACCGCCGTCGAACGGTATTGTGTTTGCGATGCGCTGGCCGATGATGATCTGGAACGCGCTGTTCTTCGAGGAAGGCCGCTACCAGCCGGTCGCCGGCCAGTCCGACGAGTGGAACCGGGGCGCTTATCTAGTGGAGGGCCTAGGCCATTGCAGTGCCTGTCATACCCCGCGCAACCTATTTCTGGCTGAGCGTAAAGACCTAAAGTACACCGGCGGCACGCAGCTGGATCATGTCGCCGACGGCCAGGTGCGCACGTGGTCGGCGGTGAATTTGACGTCGGCCGCGAGCGGCCTCGGTCCGTGGCCGGTCGAGCAAATCGCCCGCTATCTCAAGACCGGCCACAACACCAAGGCCGGAATCTTCGGGCCCATGAACGAAGTGGTCATCAACAGCCTGCAATATCTTAGCGTCGAAGATACCAAGGCGATGGCGGTCTATCTCAAGAGCCTGCCGCCGGCCGGCGAAAGTCCGACGCAGACGTTGACCGACGCCGAGCGCGCCGCCGGCCTCGCGCTCTACGACAAACACTGCGAGGAGTGTCATCTGGACTCGGGGCGGGGTGCGTTCATGAAGGCGCCGCCGGTTGCCTTGAGTCCGATTGTTCAGGCCGCTCATCCGGCGTCGCTGATCAACACCATTCTTTACGGCGCGAAAGTCGGTCAAGGCAGCCCGGTACCGTTTGGGGCCTGGGAAGACATGAAATCCTTCGCCGACAAGATGACCGATCAGGAGATCGCGACTTTGGCCAATTTCGTGCGCAGTACCTGGGACAACAAGGGCGGCCCGGTCAGCGCCGCCGACGTCGCTAAGCAGCGTTAACCGAAGCGGTTCTTGCGGTTACGGTTGGTTTTCGCCGCTGAACCCGGCATAAGTGCGGTTCGGGGGCGGCTATGGTTGCGATGTACGGCCGCCCGAATTCATGGCCGCCGGTACATGCTGAATTCCGTAATGATGTATGTCGCGCCGTTCGCCCTCACGCTGGTTTTCGCCGGCGGGATCCGCGGCCTTGGCGGAGCCGAGCGCGGCGTGCGCGCGGCTGGCAGCGCCGTCGTGCTCAGTTTTCTTATTTCTTGGGGCTTCTTCCTCCGGCCGGACTGGGTGCCGGCCAACGATTTCTCCCGGATCGGGCATATCGCGCTGGGCGCTGCCCTGGTCGGCCTGGTGCTCGACCTTATGGCACCGCGGCGTTTCTGGGCCGCCGCCGCCGCCGCCATCGTCCTTCTGATTTCCACTTGGGCCAGTGTCCGAGGCGGCTTGTCGCTGCCGGCGCCCCTCGGCGTCGGCTGGGCGGCGAGTGTCGCGGCGCTCACGGCCGCCGCATTCCTGGTGATCGCGCGGCTCGATGCCGCCCGTTCCCACGGCGCCGTGGCGCTTATCCTGCTCGCGGCAGCAGCCCTAGGTCTTTCCCTGATCGCGTGGGTTGCCGGCGAGCCCAGCTTGGCGTCGACCGGGCTGATTCTGGTTTCAAGCGTGCTGGCCTACACCGTGATGCAATGGGCCATGGCCGCCGCGGTCGGGGACAGCATCATCCTCGGAGCAGGGGCGGCACTTCTCGCTTTGGCCTGGGCCTTGGCCGAGGCCCAGCCTTGGGTGCGCCCAGCGATGATTTTTCTGCCGCTGATTTTCTTCGCGGAAGGCACGGCCAAGCGCGTTCCCTTGCCGGCCGCACGCATCAGCTTGGTCTTATATCCACTGGTCCTGGCCGGGCTGGCGGCCCTGCCTTTGGCCCTGGCCGTGGTGATCGCCTACGTGATGGCCATGGCCTGACCCGGGAGGACGCCGGAGCACCGCTCGGGCCGTATTTCCGCCCCGGCCGGTTGCAACGCCGCTCTCAATTGCGTAAACCTGTGGTGACCCGTCGACGACCGAAGCCGCCGACATTCAACGATGTGTAAAGTGCCGTGAACCGTCCAATTATCGTCGCCATCGTCGGTATCGTGGTTGTGGCCGCAGCCCTGGTGCTGAATTTCACCCTGCAGCGTCCCGGCGGGCTGCTGGGCGATGGGCGCACGGCGCCGGTTGTGACCGGGCCGGGGGCCCCTTCCTTCGACGTCGTCCGGATCGATCCTAAGGGCAACCTCGTTATGGCCGGCCGGGCTCAGCCCGGCGCCGTGGTCTCGATTCTTGATGGCGAGCGGGAAATCGGCCGGGTCACCGCCGACAACCGCGGCGAATGGGTTTACCTACCCACGGCCCCGGTTTCACCCGGCACGCGCCAGTTCTCGCTGAGAACGGTCGGTGCCGGCAAGGAGCTTTCGTCGCAAAACGTCGTGGTTATGTCGGTGCCCGAGCGTAACGGCGAGATTCTGATCGTCGAACAGTCGCGCGCCGGCGGAAGAAGCCGGGTCTTGCAGGGGCCCAGCGCACCCGGCTCCGGCTCGCTCACGGTTGAAGCTATCGACTACAGTGCCGACGGCACCTTCGCTTTGGGGGGGAAGGCCGATGCCGGGAGCACCGTGCAAATTTATCTCGACAACGAATTCATCGGCCGCGCCGTCGCCGGCGACAAGGGGACCTGGGAAGTCGAACCCAAAGGTAAGGCCGCGGCCGGCAAGCACAGCATCCGCGCCGATCAGCTCGGCGTGAACAGCAATGTCATTGCGCGCATCGAGGTGCCGTTCGTGCTTGACCCTGCTCAAGCGAACATGCCGCCCGGCGCGGTGACGGTGGTCAAGGGCAATAGTCTTTGGCGGCTCGCGCGGCGCACTTACGGCGAGGGGGTCATGTATACCCTGATCTATGAGGCCAATAAGGACCTGATCAAGGACGCCGATCTGATCTATCCCGGCCAAGTCTTCAATCTGCCGCCCAAAAACCGGCCCTAGGCTAGAATCCCCACCCTCGCTGCTCGCCCTAGCCGGCCAGGCATTTATCCTTCTTAAGCGTTCAGCCTGATTTTTTTCTTCGGCAGTGGTATGACTGGGACATACCCCGATGGGGTCGATGTCCAGACCTGAAAGGAATCCGCCGCGTGTCTTCGCATGAGCCCGCATCCCACGGCATGAAATCCGCCGAAATCGGCTGGCGGGACTATGTCCTGCCGCCGTTGCATCCGGAAGGGCCGGGGTTTGTCGCGCTTTTTGTCGTTGGCGCATTGATCCTGTGGTGGGTGTGGTCGCCGCTCGGATTTATTGGATTGTTGCTGTCGATCTGGTGCTTCTACTTTTTCCGCGACCCCGACCGCGTGACGCCCACGCGGCCCGGCTTGGTTGTCAGTCCGGCCGACGGTGTCGTGCAGTTGATCGGTCCTGCCGCCCCGCCGTTGGAACTGGGCCTTGGCGCCGCGCCGGTGACGCGCGTCAGCGTCTTTATGAGCGTCTTCGATTGTCACGTGAATCGTGCGCCGATCGCCGGCGCCGTCATCAAGGACGAATATACGCCCGGAAAATTCCTCAACGCGACCCTGGATAAGGCGAGCGAAGACAACGAGCGTCAGGCATTGGTCATTCGTACACAGGACGGCAAAGACTTCGTCGTCGTGCAGATCGCCGGACTTGTGGCGCGGCGCATCCGCTGCGATGTCCGCGAAGGCCAGCACCTCTTGACCGGCCAGCGTTTTGGCATGATCCGTTTCGGCAGTCGGCTCGACGTCTACCTGCCGGCCGGCGTATCGCCGTTGGTGGTGGTCGGTCAGAAAGCCGTCGCCGGCGAAACGGTGTTGGCGGACATGAACGCGAGTGAAGGTCCCCGCGAGGGCGAGGTCCGTTAAATGGACGACAAGAGTCGTGCCCCGGATGACATGGATGACGACGATGATGCGGTCGACATGCGCCGGGGACGCTTCGGCCGCGGCGTCATGGGCAGCGCTGCGCGGCGGCGGCTCAAGAGTCTGTCGTTCAACCGCATTTTCCCGAATATCCTGACTCTGCTGGCCTTATGCGCCGGACTAACGGCGATCCGCTATGGCCTCAACGGCCAGTGGGATCGGGCCGCCGCGTCGCTGGTGCTCGCCGGGATGCTGGACGGCGTCGATGGCCGGGTGGCGCGGATGTTGCGCGGAACGACAAAGTTCGGCGCCGAACTCGACTCCCTGGCCGACGCGGTTAGCTTCGGCGTGGCGCCGGCGATACTGATGTATGTCTGGGTGATGAAAGACGCACGCGGGATCGGTTGGGCGCTGTGCTTGCTTCACGCTGTCTGCTGCGTGCTGCGCCTGGCGAGGTTCAATACCATGGTCGGGCAGCCGGATTTGCCGAACTGGGCCCATAATTACTTCACCGGCGTGCCGGCACCGGGCGGCGCCGGGATCGCAATTCTGCCGCTCTTGATCTGGCTTCACTCCGAAGCGGCCTTCTTTGCCTCGCCGGTTGTCGCCGGCGCTTTCCTGCTGACGTCTTCAATCTTGATGGTCAGCCACGTCCCGGTCTATTCGGGCAAACACATGCGCCTGAAACCCCAGTGGGTTATTCCGATGATGGCAGTCATCGGCGCTTTTGCCGCCTTTCTGGTGACCGATCCCTGGGAGACTCTCAGCCTTGTCGGAATCGTTTACCTCGTCAGCATTCCGCTGAGCGCGTGGTCGTTCCGCCGTCTACAGCTGCGCTCGCAGGCGGAACTCGCGAATGCCCCGCCCGGGCCGGCGCTCTAATCCGTGGTGCTTGCCCGGCGATCGGTGGCAATCGCCATATAGACCGCCGGTACGACAAACAGCGTGAATAGTGTGCCGATGGAGATGCCGCTGGCAATCACCAGGCCGATGCTGAAGCGAGAAGCCGCCCCGGCGCCACTGGCGAAAACCAGCGGCAACACACCGAAAACCATCGCCGCGGTGGTCATGAGAATCGGCCGCAAGCGAATGCTGGCGGCAGCTTCAACGGCTTCCAGCTTCGATTTTCCGGCGCGTTGCATGCCGTTGGCGAATTCGACGATCAGAATGCCGTGTTTACTGATCAGGCCCATCAGTGTGACCAGGCCGACCTGGGTGTAGATGTTCAGCGTCGCACCGCCGATACCGAGATTGATAAAGATCAGCGCGCCGGCGATCGACATCGGTACGGATACCAGGATGATCACCGGGTCGCGAAAGCTTTCGAACAACGCCGCCAACGCCAGATAGATGATGATCAGCGCGAAACCGAACGTCGCCGCGAACCCGCTCGATTCTTGAATGAATTGCCGCGTCGGTCCGCCGTAGTCGACGAAGTAGCCGCTGGGCAAGGTGCGGGCGGCAAGATCCTGCAAGTACGTCAGAGCATCGCCGAGTGCCACGCCCGGGACGGGCACGCCCTGGATGGTCGAGGCCGAAAGCTGCTGGAAGTGGTTGAGGGACTCGGGCACGGCTTTTGTGGAAATCGTCGCGATGGTCGACAGCGGCACGGTCGAGCCGTCGGCGGCGCGAATGTGATAGTCCAGCAACTGATCGGTATTCAGCCGTGAGGTCTGCTCGACCTGCGGAATCACCTTGTACGAGCGGCCTTCAATGCTGAAGTAGTTCACGTAACCGCCGCCCAGCATCGATGACATCGCCCCGCCGACGTCGCTCATGGTCAAGCCGAGTTGCGCCGCCTTATCGCGGTCGATCTCAATATTGGATTGTGGGCGATTTATCTTGAGGTCTGAGTTCAGAAAAATGAACATGCCGCTATTCGTGGCCTCATTCATGAAGGCCTGACTGACCTCGTCGAGCCGCGCGTAGGACTGGGTCGTGCCAATCGAGAATTGAATCGGCAGGCCGAATGCGCCCGGCAGCGCCGGCGGCGAAAACACCGCCACCTGCGAGCCGGCGATCATGTTGTACTCCGGCTGGAGTACGGCCTGGAGCCCGGTCGCCGATAGCGTACGCTGGTTCCACGGTTTGAGGACGTGACCGGTCAGGGTCTGACCGGGAAACTCGATCTGGAAGGTCAGGCCGATTTCGTCGTGACCCTCGGCATATTCGCGAAGCTGAGCGCTGTACATCATGCGTTGCGCCAATGTCGCGTTGGTGGCCGGTGTCGAGAACGCGATCAGGAATCCCTGGTCTTCGGCGGGCGCCAATTCGGTGTTCGAGCCGCGGTAAAGGAAGAAGATGCTGCCGAGGATGATGAGCGCGAAAAGAATTGTGACCGGCAGCGTGCGCAGACTCTCGCGCAGGAGCCGCATGTAGCCGGCGTGCAGACGCCCATACCGCCGATCAATGAACGCAATGACGTTCCGTTCCCAGCCACTGGCGCTTTCGCTGTGGGGCCGCAGCATGCGCGCGCACATCATCGGCGACAGCGTCAGGGCGACGATGGCGGAGATCGTCACCGCGCCCACCAGAGTCATCGCAAATTCCCGGAAAAGCGTGCCGGTAAGCCCGGCCTGGAGCGCGACCGGCACGTAGACGGCGACAAGCACCACCGTCATGGCGATAATCGGACCACCCAGTTCGCGCGCGGCTTGGATGGCGGCCTGAAACGGGCTCAGGCGCTCCTCAAGGTGACGCGAGACGTTCTCGACGACGATGATGGCGTCGTCGACTACCAATCCGATGGCGAGCACGAGCGCGAGCAAGGTCAGGAGGTTGATCGAGAAGCCAAGCGCCAGCATCATCGCGAAAGTTCCGATGAGCGAGAGCGGCATGGCAACGGTCGGGATGAACACCGCCCGCGGCGATCCCATGAAGGCGAAGATCACCAGCGTGACGATCGCCAGCGTTTCGGCGAGCGTCACGATAACTTCCTCGATCGAGGCATTAACGAAGTCGGTCGCGTCGAAGGCGATTTCGCCGGTCAGGCCAGCCGGAAGTTGAGCCTGGATTTCGGGGAATATCTCGCGTACGCGGCCGATGACGTCAAGCAGATTGGCTGACGGCGCGACGTTGATGCCCATGCTGACGCTGCGCCGCCCGCCGATGGAGAAGTTGGTTTCGTAGTCTTCCGCGCCGAGGGTGACGCGCGCGACGTCCTTGAGGCGCACAATGGCGTCGCCGGTCTGCTTGATGATGAGGTTCTCGAACTCGGCGACGGTCTGAATGCCGGTAGACGCCGTCAGGGTCGTCTGCACCATCTGGCCCTTGGTGTTGCCGATGCCCGAGATGTAGTCGTTTTGTGCAAGTTTGTTGCGGACGTCCTCGGCCGTGAGCGCGTAGCCGGCGAGTTTGGCGGGATCGAGCCAGGCGCGCAGCGCAAAGTTCTGCCCGCCGAGAATCTCGGCGTTCTGGACGCCGTCGACGGCCTGCAATTTTGGCTGCACGACGCGCACTAGGTAATCGGTGATTTTGTTCTCGGGCAGCACGTCGCTGACAAAGCCCATGTACATGGCGGCGGTCCCGAGCCCGGCGCTGACGGCCAGGATCGGCTGCTGCGACTGCGGCGGCAGACTGTTGAGGACCGAGTTTACCTTGGTGCTGATTTCGGTGAGCGCCGTATTGGCGTCGTAGTTCAAGCGCAAATTGACGGTGATTGTGCTGATGCCGCTGCGGCTGACGGAGGTCATGTAGTCGATGCCGTTGGCCTGGGCGATGGCCGTTTCCAGAGGCGTGGTGATGAAGCCGGCGACGACGTCGGGGTCGGCGCCGTAGTAGGCGGTGGTGACGGTCACTACACCGCTTTCGGTATAGGGAAACTGCTGGACCGGGAGCGAGCTCAGCGCGCGCAGGCCGAGCACAAGGATCGCCAGGCTGACGACCATCGCCAGGACCGGCCGATTAACGAAGATGTCGGTGAATTTCATGGCCGATGCCTACCGCTCGCCTTCGCGGGGCTTGGGATTGGGATCGTTCTTCAGCTGGACGTTGTTATTGATGATCAACGGCGTGTCGTTCTGAATCTTGAGCTGGCCGGCGGTCACGACCTGATCGCCCTCTTTGATGCCTTCCAGGATGGCGATTTGATCGCCGCGGGTCGGGCCAGTCACAACAAAGCTCTGCCGGGCCTTGAACTTCGGTTTACCGGCGTCATCCTTGCCGTCGCTCTGTGCGAGAAAGACGGTATCGCCGTAAGGATTGTAGGTGATCGCCGTCTGCGGCAGCGTAATGTGCCGCTCGGCCTTCCCGGTCTCGATCTCGACGACGACCGGCGTGCCCGGAAGCAATTGCCGGGCCGGATTGGCGACGGTCGCCCGTACGAGCACGGTGCGGCTGCCGGGCTCAACTTTCGAATTGAGCGCCGAGACCTCGCCGGTGACGCCGGCGGTGGTTTCCTTGTCGAGTTTGACCACGGCCTTCTGGCCGACCGCAATCTTGGCGGCCTGCGCCGGCGGCACGTAGAAGTCGGCGTAGATCGGATCGAGTGCTTGCAAGGTCACGACGGCCGTTCCGGGCGTCAGGTACTGACCGACGTCCACCTGGCGAACGCCGAGGCGCCCACTGAACGGCGCGCGCAAGACTTTCTTATTAACGGTGGCGCGCTGCTCTTCCACGGCCGCCCGAGCGCTCTTGAGATTGGCCGCATCGACATCGAGCGACGCCTGGCTAATGGCCTTGGCCTCGAACTGTTTGCGATTGCGGTCGTAGGTCGTCGCGGCGAGCTGTGCCGTGGCCTCGAGGGAGCGCAGCCTGGCTTCGTCGTCCGCGGCCCGCAGCCGCAGCAGGACCGTGCCGGCCACGACTTCCTCGCCGGAGTCGAAGGCGACTTCATCGACGACGCCCGGAACCTCAAGCGCGAGGTCGGCGCCTTTTGCGGCCCTAAGGCTGCCCACGGCCGACATGGTCGGCTGCCAGTCGTCGAATTTGGCGGGCATGGTCGAAACCGTCTGCGGCGGCGCACCGGCGGTCGCGAAATAGCGCGAAATCATCACGTTCTTGAAAATCCCGAAACCGAAGATCGCGCCGAGCACGATGCCGACCGCGGCCAGCATTATGATCATGCGCTTCATTGTCGTATTCATCTCAGTCTCCACACGCGCATTGCCCGACCGGGTTAATTTCTGGTCTCGGCGGTGTTTGCCGCCATGTCCGCGGAACGATTCCACCAGCCGCCACCCAGGGCGACAAATAGCGCCGCGGTATCGGTGAAGCGGATAGCTTGGGCCTGGACCAAAGCGATCCGGGCTTGTTGATAGGTCCGCTGGGCGTCGAGCAGCGTGAGAAAACTGGTCGCGCCGGACTGGTAGCGGTTCTGCGCGATCGCCAAGTTCTCCGCGGCCGCGCGCTCGGCGTCCAGGCTGGCCTTGAGGGCGTCGGCGTCGACTTGGAGGGCGTTCAAGACATCCGAGACGTTCTGGAAGGCCGTGAGCACGGTCCCGCGATACTGGGCGGCAGCGCCGTCATAGGCGGCGACGGCGGCGCGCTTGCGGTGGAGCAACTCGCCGCCACGGAAGAGGGGCTGCGTCAGGCCGGCGGTTAAGGTCCAGACGCCGGCGCCGGACGTCAGCAGATCGCCGAAGTTCGAAGCCGAGCTGCCGATTCGGCCGTCGAGCGAAAGTTGCGGCAGCATCTGCGCGGTGGCGACGCCGATCCTGGCGCTGGCGGCATGGAGGTTGGCTTCCGAAGCGCGGATGTCGGGCCGCTGCTGCACCAGTTCCGAGGGCAGGCTGACCGGCAGTTCTTCGGGCAGGTGCAGGCCGGCGAGGTCGAATTCGGCATCTAGTGGATCGAATCTAACATTTGGTGCCCTCGTTTGACAGCAGCAATGATTTTGTTGGGGTCTTTTGTCCAGACGAAGGGCTTTGGATTTTCGTTGGTTTCGGCAACGAAGCGGCTGATGGCCGCCT
>CAMDRB010000062.1 GCA_945906455.1 Caenispirillum bisanense
TGCGCCGCGTGATGGACGACAAACGCTGCATGTCCCGACGGATGACCTCGTCAGACACACCCTCCTTCAGTTGCTCGTCGCTGTAGAGTCCGCTTGGGCTATAGGAGATGCCCTTCATATCACCGCGCCAATCGGGAGCATCGAGGGGACGGTCAAGCGAGGCCCACAGAACCGCCGAGCCGAAACACACCGCGAGCAGCGCAATCAGGATCCGCATTTTATTTCGACTTTCCTTGCCGATTCTTGCTTGTTCTGAGCCTCAGATCTTGAGCCTGTCGAGCTCGCCCAAGGTCAGCGGCAATCTTTTGAACGACAAACATGGCGGGAAGATGAACACGGAGCGACCACGGGAAAGAATTTGCGCCTTCTAGGGTCATTTACCCAGTCCAGGTCGATCGCGGTGGCCGGATGCGAGGCCGGCGGATTCCGCGCCGGCTTATACCAGAGGCACCGGGCCCCTTAAAGCGGACCTTGTGCACCGCATCAAAAGTAATTTATGTACTCAGAACTTAAATAACGCGTAATTATATTATAACATAATAACATGGCATGGCCTCACGGGGCATGCGAACACCGCGCTCCGGGACGCCTGCTGGCTCGGATACGCAAATACCCAGGAATATTGTGACGATCGACCGAACGGGAATCCCACCATGCTGAGCTATCAGCACGGCTACCACGCCGGCGGAGTCGCGGATGTCCACAAGCACGTGGCGCTGTGCCTGCTGCTCGCCCGCCTCGCGAAAAAGACTAAGCCGTTTTGCGTGATCGACCTCTATGCCGGTGAAGGCGAATACGATCTTGCCGCGCACAAGTCGCAAAAGACCGGCGATTATATGACCGGCGTCGACCGCATCTGGGAGCCGGGCGATGCACCGCCGGCCGTACAAGGATATCTGGATCTCCTCAAGGGCCTGAATCCGGGCGGCGTGTTGCGGCGCTATCCCGGCTCGCCGGCCATCGCGCGCGCGTTCATGCGTGCCCATGACCGTCTGATCCTCAACGAGCTGCATGCCGGCGCGTATCCGGCCCTTGGCTGCTGGGCACGCAAAGATGCGCGCATCAGCGTTCACAAGCGCGACGGGCTCGAGGCCCTGGTAGCCCTAACGCCGCCAGAGATTCGCCGCGGCGTGGTGTTGATCGACCCGAGCTACGAAGTGAAGACCGAATACGCGGCCGTGCCCGAAAAACTGACGGCGGCAGTGCCGAGATGGCGCGAAGGCATCTTCGTCGTCTGGTACCCGATCTTGAAGGAGGGCCGCCACCGTTCACTTCTCGCCGGGCTCAGCAGCGGCGTGGATGCCGAAATCTTGGTCTCGGAATTTTCCCGCGGCGCTGCCAAACGCGGCGAGGCCGCCTCGGGGCTGCTCGGAACGGGTCTCGCCTTCGTCAATCCGCCATGGAAGTTCGAGGATTCCATGGTTGAGGCGGGCGACTGGCTCGCGCGCAAACTTGGCCCGGGCAAGCATACGGCGACTTGGCTGAACCGGGCGAAACCCTAGGAACCCCAACACTTATTAATTAGGGTCAGAGTAAAATAAAATATTTTACTCTGACCCTAATTATTTTTGGGTTTGAGCGTGCGGCGCGTGGCCGTCGCCTCCAGCGGGTCGAGAGGCCAATTGTGGCGCGGATAACGCCCACGCATTTCACCGCGCACGATTGGGTAGACCTTGGTCCAGAAGCTGGTGAGATCGCGCGTGACCGCCAAGGGCCGGCGCGCGGGCGATAGCAGGTGCAACGTTACCGGCACCCGGCCGCCGGCGATCGACGGCGTATCGCGCAAGCCGAAGACTTCTTGCAATTTGACGTGCAGCGCCGGCCCACCGTCGGCGGCATAATCCAAAGCAATGTTTGAGCCTGACGGCACCGCAAGATGTGTCGGAGCCAGCCGGTCGAGCTTCTGCTGCAAATCCCAGGACAATCCGCCGCGCAGCGCCGTGGCGAGGTCCAAGCTCGCAAGATGGCTGCGGCGCGTCATGCCGAAGAGCGCGGGCCCGAGCCAGGCTTCGATGGTCCCGGCCAAGGCGCCATCGGACAGATCCGGCCAAGACTCCTCGGGGAACGCCGCCCTCAATACCGCCGCGCGGCTCTGAAGCCCGCGCGCGGCTTCGCTCCAAGGCAGCACGGCAAGTCCCATCTCGCGAATGCCGGCGATCATGGCCGCCTGCACGGCCGCCGGCTCGGCTTTGGCGAACGGACGCTCTTCAAGCACCAGCGCGCCAAGGCGGCGCTGACGGCGAACCTGGACGATTTGCTCGCGGGCGTCCCAGGCGATGTCGTCGGTCTCGGCAATATCGGCGGCAAAGGCATCTTCGATCTCGGCGCGCGTCACCGGCGCCGCCAGGTAGATGCGCGCGTCACGGACCGCCCCGTCGAGGTCGGCGACAGCCAGAAAGTCCTCGGCCGCCAGCGGGTCGGCGGCATCGACAAATGCCCCACCCCCGCCCGACAAGCGGAAGCGCCCGCCGCCGCGCCGCTGGGCAATCCGGTCGGGATAGGCCAGCGCCACCAGGACGCCGGGCGACTGGCCCGCGCTCGGAGTAATCGAGGCCGCGGCGTTGTTCGCTCGGATCAAGCCGCGGATTTGGCCCGCCGCGGATTTCACGCGCGCCAGGGCGGCGTGGTTGATCGGCGCTCCGCCCGCTTGCGTCCCGCCGCGCCGGTTGGTGACGGCGTCAAGCCTCGGCCTGAGGTCGGGATCGCGCGCGCTAACCAGGACATCGCGTTCGGCAAGAAGTGCTGCGATGTCGCAGGCCAGGGGGCCGCATCCAAGTTCCTGGCCGCGATGGACAAGGTGCCCGAGGCGCGGATGCAACGGCAGGGCCGCCATGGCCTTGCCTTCGATGGTGATGCGCCCGGCGGCGTCGACGGCGTCCAGGCGCTTCAGCAAATCGCGAGCCTGGGCAACGGCGCTGCCAGGCGGCGGTGTCAACCACGCCAGCGACCCCGGATCCGTGACCCCCCAGGCCGCGAGATCCAGAACCAGCGGCGCGAGGTCCGCCTGAAGCATTTCCGGCTCGTCGAAGGCCGCGAGGCCGCGATCCTCGGGCGCGGTCCACAAGCGGTAGCAGATGCCCGGTTCCAGCCGCCCCGCACGACCGCGACGCTGCTCGGCGGCGGCACGCGAGACGCGCACGGTAATTAATTGCGTCATCCCACGCCGGATGTCGAAACGCGGTACGCGCTTGAACCCGCAGTCGGCGACCACGCGCACGCCCTCGATGGTCAGGCTGGTTTCGGCGATGGTCGTGGCCAGCACGATCTTGCGAAGGCCGGGCTGGGGCGGATCCACGGCCCGCTGCTGTTCTTCCGCCGAGAGCGCGCCGAACAAGGGCGCGATTATGACGTCGGCAGGCAAATTTCCATCGGCCAACAGTGATGCCGTGCGTCGGATTTCGCCTTCGCCCGGCAGAAACGCGAGAATGCTCCCGGGTTCATCGTCGAGGGCGCGGCGAACCAGCGCCGCCATTTCGCGCGGCAGATTGTCGCCGGCGGGCTTGGCCAGATAGCGGGTCTCCACGGGAAACGGCCGATGTTCGCTGGCAATCACCGGCGCATTCCCGAGCAGCACGGCAACCGCCTGGCCATCGAGCGTCGCCGACATGACGAGAATTTTCAAATCCGGCCGCAAGGCACGTTGAACGTCGAGCGCGAGCGCCAGCCCCAAGTCCGCATCCAGGCTGCGTTCGTGAAATTCATCGAAGATCAATAAGCCGACGCCTTTGAGCTCGGTGTCGGTCTGAAGCCGCCGGGTCAGTATGCCTTCGGTTACCACCTCGATGCGCGTGCGCGCCGATACCTTGGAGTCAAGCCGCACGCGGTAGCCGACCGTGCCGCCGGGCTTCTCGTTGAGCGTCGCCGCCATGCGTGTGGCCGCCATGCGCGCGGCTAGGCGTCGAGGCTCAAGCATGAGGATGGTTTTGCCGCCGAGCCACGCGGCATCAAGAAGTGCCAGCGGGATGCGTGTGGTCTTGCCGGCGCCGGGCGACGCCAGCACGACCGCGGCGGCATGGTTCGCCAGCGCCGCCGCAACCTCCGGCAGGATGTCATCGATCGGAAGCGGCGCGGCGAAAATCACGGGATATGTCCGAAGATATGGATGCGAACGCGCGCTATACTTACCGCCTCGCGCCGGCCCCGCAAAACCGCCAACTAGGCTATACGTACGCGGCGGCGAAGCCCGCTTCGGTGAGCCGGCCGTCTTCGGTAATCCAGTCTTTTGCTTGGGCCAACATGAGCCCGGGACGAAGGTCGGCCTGGCGCCACGGCAAGTTATTGAAGCGATCGACCTCCGGCTGGGCGGCGATCATAGTATTGGCTTTAACGTTCAAATCGCGCACGGCGATGCGCAAGATTTCCCTGGCGGCGTCCTCGGAACTAGGCCTGTTGTTCATCGAACTTTCCATCCTATCGATCAAGCATAGAGGATCGGCGGCCCACCGGGTATTGAATTAATCGCGACTCACGTCTCGATCCGCGAGTGCTTTTTTGTATCCGGCATCGCGATATAGACCGCGAGCGAAATGGCGATGGCGGCGCTCACGTACCAGTAAAACCAAGATTCATGGCCGGCGTTCTTCAGCCAAAGCGCTACGTATTCGGCGGTTCCGCCGAAGACCGCGACGGTCAGGGCGTAGGGTAGCCCTACGCCAAGGGCGCGGATGTGCGCCGGAAAAAGCTCGGCCTTGACCACGGCATTGATCGAGGTATAGCCGCTGACAATCACCAGCCCGGTCATGATCAGGATGAATGCCGTCCATGAGTCGGAGGTTTCACCGAGGGCCGTGAGCAGGGGCACGGTGGCGAGCGTGCCCAAGACTCCGAAGGCCAGCAGCAATGGCCGGCGGCCAATCCGGTCAGAGATCGCGCCCACGAGCGGCTGCAAAAGCATGAACACCAGCAACGCCGCCGACGAGATCAACGTCGCCGTATCCTTGGTGAAACCGGAGGTGTTGACCATGAATTTTTGCATGTAGGTAGTGTAGGTATAGAACGCGACGGTGCCGCCGAGCGTCAGGCCGATGACCGTCGCCACGGCGCGCGGATGGCGCAGCAATTCGGCCATCGAGCTCCGAGGAGCCCGTTGGCGAGCCGCGGTAAACGCCTCGGTCTCGACAATTCCCCGGCGCAAGTAGAAGGCCACCACCGCGCAGGCCGCGCCGATAAAGAATGGGATGCGCCAGCCCCAGCTTTCGAGCTGCAGCGGCGTCAGGAAAAATTGTTGCAGGACAATGAGTACGCCGAGGGCGATGAGTTGACCCATAATCAAGGTCACGTATTGAAAGCTGGAATAAAATCCGCGATTCTTTTCGAGCGCCATTTCACTAAGGTACGTGGCGCTGGTGCCGTATTCACCCCCGACGCTCAAGCCCTGCACAAGGCGCGCGAGCAGCAAGATTGCCGGCGCGGCGACGCCGATCTCGGCGTAGCCCGGGGTCACGGCGATGATCAATGAACCCAGGCACATGAAGGCCACGGACACCGTCAGCGCGGCCTTACGGCCATGGCGGTCGGCATAGAGTCCCATCAGCCAGCTGCCGGCCGGCCGGGCAAGAAATCCGACGGCGAAGATGGCCGCGGCATTGAGGAGCTGCGCGGTGGAGTCCGAATTCGGAAAAAACACCGGTGCGAAATACAGCGACAACGCCGAATAGATATACCAGTCGTACCATTCCACCAGGTTGCCGATTGACCCGCCGAAGATGGATTTTAGGCGATCAACCGGACTCACTCCGGGAGCGGGCGAGAGCGCGGTCCGGGCGTTGTCGGGAGTGGCGGTCAGGCCGGGCTGGGCGATCACGGCTTCCTCAGCCAACCGCGCGCCGCCACCAGATCGGCGACTGCCTTGCCGAGGCCAGCCATGGTCAGGCCTTGCCGCTTCCACTCTTGCCGCGCCCGCGCGACTTCTTCAACGCGCGCGGCCCACTCGGGCCCAAAGACATGGGCTTCAAGATGATCGCGGATGTGGCGCGCAAGGCCGGCGGCAGCGCCATCGGTCGAAACGGTTACCAGGAGGTGTCCGCGGCGAAGGCGCGCCGGAAGATGGAAGTCACACAGGGGAATCCGGTCTTGGGTGTGGACCAGCGCGCCAACATCGCGGGCGAAGCCACGGAGGGCGGCGGCCAGAACATCATCGACGTCGTCGATAAAAACCAGCTTCGGACGGATGCGTGCGAAGTCGGGCTGGTCTGGCCAATGCGCCTGAAGCCGCGCGCCGGCGGCGGCTTTGAGTTCGGTCGTCGGCGATGGAGAGAATATGTGAATACCGGTGGCGCCATGCTGGTCAAGCGCCGTCACGCGCGGCAAAATTCCCGCGCCGCCGATGACCATAATCGGCACGGCCGTCACATCGAGCATCACAGGAAACATCAGTTTGCCGTCGGCCGCCGCGGGGGACGCTGGGCCGGGCGCCGTTGCGCTCACGACTAGCTCTTGCCCGCCAAAGCGCGGGCGACATCGATCGCGGCATAAGTGAAAATGGCCGACGCCCCTGCCCGCTTCATGGCCAGAAGCGACTCAAGAGTTGCCGCCGCCCGATCGAACGCACCATTGCTGGCCGCATGTGCCAGCATGGCGTACTCGCCGCTGACTTGATAGGCCAGCACAGGAACGTTGATATGCGCCTTGACCGCCGCGATCACGTCGAGGTAGGGCAAGCCCGGCTTGACCATGATCAGGTCGGCGCCTTCGGCCACATCGAGAGCGGCCTCGCGCAAGGCCTCATCGGTATTCGCCGGATCCATCTGATACGTTTGTTTGCCCTTGGGACCCAAAGTCGCCTTCGAACCGACGGCATCGCGGAACGGCCCGTAAAAAGCCGAGGCGTACTTGACCGCATAGGATAGAATCATCGTGTTTACAAAACCACGCTCTTCAAAGGCGCGGCGGATGGCGCCGATGCGGCCGTCCATCATGTCCGAGGGCGCCACGACATCGCATCCCGCTTCGGCCAAAACCAGCGCCTGTTTGACCAAGACCGCAACCGTTGCGTCGTTGATCACGTCGTCGCCATCGAAAATCCCGTCGTGGCCGTGCGTCGTGTAGGGATCGAGCGCCACGTCGCAAATTATGCCGATGTCGGGTACGGCCTTCTTGATGGCGGCCACCGCCCGGCAAAGCAGATTCTTCGGATTGACGGCCTCGCGGCCCTGGTCGTCCTTCAACGCTCCGTCGATCACCGGAAACAAAGCCAGCGCGGGGATTCCGAGCGATTCGGCTTCCTTGGCGGCGGTGATCGCGAGATCGATGGCGAGGCGCTCCACGCCCGGCAGGCTTTTTATGGGCTGGCGAACGCCGGTGCCCTCGATGATGAAAAGCGGCTGGACCAGATCATTGGCCGTGAGCACGGTCTCGCGCACCAGGCGTCGGCGCCAGGCCGTCGCCCGAAGACGGCGCATCCGGACCGCCGGAAAAACACCCGAACTGGATGTCGTCATATCGCAAACCCCTCAGGCACCTAAGCTCTCGATTTCCTCGGCCGACTTGGCAACAACCGAGTCAAGCGTCGGTTGATCGGCGACGGCTTGACGGTGCCATGGTCCGCGGCTGGCCGCAAACACATTGGCGCTGATGCCGACCGCGGTGATTCGGGCATTGTCGGCGGTAATGCCGGCTTTTCCAAGAATATCCGTGAGAATTTCGGTGCCGCGGCGCGAGAACAAGGGCGCGATGATCGCGATACCCTGCAACGCCGGTGTCGTAACTTGTGGCGGCAGGTCGGGACGCGGACGCATGCGATACGTGACGATCCGTCGGATCCGACCAGGAAATTCCAGCTCCAGGTCGGCGGTGACTTCATCGGCCGAAGGGTAGAGCGCGGACGTAAAGGTTTCGTCGGACAGGCACTGGCGCATGTCGGCGATATCGAAACCGGTCTGGTAAACCTGGGTGAAGCCGGCGGCCAGCGCGGCCTCGGCGGTGCCCTGGCCGACGGCGAAAACCTTTTTAGCGAGCCACTGCGGGTCGGGTGCGAACGTGGCAACGCCCATCTGGCTGGTAAAAATCAGAGTGTCGAACCCGGCCGGCGGCGGCGTCGCGACACTCAGCGGCTCGGGGTGTGTGATCGGACAATCAAGGATCGCCCAAGGCAAATCGCCAAAGGCCGCATGAAACCGCTCCTGATAAAAGGCCGGCCGGCAATTGAGAATTAGACCCGGGATCATTGGCGTGCGCGCGCGATGCGTTACGGGTCGGCCGGCGCGGAGGTCTGGCCGGCCGGGAGATGGATGCCGCATTCGACTTTGTCGCTCCCGCGCCAACGCCCCGCGCGCGCGTCTTCACCCGGCTCGACCCGGCTAGTGCACGGCATGCAGCCGATGCTGAGATAGCCGTCGGCTTCAAGCGGATGGCGCGGCAAATCGTGCGCCGCGAAGTAGGCGTCGATGTCGGCCTTGGTCCAGCGGACGATGGGATTGATTTTTATGCGCCCGCTCTCGATCTCAAACCGCGGCAAGGCCGCGCGCGTCGCCGCCTGGAAAGACTTGCGGCCCGTGAACCAAGCATCGAAGGGGGCCAGCGCCCGCTGCAAGGGCTCGACCTTGCGCAAGGCGCAACAGGCATTCGGGTCCTGTGTCCACAAGATACCCCGCGGATCGCGCGCCGCCAGCGCCGCCGGCTCGGGCGTTATCGACTGAACCCCGGTCAGGCCGAGACGCTTGATCAACTGGTCGCGGTATTTCTTGGTTTCACCGAAGAGTTTGCCGGTATCGAGGAAGATCACCGGCGCGGCGCGGTCGACCTCGGCGATCAGATGCAGAAGCGCGGCGGACTCGGTGCCGAAGGACGACACCAGCCCGACATGGCCCGGAAACTCATCACGCATGGCGCTGCGCAGCAGATCCAACGGCTCAGCGCCGTCGTAACGCTCGTTCAAGACCTCAAGGCGACGGGCAAGGGCGCTACTCACGATGAACTGCCTTTCGGAGCTCCCCGACTTGAATTTTCACCGCGCAGTTCGACCACCGACTTGGCCCGGTCGGTGGCCTTTTGGTACCAGACCGAATAGGCGGCAACGGATTGTTTGAGCGACTCAACCGGAAATTTTTCGCCGACTTCGAAGGACGTGAAGCCGCACCGCAGGAGAAACAGCACCTGGTCGGGGATGAAATCGCCGACGGCGCGCAGATCGGCGGCGTAGCCGTAGCGTTCGCGCAGGAGCCGGCCGGTGGAAAACACCCGGCCATCGCGCATCGTCGCCATGCGCACAACGATGACCCCGAGACGCGCCAAGAATGGCTCCAGATCGGCGAGGTCAACGTCGCTCGCCACCTCGACACCTACCGCTCCGGCCGCGGAGAACAGACTGTTGTGCTCATTCTTGAGGCGCGCGAGCGATACAATCACCGAGGCGCCCTTGGGCGCGGGCGCATCTTCCCCGATGCGCGTCCAGGCGTCTTTGAGCGGCCCATTGCGATCAACGACGGCCATAGAGGCTTTCCTTGAAAGGCGCGGCGCCGACGCGGCGGTAGGCGTCGATGAACGTCTCCGACGTCGAGCTGCGAATCGCAATATAGGTGGCGACGACCTTATCGACCGCGCCGACGATATCCTCGCCGGCGAACCCCGGCCCGATCAATTGGCCGATGCTCGCGGTTTCATCGCCGGCACCGCCGAGAGTGATCTGGTAAAACTCCTGGCCGGCCTTGTCGACGCCGAGGATTCCGATATGCCCGGCATGGTGATGGCCGCAGGCGTTGATGCAGCCGGAAATCTTGATCTGCAGCGGACCAATGTTGTGTTGGCGATCAAGGTCGGCAAAGCGCTTGCTGAGCTGTTGGGCGACCGGGATCGAGCGGGCATTGGCCAGCGCGCAATAATCGAGGCCCGGGCAGGCAATGATGTCGGTGACCAGACCGATATTGGCGTCGGCGAAACCGATTTCGCCCAGGCGCTGCCAGACGGCGAAAAGTTCAGATTGTTTGACGTTGGGCAGCACAAGATTTTGAACGTGGGTGACGCGAACCTCACTCAGGCTGAAGGTATCGGCCAGATCGGCGATGGCGTGCATTTGCGCGCTGGAAGCGTCGCCGGGAATGCCGCCGATGGGTTTTAGGGAAATGGTGACGGCGCCGTAGCCTGGAATCTTATGGGGGTGGACGTTGGTCGAGACCCAGCGCGCGAAGGCACGATCCTTGGCCTTGGCTTCGACAAAAGATGCCACCGGCTCGGCGATTTTCTCGTAGGCCGGCGGCGCAAAGAAGGCCTCGATGCGCGCTTCTTCGGCGGCGGGAAGGTTAACCCCCGACGGGCGGATCTCGGGCCATTCCGCCTCGACTTGACGGGTGAATTCCGCCGGACCTAAGTCGCGCACCAGAATTTTGATGCGGGCCTTGTAGATATTGTCGCGGCGGCCATAGCGGTTGTAGACCCGCAAGATGGCTTCCAAATAGGACAGGATCTCGGCCTTGGGCAGGAAGGCGCGGATCAACGGCGCCACCACCGGCGTGCGCCCCATGCCGCCGCCGACATAGACGGCATAGCCGACTTCGCCGGCGCTATTCCTAACGATTTGAATGCCGATGTCGTGGAACTGGATGGCCGCGCGGTCTTTGGGCGCTCCGGTTACGGCGATCTTGAATTTGCGCGGCAGGAACGAGAATTCCGGGTGGAAGGTCGACCACTGGCGGATGATCTCGGAGACGATGCGCGGGTCTTCGACTTCATCGCCGGCGACACCGGCGAACTGATCGGCGGTGACGTTGCGGATGCAGTTGCCCGAGGTCTGGTTGGCATGCATCTCGACGCTGGCGAGTTCGGCGAGAAGGTCGGGAACCTGATCCAGCTTGATCCAATTGTATTGGATGTTCTGGCGGGTGGTGAAATGGCCGTAGTCGCGGTCGTACTTGCGGGCAATGTCGGCGAGCTTGTGAACCTGCACGCTCGAGAGCGTGCCGTAAGGTATGGCGACGCGCAGCATGTAGGCATGCAACTGCAAATAGAGGCCGTTCATCAGCCGCAGCGGGCGAAACTGATCTTCCGACAGCTCACCCGCCAGGCGGCGTTTTACCTGCTGGCTGAATTCGGCAACCCGCTCGCGGGTGACGGTATGGTCGAATGTGTCGTAAATATACACAGGTTTACCTCTGGGGCCGCACGACGGGCTTGTTGAGATCCGCCCTCACCGTCGGCCCGCTCGCACGGATAACTTCCCGGATATGGGCTGGCTTCGCGTCTCTACCGGGTACGACGGCGATAACATTGACGTCGACGACGATATTCGCGGCGTAGGCGGCTGCTCCTGATTTGCTCAGCCCATCGATGTCGTCCGGCGTGCTCGCGACCCGGGCCTCGGTCACGTACGGCGACCACGCGCCGGCCGCCGTGTAGTAAACGGTCTCGCCGTCGCGCAAACGGTTGGCGGTGAGAATTTTGCTTTCAAGCTTGGCTTGCGCCATGAACATGTTCCCGTTCGATTTCTCAGGCGCGCGTGGTCGAAGCGCCCGCGGCGCCAACGATGGCTTCAGCCGTTGCCTCAACGGGCACATATGTCTCGACGACCTTGCCAACGATGAACAAGGCCGGGCTGCGGACGGCATGGCGCGCAATGGCGTCGGCCAGGTCGCCGACCGTAGTGATGATGACGCGTTCTTCCGGCCGCGTGGCGTTTTCGACAATGGCGACGGGCAAGTCGGCTCCCACCCCGTCGGCGGCGAGCGCCACACTCAGGGCACCCGCCCGGGCAATACCCATGTACACAACCAACGTGCGGCCAGGTCCAGCCAGGCCGCGAACGTCGGCCAATCCGCCATCCTGGCGCGCGGCGGTCACGAAAGTCACTTGGGCGGCGTGGTCGCGATGGGTGAGCGATATGCGGGTCGAAGCCGCGGCTCCCGTTGCCGCGGTAATGCCGGGAATGACGTCGACCTCGATGCCGGCCGCGCGCAGGGCGTCGATCTCTTCGCCGCTACGGCCGAACACCATGGGGTCGCCGCCCTTCAAGCGCACCACGCGCCGGCCGGCGCGTGCCGCGCCGATCAATTGCTCCGCGATATCCGCCTGCGATAGGCCAGCCGTTCCGTGAGGCTTGCCGACATAGACGCGGTGCGTCCGCGGGGAAAGCAAGTCGATGATCTCCGCTGCCACGAGGTCGTCAAAAAACACGACTTCGGCGGACTGGAGCGCGTCGTAACCCTTACGCGTCAGCAGCCCGGGGTCGCCGGGGCCGGCGCCGACCAATATCACTTTGCAAGCGCACCCGCCGCTCAATCGGCCGCCGGCGGAAGGCCCGGTGCCGAGAAGTAGTTCCAAGCTGCTCACGTTGCGTGCCTTTTGCCAAAACCGGACGGCGCTCCAGGCATAGCCCCTGGTCGCTGATGGTCCGGCAGACTTAAGCCGAAAGTGCCCCGGAAGAAACGATCTTCTCCTGTCCCCCGCCGTCCAGGGGAATTCCGAATAACGTTTCCCTATGGTTTGGGCCTCATAAAGAAGAACCTTCTATACTGAGGAAAGGCGATTGCGGCGCCTCCGGCTTGCGCAGGCGCTTTGAAGCGACCGGGCGCGGCTGTACCATGCGGCCAGGATGAGGTCGTTAACCCTCAGGTTGGACCAGGATCTGCCGTGGCAAGACTGTCGAGAATTCTGACGGCCATTCTCTGCCTATCCGGGCTGGCGGGGAGGGCCGACGCCGGCCAGCGGCTGGAGGTCATCCGCGACCGGGGCGTTGTGACGTGCGGCATCCTTCCCGAGGTCGCCGGCTTCGCCAAGGAGGACGCCAATGGCGAATTCCGCGGCATGGACGTCGACGTCTGCCGTGCCGTCGCCGCGGCCGTGCTTGGCGACCCCGCCAGAGTGAAATACGTCACCGCCAGCGAAGTCACGCAGTTTCGCAATTCCAATGAAATAGACCTGGTAGCCCGGCGCATCACCTGGTCCCTGACCCGGGCCCTGGGAAATGGCATGATGTTCGGGCCGATCACATTTTACGATGGTCAGGGATTCTTAGTGCCGCGCGCCGCAGGAATCACCGACCCCAAGCAATTGGCCGGCAAGCGCGTCTGCGTCCAGTCGCAAGAAGCCCACGTCATGACCCTGACGTCATATTTCCGCGCCAACAAGCTCAGCGTCGTGCCCATCGCCTTCGACGACAACGAACGGGCGGCCCAGGCGCTGAAAGATCAAAAGTGCGCCGCCTATTCCGCCGACGTATCGCTCCTGGGCGCGGCCCGCGCCTCGCTTGATGAAGGTCCCGCAAATTTTGACATCCTTCCCGAGATGATTTCCCGGGAACCCTTGGCGCCGCTGGTCCGCCAGGGCGACGATCAGTTCTTCGAGATCGTGCGCTGGAGCATATTCGCCATGATCGCGGCGGAGGAGTACGGCATTAGCTCGCGCAATATCGACGCCGCCGCGGCGCGCGGCGATATCGAGATCCATCAGTTCCTCGGCCTGGTTCCGGGAAACGGCGCAGCGCTGGGGCTCGATGAAAAGTGGGCCTACAACATCATCAAAACCGTGGGCAACTACGGCGAGGTTTACGACCGCAACCTCGGCCGGGACAGCCCGATCAAGTTGGACCGAGGTGCCAATAAACTTTGGACCGAGGGCGGCCTGATGTATGCGCCGCGGCTGCGGTAACCCGAACTCAGTTTCTGCGCCGGCCGCCTAAACCGAGGCCATGACAAAGTTCATCTCAAAGGCGCCCTTCTTGGCACGCGGCGAGCCACGATTGAGCCGCCGGAGTATGGTGTAGCCGGGCTTATAGGCGATCATCGTTATCTTCGCCGGGTCGACTTTGAAACCAAGGTCGGTGACGGCGCGGCCCACATCCGGGGTGCGGTAGCGTCCGAGGACGTTAGTATAAACATCGTAGGTGAGATGAGGTTCAGAGACTTCGGACACGACCATGGCGCCCTCGATATAGTTTCCGCTTTCATCCTTGACGCTGCCGTAGTAAACGAATTCGGCCTTTCCGGGAATTTCTTGGGCTTCGTAGAAGGCGTCGCCATTAGCCAGCGGGCTGCGTGGCAGAGCGGTCGCGGCGGCGAACACGCCGCACAAGAGAACCTGACGCCTGCTGAGGGTGAACATACGACGTCGCTTCCGGTGACTTAAAGATGGCGGTTCCAAACCACATCTTCCAGGGAGTGTAGCGACACCCCACGCGCGCGTACAAGCGCGGCGAGCCATCGGGCGATTGGGGATTTTTCTTCTCCTGGAGCCCAGAAATGGCAAACGATGGTGCCAATAAACCGGGCCGTTCCATGGATTTCCGGGGTGGGAGAGGTAACAGGTCAGGTTTTTGGCCTAGTGGATCGAATCTAACACTTGGTGCCCGCGTTTGACTGCGGCGATGATTTTGTTTGGGTCTTTGGTCCAGGTAAAGGGTTTTGGCTTGGCGTTGATCTCGGCGAGGAATCTGTGAATAGCGGCTTTGAGGTCCTCGATAGATCG
>CAMDRB010000063.1 GCA_945906455.1 Caenispirillum bisanense
CGCGTGGTCAACAGCTGCCTGACCCTCAGTTTCATGGTCGGAATTTCCGTCGGCGAGACAACTCTCGGCACCACCGTCGCCAACCTTGGATGGGACGAGGTGCGTTTTCCCAAACCGCTGTTCCACGGCGACACGATCCACGTGGAAACCGAGGTGCTGGAGTTGCGCGAAAGCCGGTCGCGCCCTGAACAAGGCCTTGTCATCTTTGCCCACCGCACGTTTAATCAGCGGAATGAATTGGTGGCGTCTTGCAAACGTACGGCTTTGATGCACCGCAAGCCGAAGCCAATGGCTGCGCCATGAACCTGAATCCTGCGCCATGAACCTGAATCCCTCGCCATGAATCCGGAGCCCGGCGTCATGATCCTGCGTTCCATGTTGTTCGTCCCGGCCGACAGCGAGAGGAAACTCGCCAAGGCCGACGACGCCGGAGCCGACGCCATCATCCTCGACCTGGAGGACTCGGTTGCCGAGGCGCGCAAAGGCGCCGCGCGCAGTATGGCCCGCGAATATCTCCAGGCTCGGCCTCAGGACGGCCGCAAGTCCCAGCTTTATGTGCGCATCAATCCCTTGGGAACCGATACGCCAATGCGCGACCTCGCGGCCGTGAGCTCCGGCCGCCCGGATGGCATTTTGCTCCCGAAGTGCGCCGGGCCCGAGGACGTGGAATTGATCTCACGTCAACTCGATGACCTGGAAAGCCGCGCCGGGGCGGCCGAGGGGTCCACCAAGATCGTGGCGATCGCCGGCGAAACCGCGCAAGGCGTGCTGGCGCTTAGCACCTATACAGCAGCTATGCCGCGGCTACCGCGTTTGACGGGGCTGACCTGGGGTCCCTGGGACCTCGCGACCGATCTCGGCGCGGCGACGAACAAAGGCGCCGACGGGGGCCACGCCTTTACCTACCGCTTGGCCATGTCGATGACGCTGCTGGCCGCCAAGGCCGCCCGCATACAAGCCATCGACACCGTCCATGCGGAGTTTAAGGACGAGGCCGGGCTGCTGGTTTGGTGCAAGGCCATTCGCCGCGAAGGCTGGAACGGCAAACTCGCCATACATCCGGCACAAGTGCCGATCATTCACGAAGGGTTTCGTCCGAGTTTGGAGGAGGTAGCCGAAGCCGAACAGATCATCAAAGCCTTCGCTGACGCCACCACCGGAGTGGTCGCGCTGAACGGCGCCATGCTCGACCGCCCGCATCTCAAGCAGGCCGAATACATTCTGGCCTTGCGCAACGCCGAGTAACACCCGGCGTGGACGCGGGGCCGCCGTTATACGGCCATCTTAAAATCCGGCTCGGTCTTAGCCCTGATTTCATCGACCGAAACGCCCGGGGCGATGTCCACCAGCGTGAGGCCGGGCCGGGCCACGTCGAAAACACAAAGTTCGGTGACGATCAGGCTGACCACGCCCTTGCCCGTGAGCGGCAGCGTGCATTGATTGAGGATTTTCTTTTCGCTGCCCTTGGCGGTGTGCTCCATCAGCACGACCACCCGCCGCACGCCGGCGACGAGATCCATGGCCCCACCCATGCCTTTGACCATTTTTCCTGGGATCATCCAGTTGGCGAGATCGCCGTTCACGGCGACCTGCAGGGCGCCGAGAATCGACAGATCGATATGGCCGCCGCGAATCATCCCGAAGGAGGTCGCGCTGTCGAAGAAGCTGGTGGTCGGCAGCGTGGTGATGGTCTGCTTCCCGGCGTTGATGAGATCGGCGTCTTCTTCGCCCTCAAAAGGAAACGGCCCCATGCCCAGCATGCCGTTTTCGCTTTGCAGCTGGATGGATATGCCCGCCGGCAGGTGGTTCGCCACTAGGGTTGGAATGCCGATGCCAAGATTGACGTAGAAGCCGTCCTTCAGTTCCTTGGCCGCGCGCGCGGCCATCTGATCTCTGTCCCAGGCCATATGATTCGCCCCCCTACTCGGCAGCCGCGCGCTTGCGCGTCGTGCGCTGCTCGATGCGCTTGATAATTTTGTCGAGTTTGACAATCCGGTTCACAAAAATGCCCGGCGTGATGACGTGGTCGGCGTTGAACGCGCCTTGCGGCACCAGCTCCTCGACTTCGGCGACCGTAACTTTGGCGGCGCTGGCCATCATCGGGTTGAAGTTGCGCGCGGTCATGCGATAGACGAGGTTGCCTTCGGGATCGCCTTTCCAGGCGTGGATCAAGGCGAGGTCGGCGACCAGACCGCGCTCCATGACATAGTGATGACCGTCGAACTCGCGGGTTTCTTTGCCCTCGGCGATCTGCGTCCCGTAGCCGGTGCGGGTATAGAAGGCCGGGATGCCGGCGCCGCCGGCGCGGATGCGTTCGGCGAGCGTGCCTTGCGGATTGAATTCTATCTCCAATTCGCCGGCGAGGTATTGTTGGGCGAAGGTGGCGTTCTCGCCGACATAGGAGCTGATCATTTTCTTGACCTGGCGCGTCTTGAGCAGGATGCCGAGGCCGGCATCGTCGATCCCGGCGTTATTGGAAATGATCGTCAGCCCCTTCACGCCCGATTCTCGAACCGCCTCGATCAGCGCTTCAGGAATGCCGCACAGGCCGAATCCGCCCGCCATAATCGTTATGTCGTCGCGCAGCAGCCCGGCCAGGGCGGCTTTCGCGGTGGGGTAAATCTTGTTGACTGCCATCTCCCCGTCTCCCTTTTGGATCTCACGTTCGGACTCTGGCCAGGCGCGAATTATAGGCCGCTCAAGGCCGGGCTGGTAGTTAATTTGTGCGCTGCAGTAAAGCATGTTTAAGGCGGCGAATGTCGGCCCGGCGGCTCACGCCGCGCCCAGGGCTCTTGCCGCGGTATCCATGAAATGCGCCAGTTTTATGTCGCGCTCCGACAAGCCGCCGCATTCGTGCGTGGCGAGGGTGACATCGACGCGATTGTAGACATTGAACCACTCGGGGTGATGGTCCATTTTCTCGGCTTCGAGGGCGGCGCGAGACATAAAGCCAAAGGCGGCATTGAAGTCGGCGAATTTGAAGCTGCGCTGGATGGCGTCGCGGCCGGGGGCTTCCCGCCATTGATTGAGCTGCTCGAGGGCCGTGCGACGCGCTGCTGAATCGAGTTTTTGAACCATAGCCGATCTCCTTTAGGGAAAGGGTACCCGACGATGGCCAATTCCGGCCCGCGAGACAAGGAGGGCTCTTGAGGAAACCGCCGGAGCTTTCGCCGCCAAGTTTAGCCGATATCGACGACATGGCGCGCGCCGCACTTGAGTCATTGCCCGCGCAATTGAAGCGCATGACGGCGGGTGTCGTGCTCCAGGTCGAGGATTTTCCCGACGACGATGTCTGCGACGAGATGGATCTTGAGTCGCCTTTCGACATCCTCGGGCTCTATCAGGGAATTTCCCTGGCCGAAAAACAAATCGAGTCCTCGGGCGCCACGCCGGATCTGGTGTTTCTCTACCGCCGGCCAATTCTCGACTACTGGTGCGAAACCGGCGAGGATTTGCGTCACGTCGTCCGCCATGTCCTGATTCACGAAATCGGCCACCACTTCGGCTTTTCCGACGCCGATATGGAAGCCCTCGAGGCCGAAGCCGAGGCGGCGGAACGGGAAGCTTAGGCCAAGGTCTTGGCAAACTTGTTCATGAATCGCGGAGACGCGCGGCTAGCAGCAGGCCGTCGATGTAGGCCGGGACGATTTCGGTCGCCGGGCCGTAGTGGGCTTCGGCGAAGAGTGTCGCGCCCTCCGATGGCTCAAGGTTGAGCTCGGCGGTATGGGCATCGGTGGTTCTGCGTACGACCGCGACAAAGCCGGCGGCGGGATAGACACTGCCCGAGGTGCCGATGGAGACGAACATGTCACAGTCGGTGAGCGCGGCGGTAATGCGCTCCATGGCCATGGGCGTCTCGCCGAACCAGACGACATTGGGGCGTAAGGCCCCGGCCTTGCCGCAGTTCAAGCACAGATCGGTCGTTGACATGTCTCCCGGCCAGTCGGCGACGTGGTCGCAGCGCGTGCAACGGGCCTGGGAGTAGATGCCGTGCATATGGATCAGATTGATCGAGCCGGCGCGATCGTGTAGCGAATCGACGTTCTGCGTCACGACAATGACTTCGCCCGGCCATTCGGCCTCAAGGCGTACAAGCGCATGGTGGGCGGCGTTGGGCTGGACATCGGCGGCGCGGTGGCGGGCGCGGCGCATATTGTAAAACGCATGGCAACGCTGTGGGTCGGCGGCGAAAGCCTCGGGTGTGGCGACATCTTCAACGCGCACTCTCGACCAAATGCCGCCGGCATCGCGAAAGGTCTCGAGGCCGGATTCTTTGGAAATGCCGGCGCCGGTGAGGATCACGATGCGGCCGCCGGGCGGTGGAATGAACTTGGGCGAGAGCGGGTCTGGCGGCATGATGCGCAGGTAAACCTTGCAGGCGGGGCCGTGCTGCGCGGGGGCATGTTAGCGGCTGGGAAGGCGCGCGCAATGATCAGGGTTCTGTTCGTGTGCACGGGAAATATCTGCCGCTCGCCGACGGCGGAAGGCGTTTTCCGCCACATCGTCGAGGCAGAAGGAATGGCTGCGAAGTTCGAAGCGGACTCGGCCGCCACGCACGGCTACCACATCGGGGCGCCGCCCGATCCACGCACGATCAAAGCGGCCGCCGCGCGGGGAGTCGATCTCAGCGCCTTGCGCGCACGCCGGGTAAGCCGTGACGACTTTCAGCGTTTCGATTTAATCCTCGCCATGGATCGGGGTCACCTTGAAGACCTGACGGCAATGCAGCCGGCGAGCGGGCGGGCCGAGCTCAAGCTGTTTCTCGACTATCACCCGGTTGTTCTGAATCACCCGGCCTTCAAGGACGTCCCCGACCCCTACTATGGCGGGCCGGATGGCTTTGAGCAGGTGCTGGATCTGGTCGAGGCGACCAGCCGCGAGCTGCTCACAATAATTGGTTCCAGGTACTAATAAATTGGTACCAGGTACTGATTTATTTCTAAGATATTATTATTAATCAGTGTTCTAAGGTTAATTAATCGTACCTGGTACTAATTAATCAATTAATTCGTAGTCGACGAGTGGGATATAGACTGGGCCGCCGTTGCCCGGGCGGCTTTCGAACAAGCTAAAGCGCGCGACGCCGAAGGGCCCGGCGCGGAAAAGACTGTTGCCCTCAACCAAGGCCTGGAGCCGGGCCGGCGGGGGCCGTGTCAGGCGCGGCAAGGTGACGTGGGGCGTGAACTTGCGGCCCTCCGGCGGCAGTCCCGCCCGCACCACCGCCGACTCCACTTTGGCCTGAAGATGGGCAAGTGCCTCGGACGGCGCTACCCCCGCCCAAAGCGCCCGGGCCTTGGCGCCCGCGCCGAAGGTTCCGAGGCCAGTGAGCTCAAGACTGAACGATTCGGCGACGACTCGGCCAAGCCGCGCTGCCACCTCCTTGGCCGCGCCTTCGTCGACTTCGCCGATGAACCGCAAAGTGATGTGCATATTCTGCGGCTCGACCCAGCGTGCCCCGGGCAGGCCTGCGCACATGATCGCGAGCCGGGCCATCACGCCGTCGGGCAGCGCGAGGCCGACGAACAGCCGCAGCATAAACCGTCCGCCCTATTTCGCCGCCGAACGGCGCTTGTTCACTTGATCGATGAGTTTTTCCACCGCCGGCAGAATGCCCGCGACAATCACCTTCACGCCCTTAGGATTGGGATGGATGTGATCGCCTTGCATCAGCTCAGGCACGGTCACGGCGCCTTCAAGAAAGAACGGATAGAGCAACGCGCCGGTATCCTTGGCGACTTTGGCAAAGAGTGAATTGAACCGGTCGCCGTAGTCGCGCCCGAGATTGGGCGGCGCCAGCATGCCGGCGATCAGCACCGGCGCGCCGTCTCGCGCAATCCGCCGCACGATGGCATCCATGTTTTCAGCCGTGATCTTGGGATCGACCGCGCGCAAACCGTCGTTGCCGCCCAACTCGACAATCACCGCATCGGGCTTTTCCGCCAGCGACCATTCGAGGCGCGAGCGCCCGCCGCTGGTGGTATCGCCGGAAATCCCGCCCGGCAGAAGGACGACGTTATGACCCTTGGACTTCAAGGCTTTTTCCAGTTGCGCAGGAAACGCATCGGCCAGGTCGTTGAGGCCGTAACCCGCCGTCAGGCTATCACCGAAGGCAAGAATCCGGATCGGTGTGTTGCCGCCGGCGCTCCAAGCTGGATCTTGCGCCAACGCAACCGTGATCAGGCAAAGCCCCCAAAACGCCTTCTGCAGCAACAATTTAGATGCTAACACTCTTCGCCGACCGGCAAAGCTTACTATCTGATCAAATGGCAATGCGCGCATGAGACAATCTCCGATCCCGCTTACCAGCCGCGACGTTTCGCCGGCCGCGGCCATCGTGCTGGACAAAGTGCATCTCACTTTGGAGGGCCCGGCCGGTCCGGTCAATATTTTGCGCGGCGTCGATCTGACGGTCAACGCCGGCACCGCTCTTGGCGTCGTCGGCCCGTCGGGCTCGGGTAAAACCACCATGTTGATGATTGTCGCCGGCCTCGAGCGAATCTCGGCCGGGCAAGTCGCCGTCGCCGGAACCGATTACGCCGCCCTCGACGAAGACGCGCTGGCGCTTTTCCGGCGCGATGCCGTGGGCATCGTATTTCAATCGTTCCACCTGATCCCGACCATGACGGCGCTGGAGAACGTCGCCGTCCCGCTGGAATTCGCCGGCCGCGCCGATGCTTTCGACCGCGCCGAGGCGCAATTGAAAGCTGTCGGGCTGGGACACCGTATCGAGCACTATCCCGGACAGTTGTCCGGCGGCGAGCAGCAGCGCGTGGCCCTGGCCCGCGCATTCGCCATCGAGCCGAAGATACTTCTCGCCGACGAACCCACAGGCAATCTTGACGGCGTCACCGGCCAGCAGATCATCGAATTGCTGTTCGAACTTCACGATCAGCACGACACGACACTGGTGCTTATCACTCATGACCTCAAGCTTGCCAGCCGCTGCGAGCGCGTGGTGCGCATCGCCGACGGCCTGATCGTCGGCGAAGGCTTGCCGACATGACGAAACTGGACCGCTTTCCGCTGCCGCTGCGCTTTGCCCTGCGCGAACTGCGCGGCGGGATGCGCGGCTTTCGCATTTTCCTCGGATGCATCGCAATTGGTGTGACCGCGATCGCCGCGGCCACGTCGATGAATCAGTCGGTGGAGGCCGGCATCGCCGCCGATGCCCAGCCGCTACTCGGCGGCGATCTGCAAGCCCGCATCAGCGCGCGGCCCGTGGGCGCGGCCGAGCTTGCCGCCCTGAAGCAGGGCGGCGCCGTCAGCACCCATGTGCAGTTGCGTTCCATGGCGCGCACCGAGAGCGAGGCCGGCGAGGTCAAGACTCGCGCCCTCATCGAACTGAAGGGCGTAGATGAAATCTATCCGCTCTACGGCACGATCTCGCTCGACCCCATGCTGCCCATCCAAGAAGCGCTCGCACAGAAGGACGGCCTCTGGGGCGCGGTCATCGACGCCTCGCTGCTGAACCGCTTGCAACTGAAAATCGGCGATACCTTCAAGGTCGGCGAAACCGATTTGCAAATCCGCGCGACCGTCGCCTATGAGCCCGACCGCAATATCAGTTTCACCACCGCCGGCCCACGAGTGATGATTTCCGAAGGCGCCATCGCCGCCACGCAATTGGTGCGCGAGGGCAGCCTGGTTGACTATGTCTACAATATCAAACTCGACGGCTCCGAGACGGCCGAGGTCGTACGCGCGCGTCTCTTGGCCGAGTTCCCGTCCACAGGCTGGCGCCTGCGCGGCCTCAATCAGGCGGCGCGCGGTCTCGACGCTTTTGTCGATAATGTCACGCTGTTTCTCACACTGGTCGGCCTGACGGCGCTGCTCACCGGGGGCATCGGTGTCGCCAATGCCGTGCGTGCCCATCTCAACGGCCGCCTGACCACCA
Organism: Caenispirillum bisanense; assembly: GCA_945906455.1. Taxonomy (GTDB): domain Bacteria; phylum Pseudomonadota; class Alphaproteobacteria; order Rhodospirillales; family Rhodospirillaceae; genus SHVO01. The sequence continues at coordinate 7,895 of CAMDRB010000063.1, forward strand.
TCGCCACACTGAAGTGCCTTGGCGCGCCGGCCGACACGATTTTCGCCATCTACTTGATTCAGCTGGGCGTGCTCGCCGGCATTGGCATCGTCATCGGCCTGGTGATCGGCGCGATCATTCCCATGGTAGCGGCGGTCGCACTCGGTGATCTTTTGCCGGTGAAAGCCCGGCTCGGCATTTACCCCTGGGCGCTGGCGCAAGCCGCGGTCTTCGGTGCCCTGACGGCGGCGTTGTTCACGCTGTGGCCGCTGGCCCGCGCCCGCGACATTCCGCCGGTTGCGCTCTTCCGCAATCTTCTGGCCACGTCGGGCAAGTTGCCGCGCACCAAGTACGTCATCGCCGTTGGCATCATCGCCGTGGCCCTCGCCGCGTTCACCATCGCCACGGCCGAGCGCGAGAGCTTCGCGATCTATTTCGTCCTCGGCGCGGCGGTCTCGCTGGGGCTGTTTCGCCTGGCCGCGGGGTTGGTCATGAAGCTTGCGGTACGCTTGAGCGCCGGCCGCAACAGCCCCACGGCCGGCCGGCCGTCCTTACGGCTCGCCCTGGCCAATCTCTACCGCCCCGGGTCACCCACGACGTCGGTCGTACTTTCGCTCGGCCTTGGGCTTTCGGTGCTGGTGGCGATCGCGCTGCTGCAAGCCAACCTCGACCGCCAGATCAAGGACGGCCTGCCGGCCGATGCGCCGAGCATGTTCTTCATCGATATCCAGCCCCATCAGAGCGAACCGTTCACGCAACTCGTCGGCGGCATGCCCGGCGTCCACAAGGTGATCACCGCGAGCATGATCCGCGCGCGCATCAGCAAGATAAAAGGCGTGCCCGCCGCCGATGCGCCGACCGCGCCCAACAGCCGTTGGGTGGTGCGCGGCGAGCGCGGCGTCTCCACCGCCGCGACCCTGCCCGAAGGTGCGCGGCTGACCGAGGGAACATGGTGGGCCCCCGATCACACCGGCGAGAATTTAGTCTCGATCGATGCCGAGGTCGGCAAGGACCTCTACCTGAAAATCGGCGACAGCATCACGATGGACGTTCTGGGACGTGAGATTTCGGCCAAGGTCTCGAGCTTCCGAGACGTGCGCTGGCAATCTGGCGCCATGAACTTCACGCTGATTTTTTCGCCCAACGCGCTTGCCGGCGCTCCGGGTATTTCCATGGCCACAGTGAATTCCGATCCCGGCACCGAGGAAAACATCGAGAGCGCGGTGCTCGAAGCCATGCCCAACGTCACCATCATCCAAGTGCGCCAGGCTCTCGATATGTTGAAGGATGCCTTGGATACGTTGGGCATCGCCGTGCGGCTGACGGCCGGCGTCGCCCTGGTCGCCGGCGCCTTGGTCCTGGCCGGGGCCATCGCCGCCGGCCACAGCCGGCGAATCTATGAATCGGTGGTTCTGAAAGTACTGGGCGCCACCCGCGCCGACGTGCTCCGGGCCTTCGTGTTCGAATACCTGCTGTTGGGCCTCGCCACCGGAATGATTGCCGCCGTGGTCGGTGCTCTGGCCGCGTGGGCCGTGGTCACCGAAGTCATGCACATTTCCTGGGCTATCGACCTGGGCTTGATCGCCATTGTCATTGTCAGCTGCATCGCCGTGACTCTGTTCGCCGGCTTCACCGGTACCTGGCGCGCCATGGGCACCAAGGCAGCCCCTTTGCTGCGCAACGAGTAGTGTAACAGGCGAGTTACATAACTCATTGCTTACAAAAGGCTTTCCGCCGAAACCACGGCATTAAGTTTTGGCCATCCGATCCGATTTCAGTTGCGCGCGGGGCGCCTTGCCCCAATATATCGTCCATGCCCGGTCTCGCATTGGATACGGGTGAACAACAGATGAGGAAAACCATGGCCATTGAAACGGACCGCAGACCCTTAGGGCGAGCTTACGATGCCACTCTCGGCCGCGCTGATGCCGCGCCGATCGACGTCGGCCTGCGCCAGTACATGCTGCGCGTCTATAACTACATGGCCTCGGGCCTGTTCCTGTCGGGCTTCGTTGCCCTGATGGTCGCCAATACCGGCGCGCGCGATATCTTTTTCCAAGTCAACGAAGCCGGCCGCCTGGGTTACACCGGCGTTGGTTTGGTCGCGATGTTCGCCCCCATCGGCTTGATCCTGGCCATGAGCTTCGGCGCCAAGCGCATGAAGACCACAACGCTGCAGGCCTGTTACTGGGCCTTTGTGGCCTTGATGGGCGTTGGCCTTTCGGTGCTCGCCCTGGTTTACACCGGCGCCAGCATCGCCCGCGTGTTTTTCATTACCGCCACCTCCTTCGGGGCCTTGAGTCTTTACGGCTACACCACGAAGCGCGATTTGTCGGCCTTCGGCACCTTCCTGTTCATGGGCTTGATCGGCTTGCTGATTGCCAGTGTCGTGCAGATGTTCATGCAAAGCGCGGCCATGCAGTTCGTGATCTCGGCGGTCGGCGTGCTGTTGTTCGCAGGGCTCACGGCCTACGACACGCAGTCAATCAAGAACCAGTACCTGACCGTGCGCGGCTCGACCATGGAGGACTCCTCGGCCATCATGGGCGCGGTCGCCCTCTACCTGGACTTCATCAACCTGTTCCAGTTCCTGATGCACTTCCTGGGCGTGCGCCGGGATTAGTTTCCGCAGCGGACTGCCAGATACGAAAAACCCGGACCGAAAGGTCCGGGTTTTTTATTCCGCATCGTAGCCAAAGCGTTCGACCCAGGGCGCGAGGATCGGCAGCACCGGCGCGAGCTGGTCGCGATAGCGGCGCCACTGGCCGATACCTTCGGCGCTCAGGCCGCCGGCGAGTTGGGCGCCGCTGGGCGTGGCGATGCCGCGATCCTTGGTCCGCTCGGAAAAATCCCGCATGGCTGTGGTCCACTCGATGCCAAGCGCTAGGCAAACCTCGCCGACCACGCGGTCGAAATCCTGTACCAAAGCTTCGTGGCGGACGACCAGGGTCCGCGCCGCCAACACCGGCTCGAAGCGCCGGGCGAGGCGCATGGCCGCGTCGTAGTAGCCGGCAGCGCCGGCCAGGGTCAGGAGCTGATAGGCCGAGCCGCTCATGACAAAATTGCGGCGATAGCAGCTCAAGACCACGTCGCGCGGATCGCGCAGCGCGAAAAGAATCCGTGCGTCGGGGAAAAGCTTGGCGATCAAGGGAAGCTTAAAAACATTAAGCGGATGTTTGTCGACAAAGACCTTGCGGTCGAGCGTGGCACCCTCGGCGCGCACGCGTGACCAATAAGCCGCACGCAGGCGGGAGAGTTCCGCCTCATCCGCCGTGGCCAGCCACAGCACGGACCTTGGTTCGGACATAAACTTCCGCGCGGCGTCGATCAGCGTGTCGCGTTCCTCCAGGGCTTCCGCGTTGTGATGGCTCGCCAGGATTTGCTCTAGAAGCGTCGTGCCCGAGCGCGGAAAGCCGAGCAGGAAGACGTGGGTCTTCACGGCCCCCGGCGCGGGCGCGCCGCGCGATCGCCAGACGTTGGGATTGACCTGATCAAAGACTTCGATCATCGCGTTTGCAAACGTCAAGGCGCCGATTCCAGCGCCGTGGGATGGGGCATAGACGCGCGCGAGGCCCGATTTGCAGGCGGCGTAAGCCTCGAAGGCCTCGGGTACACGGCCTTGGGCATCGAGGGCATCGCCCAGCAGGCCTTGCGCCAGTGCCCGCTGTTGCGCCGTCAGTCGCGGATCGGCGATCAACGCCTTCAGGCCTTTTTCAGCCTTTTGGGCCGCGCCTTCGGCCAGGTCGGACTTGGCGACGACCATGACGGCGTCGGGGTAATTCGGTTGAGCGGTCAACACGCGCTCGGCCGAGGACCGCGCCTCGGCATGGGCTCCCCGGCGGCTGAAGAGGTTGGCAAGCCCGGCGACGGCGCCAATGTTATCGGGCTGGAGTTCAAGCGCCCTCCGATAAGCGGCCTCGGATTCGACCAGCCGGCCGAGGGCCTCAAGCGCCGCGCCGCGGGCGCAATGGGCGCCGGCGATCGCCGGTTGAGCCAGTACAACCGCGTCGAATTCGGCCAGCGCCTCGGCGTAGCGCTCGAGACGATGCAAACAAAGTCCCCGCGCATTGCCCGCGGCGGGATCGCCCGGCGCGAGCTCGCAGGCCCGGTCGAGGACCTTGAGCGCCTGCTTGAACTTTTCTTCGCGCTCGAGCTTGAGGGCCACGAGGTTGAGCACCATCGGATGCTCCAGCCCGCCCTTGTGCGCGGCATCGGCGAGCGCGCTGGCGCGCTCAAAATCACGCCCCTGGGCAGCCTCGTGAATGGCGCGGAGGGTGGTGCGTTCCGCTTCCGTAAACCGTGTCGCCGTACTCACCAATCGAAACTCCAGGAGATTCGGGATCGATACTAGACCCCAACCATCCAACGAAAAAGGGCGGCGGATTTCTCCGCCGCCCGATTCCCGGTAGCTATAAATGCGCGATTTAGAAGTCGATGGTCGCGCCGGCGAAGAGATAACGACCCAAGGCATCGTACACTTGCGGCCAAGTGTTGCCGTTGCAGGGGCCGGTCGGGCAGTTCGACGAGCCGTTGAGCGGCGGGTCCCGGTCGAGGAGATTGTTCACGCCGATGCGGGCCTTAACGCGTTCCATGACCGTGAAAGTGGCCGTTAGGTCGAAGTAGCTTTGCGCGCTCTTGCCCGCGTCCGTTGCCGACACGAGACCAGGATTGGTAAGCCCTTTGTCGGCGCTAAGGGCGTCCAACTTGACGGAGGCGAAGTAACGCCACTGCAGCGAAATGCCGAATTCGTCAACCACACCGCCCATGCCGATCGACGGGTTCCAGGTGAGACGCATTTTGTGGCGCCATTCCGGGTTCGGGACGTCGCAGATGGTGCCGTAGTAGCCGGCGCAGTCGTAGAACGCATCGCCCGGCAGCGACTGAGTCTTCAGGCTCGCGAGGTAGGTGCCAACAAAACTAGCCGAGATGCTACCGCCATTTTCGATACCTAAATTATCGAGCTCGGTGGTGTAGCCGGCGTTGAAGTCGATGCCCCGCGTGCGCAGCGCACCAGTATTGAGCGTGGTGTCGATGACGTAGCCACCTTCTGACAACCAAATCGAACCGGCGGCATCGCGGCGGACAAGATTGCAGAAGAATGGATCGAGGGTGTCGACGCAGCGGTTGATGATCAAATCCGCGCCGATGCCGTCAATGTAATCCTTGACCTTAATGTCGAACCAATCGGCGGAGAAGTTGAAGCCCGGGATCGCCGTCGGCGTAAGAATGAAGCCCAAGGACTTGGTGTCGCTGGTCTCGGGAGCGAGGCTTGGGTTGCCACCGGTCAGGCCGTTGTACTGGTTTGCCGGGTTGGCTTCGATGGCCAAGACCCGGGCGGTGGTCAGACCGAAGGCCGAGGCGCATCGGGCGACCTTGGGGTTGCTGGCGGCCAGGCCCGCGCAGGGATCCTGGCTGCCGTCGAGCACCACGTTCCGCGGGCTGAAGAGCTCGATGACGTGCGGTGCGCGCACCGCACGTTGATAGGTCCCACGCAGCCTGAGGTCGTCAACCGGCTCATAATCGCCGCCGAGCTTGAAGGTATGGGTCACACCGGCTGAGGTGTAGTTCGACCAACGGTAGGCACCCTCGAACTTCAAGGAATTTATCATTGGCTGGTCCTGAATGACCGGAACGCGGGTTTCGGCGAAGAATTCCGAAACGTTGAAGCTGCCGTTGACCGGCGGCGAGGCGCCGCCAGCGCCGTTCAACAAGCCGGCCGACGATACGAAGTCGGACGAAGAAGCGAGCGCGTCCTTGCGGTATTCGGTGCCGAAGGAAACGGCGGCACCGTCGGCGGCCCAGGGAGTCTTTAAGCCGTAGTCGGTGAGATCGCCGGAAACCGAGGCAGTGGCGATCTTTTGGTTGAGGGAGCCGGTATCGAAGCTGTCGGTCTCAAGATAGTCCAAGGCACCTTGCGTCACGCCACCAATTTTAAAAATATTGTAAGGCACGCAACGCGAATCAGTCCCATTCAGCACGCTGGCGCAAACCGGCTGGCCATTGGCACCGGTGACAACGTTAAGCGCATTGGTGATGGCCGAGGAGCGGAAGAATCCAGTCTTGACCTGGTTGAACGAAACCCGGCCGTATTGGAGGCTGGCATCGTAATTCCAGTTGGTGTTGATATCGCCTCGCACGCCAGTGACAAAGCGGTACTGGGCGTGATGGGTTTGGCCCTGGCGCCCGCCGCCTTCGATGTTGCGGCGTCCGACAATGCCGGTGAAGGTTCCCGCCCGATTGGTCGCGCAGGTTCCGCCGCCGGTGGCCGCGGTCGCGGCCATAAGTCCGCGTTGCTGCGCCGAGAGCAAT
>CAMDRB010000064.1 GCA_945906455.1 Caenispirillum bisanense
CGCACCTGGTGGCCCAGGCGCGCCGGCCGCTTCGCAAATGTCGGGCGCCATTGCGTCGTCGGGTCAGGCGGCGAGGTCCATGGTTGACGGCCAGCTTCAGGGCGCGCCGGGCGCGCCCGGCCAGTCGATGCAAGGCAGCGCGCCTGGCGGCCCCGGTGCGCCGGCTGTTTCACAAATGTCTGGCGCGATCGCGTCGTCGGGTCAGGCTGCGAGGTCAATGGTTGACGGCCAGCTTCAGGGCGCGCCGGGCGCGCCCGGCCAGTCGATGCAAGGCAGCGCTCCCGGCGGCCCAGGCGCGCCGGCTGTTTCGCAAATGTCGGGCGCCATCGCGGCGCCGGGTCAGCCAACCCAGTCAATGCTCGATGGCCAGACTCAGCCCGGCGCTCCTGGACAAGTCATGAAATTCGAAGCCGGGGGACCAGGGAAACCCGGAGAGACGATGCAGGCGCCGGGCGCTCCCGGCGGGCCCGGCGCGCCAGCGCAGTCGATGCAGAGTGGCGCTGCGGGTGGCCCGGGCGCACCGGCGCAATCGATGAAGGGCGAAGCTGGCGCTCCAGGCCAGCCGGGACAATCACTCAAAGAAGCGGGTGCTGCTGGTGGCCCGGGCGCGCCGGCACCGGCGACGATGGCTGAGGCGGGTGCCGCCGGCGGACCCGGAGCCGCCAAAACCAAGGCCGAGGCCGAACTCAAGGCCGGCGAGTCTGGCCCGAAGGCCGCGACCGCAAGCGCATCGGGCGGTCCGGGCGCTGCCAAAGACGAAGAAGAGCTCGTGGATCCCGACGCCGATCGGCCAAATTTCGGCAACGCCGGTGACGACGAGTCCGACGACGATGAGGCCGATGATGAAGGCGCCTTTCCGGCCGTCGCTGCCCGAGCGGGCGGCAAGGTCGCCAAAAAGAAGACCGAGCGAAAGCCCATCGATCCAGCTTACCTCACAGTCTCCCTGATGGGTCTCGCGGCGGTGACGATGGCGGGAATGCTTTGGCTCGGAAGCAACATCCTGATGGACATTTGGCCAGGCATATCCGGCTTCTACAAGGCCATGGGCAAGGACGTGGCCATCGAAGTAGCGCCGAAGCCCGGAGATGGCCTCAAGATCGCGGAATCGTCAAAGCGCTTGCAACGCATCGGCGGGGTCGAGACGCTCGTGATCCGCGGATTCATTTCGAATATTTCTCAGGCGCCGTTGCCGGTCCCGAACTTGCGTTTGGAGCTCTACAACGAGAAGAAGGAAATCATCCAGGACGCTGCGGCCGATGCCCCGGCCGGCCTCTTGGAACCATTGGGTTCCGAGGAGTTTGAAATCCGCTTGGAGCTTCCGCAGCTCAACCTTGCCAAAGGCGGCTATGCCGTGGTGTGGGAAGCGGAAGAGTAACCCGGCCGCAGATCAGAACTGCTTCTTCAGTCGCCGCAGATAATCCTGTTCTGATTCCGACCGCGTCCGGTCTGCCGCCCGCCGCCGAATTTCATCAAGGATCACCCGTACGCGCTCGGCCATTCCTTCGGTGTCGGGTCCTGTGGGGATGGTCACCTTCTGGCCGCCGCGGCGTCCGTCGCGACCGCCCAACGGCGAGAAGCGCACGACGCCGGCTTGGGGACGCTCAAGGGCGCCGCCGAGACCCTTGTCAAGCAGGGCCTGCAAGAGCTGTTCTTGCGCCTGCTCGATGCCTTTCTGAAGTTTGTTCGAGGCCTGGGCCTGGCCCTCGGCGCCCTGCTTCCATTGACCGCTCCGCAACGCGTCGCGAGCATCGGCCATGGATTTATCGGCATCCTCCATGCTCTCAGGCGTCTTGCCGGTCATCTCCTCAAGGTTGTCCATCATTTCGTTGAGCTTTTTGCGCAACGCTTCTTGTTTGCCAGCCGCCGACTGGGCCGACGCGCCGCTAGATGCTTGAGTCTGCTCGCCGCCCTTTTTCTTCTGATCCGGGTTGCCGGGGCCGCCTTCCATACCTTCGCCGTGGCCGGGCTCGTCTTTCTTTTCGCCGTTTTCCTTCGCTTCCTCTTTGCGGGCCTTTTCGAAGCTGTCGTTCAAGAGGTTTGATTGTTCTTCAGCCATCTCCTCCATCTTTTGCATCAGCTCCTGGGCCCTTTTAGCTTCAGGACTATCTTCGCCTTGGTCCTGATTGCCGTCGCGCAAGGCCTGCAATTGTTCTTCGAGGTTTGCCAACGCTTCTTTCGCGGCGTCTTCCGCGCCCATCTCGGACATTTTTTTCAATTCGTCCATCGACGCCTTAATGGCGTCCTGCCTCATCTTGTCGTTCTTGGTGAATCCGTTTTTTCCGTCAGGATCCTTTTCGGCCAGTGCCTTGGAGTATTCGGCCACGGCCTGTTGCAGCTCGGCAAGGCGGCGATTGATCTCTTCGGGTGGCGCACCACGCGCGATCGCGTCACGCAAGGCTTTTTCTGCCTCGACGAGGCGCTGCTCGGCGTTGACGAGATTGCCGTCTTCGATCCTGACGGCGGCATGCCAGAGCAGCTCCGGAATCGTGCGCGAGGCCTCCTGCACCGATTCGTTCGTCATTCTGTACCTGGCGGTGGTCAATGTCAGGTGGACCAATGGCTCGCCGCCGAAAAGCTCGGGACGCTGCAGAATGCGGTTCACACTCTCAAGCGCCGGCGGCACGTTCTCCGCCGGCCTGGAGGCAATTCCTCTACGCCACCGCGCCAGTTCCTTGGACACCGGATGGGTAAATACCCGCTCCGGCAGTTTTGCTTCCATGGTCTCGCTTTCGCCGACCTGACCGGCGTGATCCGTGATGATCAGTTGAACAACCACGTTTTGACCGGCCCATATGTGGGGCGCTAAATCATGGGTCGAGGAATGTGCGAAGGTGCGGCCGGGCGCCGGCGGCAGGCTGACCGGAAACTCCAGCGGTGGTGTCGTAGCGTCGCTATCCCTGGTAATCCGAGCGGTAACGGTGTTCGCGCCGTAATCATCTCGCACGAGATAGTCGATGCGCGTCCGCCAACGCGCGCCTTCGCTTGGCGGCGAGAGGATGGACACGCTCGGCCGTTGGTCAGCAAGCCAGCGGACGTCCCATCCAGCAAGGACACGCGATCCCTGCCGCACTTCGAGGCGTTTGGCCGGGTTCAATGCGGTTTCTAGTCGCTGGGTTTCGTCCGCCAGTTTTACGAGCGGCGTGGCCGCTTCGTCGAGCAACAACGCCGTGTCGCGGCCGGTTCCGGTGACGATTGCCAGGGCGGTGCTGCCGGCCGGGATATCCAGGGCAGTGATCGGCGTACTGCCTGCGGGCGCGGGCGTTTCAAGATAGATCGGCGAAAGGTTGGTGTAGGTCGGTGGTGTGATCCACACCTTCACTGCCGCCCGCGAACTGTCGCCGCCCAGCATCGGTAATACGCCGCGCCAGATTCGATTGCTCATATCGCCCCAGCCGCCAACGACCGCGACGAACAGTGCAAGCACGACCGCCGCCCGAAGCGCAAAGCGATCACGAGCGGCAACGTCGGGCGCCGGGCCTTTGACGCGGAGGCGGTCGAGATCGTCGCGGGCGCGGGCTTGATGGATGCGCCACATCCACTGTTGGATGGCTGTGGCGCCGGCAACCAGCGAATCTTCCACCGTCGTCAGCGGACGATGTTCGACCGGCGACGTCGTTTCCAGGCGGGCGCGGGCTTCGCTACGGGTCGGCCAGGCAAACCCGCGCAGGCGGTGCCAGAGGGCAAAGCCGACGCCCGCGGCCGTGATAACGACCACGCCGGTATGCAGGATCCAATGCAGCGATGGCAGCACGTCGGTCAGGAGGACGATGCCGAACAGTCCCAAGAGCGCCGCCACAATCCACAGCCGCGTCCAGATGTGTTCCCAGGACAACGCGAGCCACGCCAGAATCAAGCGGCGTTGGACGTTTAATCCCGGCGGAGCCAACGGAGCGGTCGAGTCCGGTGCGGATTTAGGGTTGTTTTCCTGGGTCATGCTCTCACTTTAGGGCCAGAGGCGCGGCTATTCAATTGACTGTCGACCCTCTTACGGCAGTTGGGGCTCAGAATCGACCGGGTCGTCGGGGTGTCGGCTATTCAATCCAAGGCGGCAATTGTTCCAAGGCGACAATTTCACTGAAAGTCGGGCGCCGGCGGACCACGGCGAATTGTTCGCCCGTAACCAAGACCTCGGGAACCAGTGGCCGCGTATTGTAGCTGGAGGCCATGACGGCGCCATAGGCTCCCGCGGTCATGAATGCCACCAGATCGCCGGCCCGCAGCTCCGCGAGCGGGTATGCCTTGGCGAAACAGTCGGTGGACTCACAAACGGGGCCGACCACGTCGACGGGGCCGAAGGCCGCGCCGGCGCGGGCTTCGTTGACCGGGCTGATCTCCTGGCGGGCGCCGTACATCGCCGGGCGTACCAAATCGTTCATGCCGGCATCGACAATCACAAAGCGCCGCGTCGTGCTTTCCTTAATGGATACCACGCGCGAGACCATGATACCGGCATTGGCAACGATCAGGCGTCCGGGCTCAAACGTGAACTTGCAACCAAGGTCGCCGAGCGTACGTTTGACCAATGCGCCGTAGTCTTCCGGGCTGGGCGGCGCGATCTTGCTGGCATGATCGTAGGGCACGCCGAGGCCACCCCCGAGGTCGAGGTGGCGAATATCAAAGCCGTCGGCGCGCAGCATCAAGACCAGTTCGCGTATCCGTCGAAAGGCCGCTTCGAACGGTGCGAGAGAAGTGATCTGGGAGCCGATATGAACGGCGACGCCGGCGGGGTCGATGCCCGTCAACGCGCGTGCCTTACGGTAGAGCGCCGGAACTTGCGACCATTCGACGCCGAATTTGTCTTCCTTGCGGCCGGTTGAAATCTTGTCCAAGCTGCCGGCGTCGACTTCCGGATTGACGCGCAGGGCGATGCGCGCGGTCTTGCCAAGGCCGGTGGCGACCGCGCTCAAGGTTTGCAATTCAGCTTCGGACTCGACGTTGACCTGCCCGACGCCGGTCGCCAATGCGAGATGCAACTCGGCCTCCGTCTTGCCCACACCCGAAAATACAATCTTTTCCGGCGGCACATGAGCCTTGAGCGCAATCTGCAATTCGCCGCCTGAGACGACGTCGCAACCCGCGCCGAGACCGGCAAGCGTGCGGATGACCGCGATGTTGCTGTTGGCTTTTACGGCGTAGCACACGGTGGCATCGAGACCCGCCAGTGCTTCCGTGAAGACCCGGAGGTGCCGCGTCAACGTGGCTGTGGAATAACAATAGAAGGGCGTGCCGACGTCGCTCGCGATACCCGGCACGGCGACACCTTCGGCATGCAAGACGCCGCCGCGATAACTAAAATGATGCATGGATCGGGCGTTCGCTATTCGGGTTTCGGATACTGGCGTGGGTAGGTAGAGCCATCCGGCGGCTGGGGCGGCATTTTCTTACCACAGGCGGCTAGGCCGAGAGCCAAGCACACGACGATGATGGCAAGGCCCAAGTCTTTAAGGCCCGAGTCTTTAATGCCCGAGTCTTTAAGGCCCGAGTCTTTGGAGCAGCGCCTCACCGGGTACCGTCCTTCGTAAGGAAGCGCAAACGGGCATCCTTCACTTGCGCGCGCACGTTCTGCGGCGCTGTGCCGCCGAAGCTCGTGCGGCTGGCGGCCGAGGCTTCCGGAGTTAGAAACTTGAAAACGTCCTGGGTAATTCGGGGCTCGGCGGCTTGCATTTCGGCCAAAGTCAGCTCGGCCAGGTCGCAGCCTTTTCCTTCGGCCAATTTTACGATCTTCCCCGTGACGTGATGAGACTCGCGGAAGGGAATGTTCAGCACGCGCGTCAACCAATCGGCGAGGTCGGTTGCGGTCGTGAAGCCGGCGCCAGCGCTGGCCAGCATCCTCTTGGCGTCGGGTGCCATGTCCTCCACCATTCCGGCGGTCGCGGCCAGGCAAAGTTCGAGCGTATCGAAGGCGGCGAACACAATCTCCTTGTCCTCCTGCATGTCCTTCGAATACGTCAGCGGTAAGCCTTTCATCACCGTCAATAGCGCGATCAATCCGCCGAAGACGCGCCCGGTCTTACCGCGTACAAGTTCGGCTGCATCGGGATTGCGCTTTTGCGGCATCATCGAGCTGCCGGTGGAAAATGCGTCGGTGAAGCGGATAAAACCGAATTGCGCGCTAGACCAATTGACCATTTCCTCGGCCAGCCGTGACATGTGAGTTGCGAGAATGCTCGCGGCCGCCAGGAATTCCAACGCGAAGTCGCGATCCGAAACCGCATCCATGGAATTAGCCATGGGCCGGTCGAAATTCAATTTCTCGGCTGTCAGGGCCCGGTCGATGGGGAATGAAGTTCCGGCAAGGGCGCCGGCGCCCAGCGGGCACTCGTTCAGGCGTTTGCGCGCGTCGTTCAGGCGGCCGCGGTCGCGACCGAACATCTCGACATATGCCAGCAAGTGATGGCCAAACGTCACCGGCTGGGCCGCCTGCAGGTGGGTGAACCCGGGCATGATCGTCTCGGCATGGGCTTCCGCCTTGTCGATAAGCACCGCCTGCAGCTTCCTGATCTCGTCGTCCAGGGTTTCGATCGCCGCGCGCACCCACATTCTGAAGTCCGTCGCAACCTGATCGTTTCGCGACCGGGCGGTGTGCAGTCTTCCTGCCGGCGCGCCAATCAAGTCGGCGAGGCGGCTCTCGATATTCATGTGAACGTCCTCAAGTGCCCGCTTGAAAAGAAAGTTGCCGGTGGCGATTTCCTTTTCGATGCGCGTTAGGCCCTCCTGAATGGCGTCACCGTCTTCCTTACTGACGATCCCCTGGGCTACGAGCATGGTGCAATGGGCGCGGCTGCCGTGCAGATCCTGCTTGGCAAGGCGCTGGTCAAATCCAACGGAGACGTTAATCTCCTCCATAATGGCGGACGGGCCGGCTGCGAACCTTCCCCCCCAAATCTTGCTGGTCATATGCTAACCTTGGCCTCTGGTATGCCCGGGGATTTGCGACCCCGGATTAGAGATTGTAGCACGCCCAAGCGAATTCGCCGGGAAAGGGAGATTAAGATGCAGAAGGAAAATCGTTGGTTTAGAAGCCCTCGGTCCCTGGCGACGGTCGGCGTACTTATCGGGCTGATTATCATCGCCCTGGCCTTTGTGGCAAGCCGCCCGAAGCCCGAGACGGCCGTGCAAGCCGCCGCGGAAGTGCCGGCCAGCGCGGCAGCCGTTGCCCCTGAGGCGACGCCGATTGTCATCCACGAAACCCCTCGGCCGCTGCCGACCACGGTTTTTAAGGACGCGGCCGATGCCGACCAGACACTGGCGAGTTTCGCCGGCAAGGTCCTGGTCGTGAACTTCTGGGCCACATGGTGCGCGCCGTGCATCAAGGAAATGCCGACGCTCGACGCTCTAGAAGCCAAACTGGGCGGGCCAACATTCCAAGTCCTGGCGATTTCCCAAGACCGGGGAGGGGCGGCAGTTGCCAAACCCTTTGCCGACAAGAACGAATGGAAGAATCTGGCCTTCTATATCGAGGCCGCGGGAAAGTTTGCGCGTGACGCCAAGCTGCGGGGACTGCCGACGTCGCTGATCGTCGACAAGAGTGGCCAGGAGGTTGGACGCGTCGAGGGTGACCTGGATTGGGACTCGCCTGAAGTCGAGAAAATCCTACGCGATCTGATGGCAAAAGGTTAGCTGACAGTATCTGGGGCGATTGGCCCGCGGCGCAGCGTGACCGCGACACCGCCCCGCTCGAACCATCGCCGCCAGAGCACGGCAGCCACAACCGCGATATAAATCCCAGCCGAGACATCGCCCGCATAGTGCGCGCCGATGATGATGCGGCTTGCGGCGACCAGCCCGGCTATTGCAAGAAACAGGGGTCGCAGGGGCGGGTAGATGAATGACAGCGCGAGCATGGCCGTCCAAATGGATTGCGTGTGGCCCGACGGAAAGCTGCAGCTGGCGAGATCGAGCCCGAATGGATGAAAATCGCTGGTACCGTCGCGGAACAGGAACCGCGGGCGCTCGCGCCCGATCGCCAGTTTGAGGGCGTTTACGACTGTCCCCGAGGTTGCCATCGTCACGATCATGAAGATCCAGGCGCGCGTCTCTTTGATCAACGCTGCCGGATCGGGCTTGTGAATCCTGTGCCGGAAATATGCGACGGCTATACCGAGGGCGGCCAAGGGATACCAGATCGCGCCGCTGGCGAAATCCGTGATGAAGTTGAAGCCTTCCACCCAGGCCGTTTGCCGATAGCCGTTGAAGAATTGAGCCAGCGGAGCGTCAACCCAGACGATCAGCGCGGCGGTTATGATCGCCGCCGTAAGACCTGCCCATAGCAACCGGCGTCGGAGGGCGATAGCGGTCATCGTGATCGCCCGACCAAGGGCTCAGCCGCGGTAACGACAGCGAGGTGCAGCCACTCGCCACGAGAATAATTATAGCCTTCCACAGCTTCGAACTGGCCCAGGCTATGGCCTCCGGCCGCCAAGGCGGTGCGAAGCGCATCAAGCGTATCGGTCGGTACGATGGCGAGAGCGCCGGGATTGGCAAGAATATGGGCTGCCGCGCCCGCTGTGCCGGTTAATAAGGTGCGCGTGCCGAGTAAAAAAACCGCCGAGGGTTCATGAAACCCGACCAGGGCAGCCGGCGCGCCCGTACCATGCCGCCCGACGGCCTCAGCCAAGCGCGGACTGATGGCGAGCAGGCGTAAGTGAGGCAGGGCACTCGAAGTCAGGGAAACAGCGAGCACGATACCGATCGCCGTGAATCCGGCGACGCATGAGCGTGTTGCCCTGTGCTGAAAACCGGTCAGGACGAAGATCCCACCCGCGACCGCGGCGATGGCCACGCCAATCGCCCCGGTGAACGAGCCATCACCGAACATATGACTTGCGAAAATTACCCCTGCGCCGAGCGCCAACGTGAAGCAGGCCCAAACGGTGCGGTAGGCGAGGCTGGTCTTCGCGCCGATCGAGCGGAGGAAACTCATGCCGCCGCTTTCATGACTCAGGGCCCAGCCGATCAGAAGTGCGAGCGCCGGATACAGCGGCAGCGTGTAGTGAGGCAGCTTGGTCGGCACAATTTCGAAAATGATCCAGGCTGGGATCAGCCAGCCAAGGCAGAAGCGGATCGGGGGCCTCTTCCGTTCGCGCCAGGCGGCGATAACGACAAAGGGCGCTAATGCTGACCAAGGCCATGCGGTCAGGAGTGCAGCGGCGATATATGACCCCGGCGGGGCGCCATGGCTTTCCTGTCCACCGGTCAGCTTCGGCAACAGATCTTGGCGCAGTGAGTCGGCGATAAAGCTGCCCTGTTCGCCGCTCGACACCGTGATCAGCCAGGGCAGCACGACGGCCAACATCAGCGGAATGCCGATGGTCGGCCTTAGCCCGCTCAACCAATCCAGGTTTCGGTCGGCAACCGCGAGCGCGGTGATCGTGGCGCCGACGACCAGCGCGATGATCGGTCCTTTGATCAGTATGCCGACGCCCAGACCAAGCCAGAACAGAAGCGCCGGCAATAGCGGCGGCTTCGTTTCGCGCGGACGCACGTAAAGTTCACCCAGCATAGCCAGGCTTAGCGTCGTTGCCGCCAGAAGCGCGGCGTCGGTTTTGGCGATATGCGCTTCCGCCACGACGATAAAACTTGTCGCGAGGACGGTCGCCGCCGCGAGGCCTCCCGCCAGGCTGAATAATCGCCGTCCGCAATGAAAGGTCACGAGCACCGCCAGCCATGCCGCGAGCGCCGAAGGCAGTCGGTAAGGCCAGGGCGTCGCCAAGCTCTGACCCATGACGCTGACAGTCATGGCCTGGAGCCAATAGATGCCAATCGGCTTCTTGTTGCGCGGTTCGTCCTGGAAACGAATATGGATCCAGTCGCCGCTCTCAAGCATTTGCCGGGTCGCCTGCATGAAGCGCGCCTCATCACGATCCGTTGGCGGTATCGACGCGAGGCCGGGCAAGAACAGGACAGCGCACAGCAACGTGAGAAGAAGATACGGACGAATCCCGGTCGTGAGCGTGGATCCTATAGTCAAACGGCCTCCTGCGGGGGAGGCCGTTTGCTGTTCTGATCCGAGCGTGGACAAGAGGCTTCCCTACCGCTCAGCGAGTCGGGACAGGCTCGGGGCCGCTATAATCATAAAAGCCCTTGCCGGTCTTGCGACCGAGCCAACCAGCCTCGACGTACTTCGCCAGAAGCGGGCAGGGGCGGTATTTCGTGTCGGCTAGTCCATCGTGAAGGGTCGACATGATGGCGAGGCAGGTATCAAGCCCGATAAAATCGGCAAGTTCCAACGGGCCCATCGGATGATTCGCGCCCAACTTCATGGCGACGTCGATCGCGCGCACATTGCCGACGCCTTCATAGAGCGTGTAAATGGCCTCGTTGATCATCGGCATGAGAATTCGATTGACGATGAAGGCCGGAAAATCTTCCGACGATATGGTGGTTTTGCCGAGCTTCTCGGCAAACGTGCGCACGGCAGAGAACGTCGATTCCTCGGTGGCGATGCCCCGAATGAGCTCCACCAGTTTCATCACCGGCACGGGATTCATAAAGTGCAAGCCCATGAACCGCTCGGGCCGGTCAGTGACGGCGGCGAGCCGCGTGATGGAAATCGACGAGGTGTTGGAGCACAACAGCGCGTCGGATTTGAGATGTGGGCACAGATCTTTGAATATCTTCTTCTTCAACTCCTCGTTTTCCGTGGCCGCTTCGACCACAAGATCGCGATCGCCCAGGATAGCCATGCTGCTGCCGGTCTTGATGCGGCTCATGGCGGCCAGTTTGTCGGCTTCGCAGACAAAGCCCTTGTTGACTTGGCGGGCGATGTTCTTATCGATATTGCCGACGCTCTTCTTTAACTGGTCTTCGCTGATGTCGAAGATGACGACGTCGAAACCACCGAGAGCGCAGACATGGGCAATGCCGGAGCCCATCTGGCCGGCACCGATAATGCCGACCTTGGCGATGGTGATGGCCGACTTAGCCGCGTGGGCAGCTTGAATCATTTGTGTCTATCCGAATGAATATTCATTTAAGCGCGGTGTCGCGCCGGCGTTCGAAACTTAGGTCTGTGTCAGAGGGCCTTGGTGAATTCCGGCACAATTTGAAAAAGATCGCCCACCAGACCGTAGTCAGCCACCTGGAAGATCGGGGCCTCGGGATCCTTATTGATGGCGACGATGACCTTGGAATCCTTCATGCCGGCCAAATGCTGGATCGCGCCCGAAATGCCGACGGCGATGTAGAGCTCCGGGGCGATGATCTTGCCGGTCTGGCCGACTTGATAGTCGTTGGGCACGTAGCCCGCGTCCACGGCGGCCCGTGAAGCGCCCACGCCGGCGCCGAGTTTATCGGCCAAGGCCTCAATGATCTTGAAGTTTTCGCCAGAGCCCATGCCGCGGCCGCCCGAAACGACGATGCGTGCGGACGTCAATTCGGGACGCTCGGACTTGGAAAGTTCTTGGCTGACGAAGGCCGACAGGCCCGGATCTGTGGACGCAGGCACAGCCTCAATCGTGGCGCTGCCGCCTTCGGCCTTGGCTTTGTCGAACGTCGAACCGCGAACGGTAATAACTTTCTTGGCGTCTTTGGACTGTACGGTCGCCAGCGCATTGCCGGCGTAGATCGGGCGAATAAAAGTATCGGCCGATACAACAGCCGAAATATCTGAAAATTGCGCCACATCGAGCAGCGCAGCGACGCGCGGCATGACATTCTTTCCCGACGTCGTAGCAGGCGCGATCAGGTGCGTATAATCCGCTGCAAGGCCAACGATCAGGGCCGCCAAGGGTTCAGCGAGCATGGCGGCATATTGATCGGCGTCGGCGACGCGAACCTTGGAGACTCCTGCAATCTTGGCGGCGGCTTCCGCGACTTTGGCGCAGCCCTTGCCGATGACCAGAATGTGGATATCGCCGCCGATTTTCTGAGCTGCGGTGACGGCGGTGAGCGTCGCGGGCTTCAGCGCGGTGTTATCGTGTTCGGCGAGGACCAACGAACTCATGCGATCACCTTTGCTTCGTTGCGCAGTTTATCGACGAGCGTGGCGACATCCGCGACCTTGGCGCCGCCTTGGCGTTTTGCGGGCTCTTCGACCTTCAGCGTCACGAGGCGCGGTGTAATATCGACACCCAGCGCGTCGGGAGCCATGGTGTCGATAGTCTTCTTCTTGGCTTTCATGATGTTGGGCAGCGAGGCGTAGCGCGGCTCATTCAACCGCAGGTCCGTGGTGACGATGGCGGGCATTTTGAGGCTGATGGTTTCAAGGCCGCCGTCAACTTCCCGCGTCACCACGATCTTGTCGGCCTCGAGCACGATCTTCGAGGCGAATGTTCCCTGGGCCCAACCCAAGAGGGCGGCCAACATTTGGCCGGTTTGGTTAGCATCATCGTCGATAGCCTGCTTTCCCAGAACGACGAGATTTGGATTTTCCTTGGCGACGATTGCTTTGAGCAACTTGGCAACGGCCAAGGGCTGAATTTCGGCATCGGTCTGCACGAGGATGCCGCGATCGGCGCCCATGGCGAGTGCCGTGCGAATGGTTTCCTGGGCGCCGGAAGGTCCGATACTTACGACGACGATTTCTGTCGCCGTACCGGCTTCTTTAAGGCGCACCGCCTCTTCGACGGCGATTTCGTCGAAGGGGTTCATGGACATTTTGACGTTGGCCAGCTCGACGCCTGTCTTGTCCGCTTTCACGCGAACTTTGACGTTGTAGTCGACCACCCGCTTTACGGCGACGAGTACCTTCATACGATCAACCTGCTTTTATTGAGCCCCGATCGGAGCGTAGCTCCGACCACCGGCGCACCGCGCTGGTTCCCGGCTTCGGTGTATCTGAAAACAGGGCCACACCACTAGTCCGTCGTTTGGGGAGTGTCAATAACAATGCTGCGATGCAGCATAAAAGCCCGACTTGGCGTTGCGACGCGCTCAATTTCAGGCTCGATTGGCGCCCGGCATCCAAAGAACGTCACCTTTGGCGGCGGCGTTGGCATGCCGCGACAGGACGAAAAGATGGTCGGACAGGCGATTGGCGTAAACCAGGGCCAGCGGGTTTACCGGCTCGCGTTCGATCAGCTCGGCAATTTCGCGTTCCGCGCGACGCACGACGGTACGGGCGAGATGCAAATAGGCGGCCGCCGGACTCCCTCCTGGCAGCACAAACGACTCAAGCGGGCGCAAGGCGGCATTCATCTCGTCAATCTCATGCTCCAGCCGGTCCACCTGAGCCTGAACGATGCGCAAGGTTGTGCCCTCGCCCTCGCCCGATTGGATTGGCGTGCAAAGATCGGCGCCAAGGTCAAAGAGGTCGTTTTGAATACGCGCGAGCATGGCATCACATGCGCCGTTATCCTGCATCGCGCCAGAGTGCAGCCGCGCGATGCCGACAACCGCGTTGGCTTCATCAAGCGTGCCGTAAGCGGCTACGCGGTGTGCGTATTTTCTGACGCGCGAGCCGTCACCGAGGGATGTATCCCCCTTATCGCCGCCACGCGTATAGATTTTGGTCAGTCTCACCATCGGGTTCACCCAAATTTCGACCGATATCTTACGCGCCGAACCTGGCCCGCGCCATGCTCATAAATTGGCGGCCAGCACGATGGGCGGTTAGGGTTGGTTTAACCGTCACCGCCTTTGCCCTATGATAGCGGCCGCTGCCTTTGCAATTCAGGTCCCGCTGACGTAAGGGTCATCGTGTGAACCGCGTCTATCCAACATTATCGATTTATCTTGGCCGACACTTCATCGTGTCTTTCTTTAGCTTATTGGCCATGATCATCGGCCTGGTCTTGCTGTTCGATATTGTTGAGCTGATGCGCCGCTCGGTCAGCGCCGCATCCGTGGATTTTAATACACTAATCGGAATGGCCGTTCTCAAGTTGCCGCATACCGCGCAAGCAACGCTACCTTTCGTAGCCATGCTGGCGATGATGTTCGTGCTGTTTCGTTTGACCCGCAGCCATGAACTGGTCGTCATTCGCTCGGCGGGGGTTTCGATTTGGCAGTTTCTGGCGCCGCCCTTGACGATTACCGCCGTGTTCGGGATTCTCAACTTGGCGGTTATCGATCCGCTCGC
>CAMDRB010000065.1 GCA_945906455.1 Caenispirillum bisanense
TGTTATAGGCGAAGCCCTCGTTGGGGCCGTGTTTTGGCTCGCCGTAAAGAGCGATGGCATGCACCGGCTTGCCGCGAACCATGGCCTGGGCAGGCGGCGCAACCGTGAGCATCATCGATGCCGCCACGATCGGCGCGCAAAGGCGGAGCCATGCCGACATGTTCATGGTGTGCCTTGATTTTGTGTTGTTACACAGCGGCCGTTCGTGGCTTTCGCAACAGCGGGCGCCATTACCTGAAAAGTCAGTTCGCCGCGGGCGCGGCAGGCGTTTCGGCGGCTGCGGGAATTGGCGGCGGGTTATCGGTGACGGACATCAGGAACTTGATGACGGCCGCGCGCTCCTGGGGCTTTTTCAAACCGACGAAGGACATCGTGCCCTTGGGCGCCAGGCGCTTCGGGTTCTCGAGATAATCGTCGAGCTTTTCGTAGCTCCATGCACCGCCGATGGCCTTCAAGGATTCGCTGGTCTTGAAGCCGTTAAGATCGCCGATTTCGGCGCCGACGATGTTGTGCAGGTTTGGGCCGACCTTGTTGGCGCCGCCGGCCTCGACGGTGTGGCACGAGCCGCATTTCTTGAAGGCCGTCGCGCCGTCATCAACACTGGCCGTCGCCACCAGTGGCAGGCTGCTGACCAATCCACCGCCGCCGCCGGCGGCCTCGGGGGGAGCTTCCTCGACGACTTCGATCGGGTAGCCGGCCGTTTCGGCGTGTTCGGACTCGGTCGGAATGGGATTGCCGAACATGACGGTGTTGCCGACCAGGTTAACCCCGAGAATTGCCAGGAACGCGACCCAGAAGGCGGCGATAATCGTGTACCACGTCATTTTGTTCGGCATTGCCAATGTCCTGGTAAAGAGCCCCGCGCCAGCATTTTGAATACTGGGTTTGAGCCCAAATCACAATATGAATCAAAGACACGGCAGGCTGTCCCAGGAGCTGGCCGGCTTCCCCTAAGGCCTTGGCGCAAAAGCCCCGGGAGGCCGCTTCTCAGGCGTTCCGCATGCGCGCCCTACACCCTTGGAAGGCGGCCCTTAGTCCTGTATGTGTCGCGGCCAACGCCGAATTACCAACTCCGACTTACCAGCTCCGAGCTAAGGCCCGACATGTCCGCGCTGATCGTTATTCCCGCCCGCCTCGCGGCGACCCGCCTGCCCAACAAGCCCCTGGCCATGATCGGTGCGGCGCCGATGATCGTCCATGTCTGGCGCCGGGCTGTAGCGGCGGGCGCCGGTCCGGTGATCGTGGCCGCCGGCGATCAGCCGATCTTCGATGCCATTACCGCCGTCGGCGGCACGGCCATTCTAACCGATCCGGCGCTGGCTTCGGGTTCCGACCGCGTTCACGCCGCCGCCGAGGCTTATGACCCCGCGGGCAAGTTCGAGATCGTCGTGAACGTTCAAGGCGACCTGCCGACCCTGGAGCCGATTCTGGTGGCGGCGTCGCTGACGCCGCTCTCCGATCCGGTGATCGATATCGCGACGGTGGTCGCCCGTATCACCGTTGCGGAAGAACTCAACGACCAAGCCGTGGTCAAGGCGGCACTTTCCCTCCAGCCCGGCGCGACCATCGGCCCTGCGCTCTATTTCAGTCGCAATCTGATCCCCTCGGGTGCCGGCGAGCACTATCACCACATCGGCATCTACGCCTTCCGCCGCGCCGCCCTGCGCCGCTTTGTCGCCTTAAAGCCGACCGTCTTGGAGCTTCGCGAGCGCCTCGAACAGTTGCGCGCCATTGAAAACGGCATGCGCATGGCCGCCGCGGTGGTCGATACGATTCCCTTGGGCGTCGACACGCCTTCGGACCTTGAGCGCGCGCGACGCCTGTTGGGTGTGGCGTAATGGCGAAGTCGGCAAAAGCACAGCCTGCCAACAGCATCGCCTTCCAAGGATTCCTGGGAGCCAATTCGCATATCGCGTGCCTTGAAGCCTTTCCGAAGATGAAGCCGCTGCCTTGCGCGCAGTTCGAAGACGCCTTCGCCGCCGTGCAAAACGGCAAAGCGCGCCTCGCCATGATCCCGGTGGACAACTCCGTGGCCGGGCGCGTTGCCGATATTCACCATATTTTGCCGCACGCCGGACTGCACATCATCGGCGAGCATTTTCTGCGTGTGAACCATCACCTGCTGGCCGTGCCGGGCGCGTCCCTGAAGACCTTGAAGCGCGTCGAGAGCCACGTTCACGCCCTTGGCCAGTGCCGGAATTTCATTCGCAAACACAAATTGAGCCCGATCGTCTCCGCCGATACCGCGGGCGCGGCCAAGGATGTCGCCGCCCGCGGCGACAAAAGTGTCGCCGCGATCGCGCCGAAACTCGCCGCCGAAATCTACGGGCTAAAAGTGCTGGCCGCGAACATCGAGGACGCCGACCACAACACCACGCGGTTCCTGATTATGGCGCGCTCGCCCCTTAAGACAAAGCCCAAGAACGGACCGGTGATCACGTCGTTCGTCTTCCGTGTGCGCAGCGTGCCGGCCGCGCTTTACAAAGCCCTCGGCGGTTTCGCCACCAACGGCGTGAACATGACTAAGTTGGAGAGCTACATGGTCGGCGGTCATTTCTCGGCGGCGCAGTTCTACGCCGACGTCGAGGGCCACCCCAATGATCCCGCGCTCAAGCTGGCGCTGGAGGATTTGCGCTTCTACTCGAAGGAAGTGATCATCCTCGGCACCTATCCGGCGCATCCGTTCCGCGCCAAGGCCAAATAATTACTCCGCCAGCCAGCCGTCGATCAGCAGCCGGGCGATGGCGTAGCGGTTCGGCAGCTTGAAGCCGGGGCCGGCGGCGTTGCGTTCGCCGAAGGCGCTGAGCTCGGGCTTGGTGAACCAGCGGCAGTCCTCCAGTTCCTGATCGTTGCGGCTAATGGCGGCGCTGATGGCCACCGCGCGGAAACCCAGCATAATCGAGGCTGGAAAGGGCCAGGGCTGCGAGGCGACATAGCGCACATCGCCAGCGCTTTCGCCGATGATGATGCCGGTTTCCTCGGCGGCCTCGCGGCGTACCGCGTGTTCCAGGGTTTCGCCGGGTTCGACAAAGCCGGCGATGCAAGAGTACATGCCGGCAGGCCAAGCCGCCTGGCGTCCCAACAAACAAACCTCGCCGCGTGTTTCATCGCTGCGCGTGATCAGCGTGATCACCACTGGATCGGTGCGCGGGAAGGTGCGGTGCGCGCAAGCCGGATTGATGCAGGTGCTGCTATGACCAGACTCAGTGATCGTAGTCCGCGCGCCGCAGCGGCCGCAATGGCGGTGGTTGTGATGCCAGAGGATCATGGCGCGGGCATAAGCCAGTATCGAGGCATCTTCACCGGGCAGCAACGCGACCACCTCGTTGAGGGCCCGGTAATCAAGGTCAGTGAATGCGCCCGGAATATTGAGCGGCGGCGGCGCTTCGCTGTGCGCCAAGCCGAGCGCGAACCACGGCGTGGTGTTGTGAAGGCCGAGAAAGACCAGCGTCGAGGCCCCTGGATCGTAGGCGCCGGCAATGGCCTCGAAGCTGAGCGTCTGGAGGCGCGGGGTGTCGTCGACAAGATGGCGCTGGTTCCACACCGGCACAATGCGGGCGGCGCCGCCGGTCAGCAAAGCGCGCACTTGCGCCGCGTCGCCGCGGAGTTGCGTGGCGCGATCGAGCGCGTTCGCGGTGTAGGTCAACGGCTGACGCGTCATCTCTGGTTACGCGCGGTGATAGGGGTGGCCGGTAAGTATGGTGTGGGCGCGGTAGAGTTGCTCAGCCAACAGCGCGCGGACCAACATATGCGGCCAGGTGAGCGCGCCGAAACTCAAGGTCGCATCGGCTCGCTTGCGCAGGCTTTCGTCCAAGCCGTCGGCGCCGCCGATCAGAAATGCCAGGCCGCGCACGCCATCGTCGCGCCACCGGCCAAGGCGCTTGGCGAAAGCTTCGCTGGTCTCGGATTTGCCGCGTTCGTCGAGGGCGACGATCGTTGCGCCCTCGGGCACCGCGGCCAACAGCGCCTCGGCCTCAAGCCGCCGCCGCGCGTCGACGGTGGTCTTTTTCTTGATTTCGATTTCCTTCAGATCCACGCGCCAGGGAAGGCGCGCGATGTAGGCCGCGAATAAATCCCGTTCTGGCCCAGGCTTGGCCCGGCCTACCGCCGCGACCACGATGTTCACGTGAAATTATTCGCGCCGCGGGCTACATTATTCGCGCCGCGGGCGACACCAATAATCACGCGCGGCGCGCGGGCTTGCGCGTCCGCGCCGCGCCGGCTTTTGCCGCCTTCTTGCGACCCGACTTCATGCCGGTCTTTACCGGTGCCTTGCTTGGCGAGCTTGCCGGCGCGGCCCAAATGCGCTCGATGTTGTAAAAGGTGCGCACCTCGGGGCGGAACAAGTGGACAATAACGTCGCCGGCGTCGATCAGAACCCAATCGCCGTATTTCTCACCTTCGCTTTGGGGTTTCAGCCCCATGGCTTTCAGCTTGACCATCAGGTGTTCGGCCATGGCCGAGACCATGCGCCCCGATGTGCCGGAGGCGACGACCATGCGGTCGGCGATGCTGGTTTTGCCGACGAGATCGATGGCGAGAACGTCTTGGGCTTTATCGTCGTCGAGGGAAGAAAGGATGCTGTCGAGCATGCGCTCCAAGTTGTTTGGAGATTTTGGGCCGCTCGGGGCTTTGGCTGCTTTGGGGATGGTGGTCTCCTTTAAGGGGGTCTGCGGTTCAGATGGGCGTATGCGTGACTTTAGCGCGCACCGCCGTCGCCGAGGCCGGATGACGGCGGATGGCGACATATGTCCAGACCGGGGGAAGACGAAACCAGATGGCTGAAGGCCTCCTCGTTCGAACCTGGGCAAATCGCTGCGCTGCCGCACCAGCCAATGCTTGGTAAGAATAAGGGCTGCGGTCGAAAACCGCAACGCGCGCGGCGCCGAAGACCCGTGTCCAGCGCCACCAGCGCGGGCATTGGGCGAGGTTATCGGCACCCATAAGCCAGACAAAGCGCAGGCCGGGATAGCGCCGGACCAGAAATTGCAAAGTTAAGGCCGTCCGCGTGGTGCCGAGCCGGCGTTCGAGATCGGTGACGACAATCCGCCGGTTCTGGACCAGGGATTGGGCTTGCGCGAGGCGCGTCGCCAGCGGCGCCATGGTCCCAGTGGGTTTCAGCGGATTTTGGGGGCTTACCAGCCACCATACTTGATGCAATTTCAGCGCCTTGATGGCTTCCAGGCTGACGTGGAGGTGTCCGGCGTGGGCGGGGTTGAACGAGCCGCCCAGCAGACCGATGCGTTGCCGCCGGCGGTCGCCAAAGGGCGCCGGCCCCCGGGGCACGAAGGTGTGCGAGAACCCCGACGTTTGTTTACGGTCGGGTCTGGCCGTCACCGCGCACCTTGTATTTGAACGTCGTGAGCTGCTCGACACCCACGGGGCCCCGGGCGTGCAACTTGCCGGTGGCGATGCCGATTTCCGCGCCCATGCCGAATTCGCCGCCGTCGGCGAATTGCGTCGAGGCGTTGTGCATGACAATGGCGCTGTCCAGGCCCGCCATGAAGCGCTCAGCGGCGGCCTGGTCTTCGGTGACGATGGCGTCGGTATGCTGAGACCCGTGGGCGACGATGTGAGCCATGGCCTCGTCCAGGTCCTTGACGGTTCGCAACGACAAGATGGCGTCGAGATATTCCGTATCCCAATCGGCGGCGGTCGCGGCCTTCACCCGGGCATCGAGCTTGCGCACGCTATCATCGCCGCGCACCTCGCATCCGGCCTTGATCAAATCATCGAGGATCGGCGGCAGCACTTTTCCGGCCACGGCCTCATCCACCAACACGGTTTCGGTGGCGCCGCAAACGCCGGTGCGGCGCATCTTGGCGTTGAGCACAATCGTCCGCGCCTTGGCGGGATCGGCGGCGCTATGGATGTAGGTATGGCAGAGCCCGGTCAGATGCTGGAACGTCGGCACCCGCGAATCACGCATCACCCGCTCGACCAGCGACTGGCCGCCGCGCGGCACAATCACGTCGATGTATTTTGTCATGGTCAGCATTTCACCGACGGCGGCGCGGTCGGTAGTCGGGACCATTTGGATGCACGTTTCCGGCAAGCGTGCAGCGCGCAAGCCATCTTGAAGGGCTTCAAAGATCGCCCGCGACGAATGGAAACTTTCCGATCCGCCGCGCAAGATGCAGGCATTGCCCGCCTTCAGGCACAGCCCGCCGGCATCGGCGGTGACGTTGGGGCGGGATTCATAGATGATGCCGATGACCCCAAGCGGTGTGCGCACGCGCTGGATGCGAAGACCGTTGGGGCGGCTCCATTCGGCGATCACCTGCCCGACGGGGTCGGTGAGCGCCGCGATCTCGACCAGGCCCTTGGCCATGGAGCAGATGCGGCTATCGGTCAGCTCCAGCCGGTCGAGCAGCGCGGCGGTAAGGCCTTTCTCACGGCCCGCGGCCATGTCTATGGCATTGGCGGCTTTGATCTCGGCCCGGCGCGTTCCGATGGCTTCGGCGGCGGCCATTAGCGCCGCGTTCTTCGCCGCGGCTGGGGCCTTGGCGAGCGCGCGCGCGCCAGCGCGGGCCTTCTCGCCGATCGCGGCCATGAGGCCGGCGATATTGCCGCTTTTTTCCGCTGCGCCGTCCATCTCCCGCACTCCTCTTCGCCCTAGCTGCCAATCACAAGATCGTCGCGGTGAATGATCTCGCTACGGCCGCGAAAGCCTAGGATGTTCTCGATGTCTTCGGACTTGCGGCCCTTTATGGCGCGCATGTCATCGGCGGCATAGGCCGAAAGACCCTTGCCGATCGCGCGTCCGTCCAGGCTGCGGACTTCGACAGCGTCACCGCGTTCGAAATCGCCCTGCACATCCAAAACGCCCGCGGGCAGCAGGCTCTTGCCGCCGTTCAGCGCGTTGACCGCGCCGTCGTCCACGACGATGACCCCGAGGGTCTGCACACTGCCCGCAATCCAGCGCTTGCGCGCGGCGCGGGGTTCCGCCGAGGGCAGAAACCACGAGCACCGGCCGCCTTCTTCCAAAGCCTTCAAGGGCCGCATGGGTTTTCCCGGCGCGATCGCCATCCTGCAACCGGCGCCGACACAGATTTTCGCGGCCATGATCTTGGTGACCATACCTCCCGAGCCGTGGCCGCCCGAGCCGTCGCCTGCGGCGACGCCGGCCATGGCCTCGATCTCGGGGGTGATCTCGCGGATCTCGGGCACCAGTATGGCGTCGGGATTGCCGCGTGGGTCGGCGGTATAGAGGCCGTCGATGTCCGAGAGCAGGACGCAAGTATCGGCGCTGACCATCTGCGTCACGCGGGCGGCGAGGCGGTCGTTATCGCCAAAACGAATTTCGGTGGTGGCGACCGTGTCGTTCTCGTTGATCACCGGTACCGCGCGAAGGCGCAGCAAGGTCTCGAGCGTGTTGCGGGCGTTGAGGTAGCGGCGTCGGTTTTCGGTATCGTCGAGCGTCACCAACACCTGGGCGACGGTGATGCCGTGTCGATCGAGGGAACTCTGGTAGGCCTGGGTCAGGCGCATCTGGCCGGTGGCGGCCGCGGCCTGCTTCTCCTCAAGCCGCAATTTCCGCCCGATCATTCCGAGCGGACCGCGGCCGATGGCGATGGCGCCCGAGGTCACGATCAGCACTTCTTGGCCGCGGCCGTGGGCGGCGGCGACATCGTCGCACAGCGCGTCCAACCACATTTGATGCAATTTTCCGCCGGCCTCGTCGACCAAGAGGGCCGAGCCGATCTTGATCACCAGCCGCCGCGCGTCCTTCACATAGGTCAAGGTGCTCATGGCGATGGCATGTATCAGGGCGCCCAGGCGCCGGTGTGTGATTCGGCTTCTTCGGAAATTTCGGGAAGCACTTCGCCCCGGGAGACGGCCACGAACTTCGCCAGGGACCGCAAAGTCTCTGTGCGGCCTTCGCCCGAAACGCCCGACAGCATGACAACTTTCTTGCGGCTGGCCGTGGTGAGCGCTTTGAGTTTCTCGGCGCGGGTGACATCGTCGAGGGCGTCGCATTTATTGAGCGCGACGATTTCCTTCTTGCCCGCGAGCTTGCCACCGTAGGCTTTCAATTCCTTGCGCACGGTTTTGTAGGCCGCGCCCACATCCTCGCCGGTCCCATCGACCAAATGCAAAAGCACGGCGCAGCGCTCGACGTGACCGAGGAAGCGGTCGCCCAAGCCGGCCCCTTCATGGGCGCCTTCGATGAGCCCCGGAATATCGGCGATGACGAATTCCAGCTCGCCGACATGGGCAACGCCCAAATTGGGATGCAGGGTTGTGAAGGGGTAGTCGGCGATCTTCGGTCGGGCGCGGGTCACGGTGGCGAGAAAGGTTGACTTGCCGGCATTGGGCAATCCGACAAGGCCGACGTCAGCGATCAGTTTCAAGCGCAGCCACACCCACATTTCGGCGGCAATCTGGCCGGGATTGGCATGCTCGGGCGCTTGGTTCGACGGCCCCTTGAAACGTGTGTTGCCCCAGCCGCCGTTGCCGCCGCGCAAAAGCACCATGCGCTGGCCATCCTCGCTGAGATCGGCCAGCACCTCGCCTTTGTCCTCGCTGAGAATTTCGGTGCCGACGGGCACCTTGACGACCAGGTCCTTGCCGTCGCGCCCCGTGCAGTTGCTGCCACCGCCGTCGGCGCCGCGCTCGGCCTTGAAGTGCTGGTGGTAGCGGAAGTCGATCAGGGTGTTGAGATTGCGCGCGGCCTCGAACACCAGATCGCCGCCCCGCCCGCCGTCGCCGCCGTCGGGGCCGCCGAACTCGATGAACTTCTCGCGGCGGAAACCGACGCAGCCGTTGCCGCCGTCGCCGGCGCGAAGATAGATCTTGGCCTGGTCAAGGAACTTCATGGCGACATTATATACTTGTTTTGGGGCTTAAGCGGAGGTGAGGGGTACGCTCGGTACAAACAAAAAAGGAGACGGCGATCCGTCTCCTTTTGTCAACTTGGGGAGACCGCCAGCGTGGATGCCGGCGATCAGAAACCGCCGTTATTCGGCCGCTTGCATTACCGGCGCCGGGTCCACGGAGACATAGACGCGGCCCTTGGTCGAGGTCTGGAAGCTGACCTTGCCTTCCAACAGGGCGAAGATGGTGAAGTCGCGGCCCAGGCCGACGCCCTTACCGGGGTGCCACTTGGTGCCGCGCTGGCGCACGATGATGTTGCCCGGGATCACGTGCTGGCCGCCAAATTTTTTGATACCAAGGCGCTTGCCAATGGTATCGCGGCCGTTACTCGACGAGCCGCCGGATTTTTTATGCGCCATTGCAGATTCTCCCTACGCTTCGGCGGTTTTCTTGGCCGCCGTTTTCTTGGCAGCGGGCTTCTTGGCGGCACCTTCGGCTTTCGGCGCGGCCGCAGCCTTGGCCGGCTTTGCCGCAACTGCAGCCAGGCCCATGCCCATATCGGTGATCTTCACCAAGGTCAGGTGTTGGCGATGGCCGTTGCGGCGGCGATAGTGCTTGCGACGGCGCTTCTTGAAGATGATTTTCTTTTCGTCGCGGAACTGGCGGACGACTTCGGCGAGCACTTGGGCGCCGGTGACGCGTGGCGCGCCGACTTCGCCGCCGAGCATCAACACGTCATCGAATACGATGGTCGAGCCGGCCTCGCCTTCGAGCTTTTCCACAGCAATCACGTCGTCTTTGCTGACGCGATACTGTTTGCCGCCCGTCTTGATTACTGCGAACATGGTCTCGGAATCCTGATGAAAACGCAGGGTCGCAACCGAAATGGCCACGCAATAGTCCTGGGTCCCGCGCGAAGCGGCGTAAATATACTGGCGGGCTTGCCGAGTCAATGGCGCCGGCTTGCGGCCCGGCTTTCGCAGCGGCCCTCGACGCCGGGCTTTAAGGATTATTTTACAGAGGCTTAGGCCAGTGGAACAAAGCCGGAACATGCCCTCGGATTTGGAACCCTGTTGCCCATCACAGCGCCCATGACAGCGCCCATGGAAGGCTCCGCGACCCCCCATACCGAGACCTTGCCTCCGCCCAAGGCCGATCGGCTATCGCCCGCCACCATCGAACGCCTGAAAGAGGCGGCCGCGCTCCTGCGCCAGGCCGAAAAACCGGTGCGGGTGCTAAGGGCCGTGGCCTGGGGTCCCGAGGTCGCCGAAGGCTTCTTCGCCGCCGGTGAGAAGGAGCTGCCCAAGGTATCCTACACGCCGCTCGATGCCGCTCCGGTGCACGAAGCCTTGCAGGCCGCGCGCGCGCTGATCGACGGCGGCGCCGAAGGCTCCAGGGGGCCGGTCCAGGCGTGGCTGCTGCGCACCGCCGACGTTATCGGCACCGGCGCCGACATGCTGGCCGGCATTGGCACCAAAGAGTTTCACCGCCAGTCGCTGAAGCTCTACGGCTCGCCGCAGGCCGATCTCCTAAACTGCGACGTGCGCCCCTTGGACCTCGCCCGCATGCTTGATTATGTGCTGGGGTCCTTCCACAATCTCGAAATCAATCTCGACGCCAAAACCGAAACCACCAGCACGGCCGAGGAATTGGCCGAGCGCATGGCCAAGGTGCTCACCCGCCATTTCGCCGAGGCCGCGCCCAAGATCGAAATGGTCGATCATCTTTCTTCCAACGCCTTGGCCGGGGCGCGCTATATCCGAATCCGGCGCGGCGCGGTGTTCTCAGACCGCGACCTCGCGCAACTCGTGCAGCACGAAGCCTTTGTGCATATCGCCACATCGCTCAACGGCGCCGCGCAAACCGACTTTCCGATTCTCGCCGCCGGGCATCCCGGCACGACCCGCACCCAGGAAGGTCTCGCGGTGTTCGCCGAATTGATCTCCGGTGCCATGGACCCTACGCGCCTCATGCGGCTCGCCGACCGGGTCCTGGCGATTCAGATGTCCATGGATGGCGCCAATTTCCTCGAGCTCTACCGCTTCTTCAGCGATCGCACGCACGACAAGTTCGTGGCCTTCGAGAACGCGCGGCGCATCACCCGCGGCGGGCTGGTGGAAGGCGGCGCGCCCTTCACCAAGGACTCGGTCTACCTGGAAGGTCTCATCCGCGTGCACAACTTCCTGCGCATCGCCGTGCAGGAAACCCGCGTCGACTGCATCCGCCTGTTGTTCGCCGGCAAGATGGACATCGACGACATGCCGGCGATCACCACGCTGGCCGCCCATGGCCTGTGCACCTTCCCGCGCTTTCTGCCGCCGTGGGCCAGGGATTTGAGATTCGTGCTGTCCTATATCGCCTACTCGTCGTTCCTCAACCGCATGAACCTGGAGCGCGTGCGCGGACATTATAAGGACATGCTCGACAGCTGCGCGCCGCCGGTACCGGCGGGCGAGGGCGCGCCGCGGCCGGCGACCGCGCCGGCCAGCCAGCCGCTCTCCGCCGAAGCGGCTCTCGCCGCCGTAAGTCGGGAAGATTAGGGCGCTCGACCCGACGTTTGGCCGGTTGCAGCCGGTTCGGCCTTGGGCTAGGTTCCCGCGCGCTCGAAAGCTCTATTCGCTCGCGCATATATATATAGAGCGTGCGTTGCTTTAAGTGCTGCGACCGGAGAGGTGCCAGAGTGGTCGATCGGGCCGGTCTCGAAAACCGGTGTGCCCTCACGGGTACCGTGGGTTCGAATCCCACCCTCTCCGCCAGCCTTAGTTTTTTTTGGCGAGCGTAGCGACGCCTAGGTTTGGTTAACGAGCAAAGCGAGTTTAAGAAACCTTGCGCCCCGCGAAAGCGGGTCGCCTAGAAAAACTAGGCCCCGTCGAAGCTGCGTAGCAGCTGAGGCGGGCGGGTGCAGCAACCTCCGACTGTAGCGCGCTTACGAAAGCTAGCGCCCCTTCGAGCCCGGAGGGCGAGGGGGGCCGTTCGCGGAATACTCCGGCCGTTCTGCGAGCTTACAGAAGCTAGCGCCTGCCGTAGCCCTTTGGGCTGATGCGGGCGGCGGGATCCGTCGGGAACACAGGCGAGGAAGTTTCGCAATTTGGGTGCGGCAGTCCCCGGAGCGTTTTCGAGCAGTTCCCAAGTCTCCAGTAGTGCGCGCTAGTCTGGATTACACTCGATCACATGATCACATCGGACGAAATTCGAGAACTCACAGTTGCGAACTCATCCGAGAAAGATAGGCCCGCGTACCTCAGCGCGGCCAGTGGTCTCGTGTGCGTGCAATCCTGGATCTATGTCATTGCTGATGATGAGCATCATCTAGGCGTATTTCGAAAGGACAGCCAAGCACCCGGCACCCTATTCCGTCTTATTGACGGCGAACTTCCCCCGGGTAAAGTAGATCGTAAAATTCAGAAACCAGACTTTGAGGCTCTGCTTAGGCTTCCGGCCTTTGAAAGCTACCCTACCGGAGCGCTCTTGGCCGCAGGTTCTGGATCCCGGGCAAATCGACAGGCGGGTGTGCTCGTGGGGTTGGACAATGAAGGTGCGCTACAAGGCAACCCAAAAAAAGTAGATCTTTCTTTCATCTATGGACCGCTCGCCGATGAAGTTGCGGCCTTAAATATAGAAGGAGCCGTCGTGCTGGGCTCCGAACTTCTTTTGTTTCAACGCGGCAACAAGAAAAATAGCGCCAACGCGATAGCCCACTTCTCCCTCACGGCCTTCCTGGAAGCGCTGGGCGCGGCAGAACCGGCACTCGTTAAGCCGCTCTTCAGTCAGACATTCGATCTGGGCCAAATCAATGGCATCCCCCTGAGTTTCACTGATGCAGTCGCACTGCCCAATGGCGATCTTGTATTCAGTGCGGTGGCGGAAGATACCGACGACAACTACAACGACGGAAGGTGTGCGGGCTCAGCGCTCGGCATGCTAAGTGCTGACGGCGGGCGCCGATGGCTGAGAAAGCTAGACCGACCATATAAAATTGAAGGTCTGGACGCTCGCCTAGACGGTGAGTACCTTAAAACACTCATGGTTACTGACGCGGATGACATTGCCCGGCCTGCTAAGTTGCTCTCGAGTTCGACTCCATATGCCCCCGCCGCCTATCGCGAGGGATTTGAGCCATTTGTTGCATAAGCTGAGTTAGGCACGCAGAGTTGGGCCGGCTGGGTTGGCGCGTCGATCGGCCAGGCTCATACATTTACGGATTACGCTTGCAGGCCACTTAATTTAATTGAGTGCACTGTCACGGTAATCCTGGGAGAAATCGAAATGGCAGTCTGGCTCAAACGCGGCGCGAGCGCCGGTGCCAAGGCGGAAGCGGATCGCAAGGTCCGCGACACGGTTGAAACCATCCTTGCCGACATTGCCGCGCGCGGCGACGACGCCGTTCGCGACCTCTCGATCAAATTCGACGGCTGGGACCGTAAAGATTACCGCCTCACCAAAGCGGAAATTCAAGGCTGTATCGATACGCTCTCAAAGCAGGACGTGAAGGATATCGCATTCGCCCAGGCGCAGGTGCGCAACTTCGCCCAGATTCAGCGCGCCAGCATGAGCGACGTCGAGGTTGAAACGCTGCCGGGCGTGGTTCTCGGTCACAAGCACATCCCGGTGAGCTCGGCGGGCTGCTACGTTCCCGGCGGCAAATATCCATTGCTGGCATCGGCGCATATGTCGGTGATTACGGCCAAGGTCGCCGGCGTGCCGCGCGTGATCACCTGCGCGCCGCCCTTTCAAGGCAAGCTCGCTTCGGCAATCGTCGCGGCGCAGGCCATGGCTGGAGCCGACGAGATTTATGCTTTGGGCGGCATCCAGGCCGTTGGCGCCATGGCGCTCGGCACGCCGTCAATTCCGGCGGTCGATATGCTGGTTGGGCCAGGCAATGCCTATGTCGCCGAAGCCAAGCGCCAGCTGTTTGGCAAGGTCGGCATCGATTTGTTCGCCGGGCCGACCGAGACGCTGGTCATCGCCGACGAAACCGTCGACGGCGAGTTGTGCGCGACCGATTTGCTGGGCCAGGCAGAACATGGGCCCGATAGCCCGGCCATCTTGCTGACGACATCGGAAAAACTGGCCCATGACACCATGGCCGAGGTTGACCGCCTGCTGAGAATCCTTCCCACCGCGGGCATTGCGCGGGAGTCCTGGCGCGCGTTCGGCGAGGTGATC
>CAMDRB010000066.1 GCA_945906455.1 Caenispirillum bisanense
TGGACAAAGCGCGTGCCCTTGGTCTCGCCCGCGGGCCGGTAACGCGCATTCATGCGCCGCGCCTGGAAGTCGCCGGTATTGGAGCAGCTCGAAATCTCGCGGTAGGTATCCTGACCGGGCAGCCAAGCTTCCAAATCGTAAGTACGCTGCGACCCGAAGCTGGTATCCCCGGCGCACAGGGCAATGACGCGGTAGGGCAATTCCAGTTTCCGCAGCATGGCTTCGGCGCAGCCAGTCAAGCGTTCGAGCTCGGCCTCGGAGTCCTCGGGCGCCGTGATGCTGACCAGTTCGACCTTCTCGAACTGGTGGTTGCGGATCATGCCGCGGGTATCCTTGCCGGCGGCCCCGGCCTCGGAACGGAAACACGGCGTGAAGGCGGTCATGCGCAGCGGCAGATGGGCGCCATCGAGGATGCGTTCGGCAACGAGGTTGGTCAACGACACTTCGGCCGTGGGGATGAGGTAAAGTCCCGCCGTCGTCGCGAAAAGCTCGGCGCCGAACTTCGGCAGCTGGCCGGTGCCGACCAGGGCGGTGTCCTTGACCAGCAGCGGCGGATTGACTTCGGTATAGCCGTTTTCGGTTGTGTGCGTATCGAGCATCAGTTGGGCAATCGCACGTTCAAGTCGGGCAAGCGCGCCCTTTAGCACGACGAAGCGCGCACCGGACATCACCGCTGCCTGATCGAAGTCCATGAGCCCGAGGCCAGCGCCGAGATCGGTGTGGTCCTTGGCCGCGAAACTGAATACGCGCGGCGTGCCCCACTTGCGCAACTCGACATTGGCGCCCTCGTCCTTGCCGTTAGGCACCTCTGGGTGCAGGACATTGGGAATCGTCAGCAGCAGCTCGCGCAAATCCTCGCCGTGGCTTTTTTCCGCGGTCTCCAATTCCGCCATCTTGTCCTTGATGGCCGCGACCTCGGCCATGAGCGGTCCGGCATCGCCACCCTTGCCCTTGACGGCGCCGATCTGCTTGGAAACTTCGTTGCGCCGGCTCTGTAGCGCCTGAAGCTCCGTCGTGATCGCCCGGTGTCGCTTGTCGAGATCGAGCACGGCGGCGGCGACGGCCGTCGCCCCGCGCCGCGCTTGGGCGGCATCGAGTGCGTCCGGGTTATCCCTGATCCATTTGAGGTCGAGCATCGTGGCTGTTCCGCCGAGGGTGGCAATTGGCAACGCTTATACGGGCGAGGGTAGATTCAGTCCAGGTCGGGGGCCAAGGCGGAAGGAGGTAATGAATCCTCAGGCGGATTCGTTGAAATCCGTGTCGTCGCCGCCCGAGCCGCTGCCATCGGCGCCGGTACTCCCCTCACGTTTCTTGCCGACAATCCGAGCGCCAACGATCGAAAGCTCGTAAAGCACCAGCATCGGCAGGGCGAGCGCCAGCTGGCTGACGACATCGGGCGGGGTAACGACGGCGGCGAAGACAAAGACGATGACAATGGCGTAGCGGCGCTTTTGGCGCAGGCCATCGGCAGTAATGATTCCGACCCGCGCCAGCAGCACCAGCAGCACCGGCATCTGAAAGGCCAGGCCGAAGGCGATGATCATCGTCATCACGATCGAAAGATACTCGCCGACTTTGGCCTCGAGTTGGATCGGCAGCACGCTCTGGTCGGCGGTGGTCTGGAAGCCGAGCAGGAACGTCCAGGCTAAGGGCATGACGACGTAGTAGACCAACGCCGCGCCCAGCCCGAACAGGATCGGGCTGGCCAGGAGGAACGGCAGGATCGCGTGCTTTTCGTGTTTGTAAAGCCCGGGCGCCACGAACCGCCACATCTGCGTGGCAAAAATCGGGAAGGTAATGACAAAGGCGGCGAAGAACGCCACCTGCATTTGGGTCAGGAAGGCCTCGGCCAGGTGGGTATAGATCATGCGATTGGTGCCGCCGATCTTGTGCATGGCATCGGCGAAGGGCTGCACCAGGAAACCGTAAATGTACTCCGAAAAACTGAACGCGCCGAAGAATGCCACCAAAAGCGCGACCACGGCGATCAACAGCCGGCGCCGCAGCTCGGCCAAATGTTCGAGCAGCGGCATCGTGTGACTGTCGGGATCGTCAGTCGGCGGTTTAACGGGTAGAGATGCGTTCATGTGGCGGTCGCGGATGCGGGTCCGGGGCCGGACGCGACCTGCTGCGCCTCAACAGGCGGCAATGCTGGGGATGGCTCGGCCGGGGGTAGGTCCGCCGGAGGTACGTCGACCTGAGCTTGATCGGCCGGGGCTTCGCCGGTGACCGCCGCCTCACCCGTCGGCAATTCGGACTTCGCCTCCCCGGTCTCAGGCGCCATCGGCGCCGTCAGTTGGGCGGCCAAGTCGCCCGTGGGATCGACCGCCTTTGCGAGTTCCGATGAAAGGTTCGTGGTCGAGAATTTTTGAATCGACTGGCGCACTTCGTCCAGGTCGGCCTGGCGAACGATTTCGTTCATATGCCCTTGCAATTCCGATGTCAGGCCGCGCATCTTGCGCATGACTTTAGCCATGGTTCGCATGGCCTGGGGCAGCTCCTTTGGCCCGAGGACCAGGACCGCCACCAGCCCAACGACGGCTAACTCCGACCACGCCAGATCGAACATGAGATAGGTCCGTTCACGTTATGCCGCCTGCCGCATTCGTCGCAGCGGCCGCTCGTGCAAGTTTGGCCAGATCGAGCGCTAGGCCGCATCACCCACTAGGCGACCGGGTCTTTTTCCTTGGCTTCGGCCTTGCCTTCGATGGTCTTGCCGGGGGCCGAAGGCTTATCGTCATCGTCGTCCACATCCTTCATGCCCTTCTTGAAGGACTTAATACCCTTGGCCACGTCGCCCATGATGTTCGAAATCTTGCCGCTGCCAAACAGCAGCAAGACGATGACCAAGACGATGACCCAGTGCCAGATACTCCCGAAACCCATGATCAGACACTCCCGGCCGGCGGGGTAATGCCCTCGTCGTCTTTGATGCCTTTCTTGAAGGCTTTGATGCCCTTGGCGACATCACCCATCAATCCTGAGATCTTGCCGCTGCCGAAGAGCAGCACGACGACCAGCAGAACGAGTACCCAGTGCCCAATACTTCCAAAGCCCATGGCTTAATTACTCCAATGGTTTAGCGGCGAGAGCTCAAGTGCCATCATCGCAAAAATCGCCCCTGCCCGCAATGTTTAACGTCCGCCCACGACAGTGCCGAGCGACCTACTTAGGTCGGGCAAGTGCCACTTGCCAGGGATTTAAGCCTTTTCATCTTCTTCCGTCCCGGCGTTGGCTTCGCCATCCCCGGCTTTGGCTTCGCCATCCATGAGCGGCTCCAAGGCCTCGTCCGACTCTTCGGTGTCGAACAGCAAACTATCGGCCCCGCGCGTGCCATAGGCTGAAACGCCGCGCTTGCTATCGAGCAGGCCCGCGGCCTTTAGTTCGTCGATTCCGGGCAGATCCTGGATGGATTCAAGGCCGAAGTGGTCAAGGAAGGCGTTAGAGGTACCCCACATGACGGGGCGGCCGGGCACCTGCCGGCGTCCGCGCGGCTTGATCCAGCCCTCTTCAAGCAGGATGTCGATGGTTCCGGACGAAACCATTACACCTCGAATTTCTTCGATTTCCGCCCGCGTCACCGGTTGATGGTAGCCGATAATAGCAAGCGTCTCGATGGCCGCTCGCGACAACTTCCGTGGCACCAGTTTTTCGAGACGCAGGCGGCCCGAGACATCGGGCGCGGTTCGGAAGGACCAGCGGCCGTTGGCCTGCAGGAGTTCAACGCCGCGGCCCTGGTAGACGACGCGCAGCTGCTCGAGAAGGCCCGGGATGTCGGCGCCTGCCCCCAGGCGCTCGGCAATGGCGCGTTCGGTGACCGGTTCGGAAACGGCGAATAGCAATGCTTCGAGGACTCTCAGGTCTTCAGACATGCGGCGCTCACGCTCGGCATCCTGTTCGGCAACCCGTTCGACCACATCCGCGGGCATGGCCGGCAAGTCGCTTCCCGAATGTGCGGCGTGGGTCGTTTCGGATCGGGCGGTCTCGGTATCGGGATCAATCATTTGCTGAATCAGTCGTTGGCGGACGGTCGGTTCGCGGGTTTGAGAAAAATCGGCGAGTAGGCGCCGCCGTCCTGGCGGATATCGGCTTTACCCTGGCGCACCAGCTCGAGTACGGCGATGAGGGTGGCGCTGACGGCGGAGCGGCGCAAGAGCGGCTGGCGGACACCTTGGGGCAAGAACGCGGATAGGTCGGTCCAATCGAGAACGCCCGGCAGTATCTCGCGCAAGCGGACGATGGCTTCGTCGATGGAGTATAGATCGAAGGGCTCAATTTCAAGGGCGGTGACGTTTCTTTCGTTGTGCTGGCGGCCGTAAGCCTTGAGTAGGTCGTACAAGGAGACGTCGTATACCGCCCTGAGGGTGAGTGGCAGGCCTTCGGGCGCGCCGCGCGGGAAATAATCGATACCGCGCCGCGGCAGAGCGAAAATGTTTCGTCCAGCCTCCTGCATGGCTTCCAGGCGCATCATCTGGAACTTCAGAGCCTCGGCCATTTCGTCGGCGCTAGGCTGGCCGTCGTCGTCTTCCCTGGGCAGAAGAAGTTTCGACTTGAGGAAAGCCAGCCACGCGGCCATGACCAAGTAATCCGCCGCCAATTCGAGTTGCGACTGGCGTGCGGTCTCGATGAACGTCAGATACTGGTCCGCCAGCGCCAGAATAGATATGTGCATCAGATCGACCTTCTGGTCGCGCGCCAGCACGAGCAGTACGTCGATCGGGCCTTCGAACCCGCCGAGGTTCAGGACCAGTTGCGAGGATGCGTCAGCCAGGCGCTCGGAAAGAGGCCGCCCGTCCTCTTCGAACGGGGGCTCAACGTCGGCCGAAAGTTCACTAACTGCGATGGTCATCAGCGTTCAGTTAACCCGAAGTAATCCCGGTTGCCGCCGCAATCAGTTCCACGACTGCGTCGGTGATCGGAAGGATTGTCCACCTAAAGAGATCGAGATCAACGCCGACGTTCGATCCCAGCCACGGCAGGGCGATCATGGCGCCAAGCAATATCAAGATGCCGTATTTTTCGGTGCGCGCCAAGCTGCGCGCGAGTGGCAGCGGAAGTAGCCCCACTGCCACCCGCCCGCCGTCCAGAGGCGGCAGCGGGATCATGTTGAAGACCGCCAAGAGCGCGTTTATCTCAAGGCTGTTTGCCAGCATCTCCGCGGCGAACCCCGTGGCGGAGGCCGGCAACAAGGGCAGCGCGTAAAACAACAGCGCCGAAATTATGGCCAGAGCGATGTTCGTGCCCGGTCCCGCCAAGGCCACCCAAACCATGTCGCGTCGCGGATTGCGCAGGCGGCTAAAGTCCACCGGCACCGGCTTGGCCCAACCCATAATAAAGGGCGAGCCCGATAGTTTGAGCATGGCCGGCAGTAGAATGGTCCCAAAAAGATCCACATGGCGTACCGGGTTGAGGGACAGGCGACCCCGTTCCTGGGCCGTGGGGTCGCCGAACCCGAGGGCGGCGAAACCATGGGCGGCTTCGTGGAGTGTGATCGCGAGGATCACCGGAATGGCCACGACGAGCACCGAGGCAATTGTAGATAGCGTGCTATCCATGGCGCAGGGCGTCAAGCACACGGAACGAGGCAGCGGCGGCATTGGTTATGGCTGCCCGTGGCTGCCGGCGGACACTGGTTGTCGAGGCGATGGCCCGCAGCCCATCGCCGGCGAGGGCGCGAGCGCCTTGGGCAACAGCCTCCATTTCAGCCATGGTCCCGTCGCAATGGAGCACGACGTCGCAGCCGGCGTCGAGGGCGGCGGCCGCGCGGACGTCAAACGGGCCGTTTAAGGCTTTCATCCCAAGGTCGTCGCTCATCAAAAGCCCCCGAAAGCCGATTTCGCCGCGAATGATATCGGCGATCACAACCCGCGACGTGGTCGCGGGCTGGGCAGAATCGATCGCCCGGTAGACCACATGGGCGGTCATGGCGAAACATGAGTCTTGCAAGGAACTCGCGCAGAGCGCCTTGAACGGCGCGAAGTCGCTGGTCCGTAGCGTCGCCAAATCTTCAGAAACGACCGGCAGTTCTTTATGGCTGTCGGCCCCGGCGCGGCCATGACCCGGGATGTGCTTGATGACCGGAACAACGCCCGCATCGATCAGGCCCTGGCAAGCCACCGCCGCCAGGTCGCCGACGACGTTTGGCTCGCCGGCGAAGGCCCGGTCGCCAATGACATCGTGGGCTCCCGGCGCGGGAACGTCCATGACCGGGGCGCAGTCGACGTCGATACCCAAGGCCCGCAGTTCCTCGCCGAGGAGATGCATGTTGAGCCGGAGGGCCTTCGCAGCCCTTTCCGGATCGCGGGCGTGGAGCGCCCCAAACTCGACCATGGCCGGCGCCTGGCGCCAGAACGGCGGCTTGAGCCGCTGGACCCGGCCGCCTTCCTGGTCGATCAAAATCAGCGGGTCGTAAGCCGGATCAAGAGCACGTAAATCATTAACCAAGCCAGAGACTTGTACTGGATTTTCAACGTTGCGCGCGAACAAGATATAACCGACCGGCCGGGTCCGGCGAAAAAAATCCCGCTCGCCATCGGTAAGCGTCAGCCCGGCCATACCGAAAATCGCCGCGAGTGGGGCTGGCGCGCTCATATGGTCTCGTCGGCGCTAAGGCTTGACGGCAATGCAGCCGACGTTCACCGCCGCCAGCGATGCACACAGCGCATCGGCCGCGGCCTTATCAGCCAGAGGTCCGGCACGAAGCCGGTAGAAAACACCTTTCTCCCCCAGGTCGGCCTTGGTCACGGCCGGCGTGAATCTGCTTAGAAGATCCTTGTGCCTACCACTGATGCGGCCCCACTCCGCCATCGCCGCCTGTTCGGAGAGGACCGAGGCAAGCTGCACTTGGAAAGCTGGAGCAGCGCCTGCTGCTGCTGGGGGCGGTGCGGCTGGCGGCGGTACGGCCGCCGCCATTCGAGCCTCGCTCGGAGGGCTTGCCGCTGCTGGGGCTTTCGCAACGGCGCTCTCGGCCAGAGCTGAAGCTGGCGGAGCTGAAGCTGGCGGAGCTGAAGCTGGCGGAGTCACGGCGATTGGTCCGGTCGCCGAGCTTCGTCCGCCCGTGGCGGCGGCAACGGCTGCCGCCAAAGGATCGGCTTCGGGTGCCGTTGGTTTGGCTTCCTGCTTTGGGGCAGCCGCGACGGGCACAGGCTTTGCGGGCTCGGGCTTAGCTGCTTCGGTTTTCGCCGGCTCAGCTGTCGCTACACCAGACTTGGCCACCTCGGTCGTAGGGGGCGGAGGCGCTGTTTGGGCCACAGCATCGCCCTTGGGCCTGGCGAGCTCTGGCGTTGCAACCTCGGCGGGCTTAGCAGCTTCCAAGGGCTTGGCTGGCGGGGCCT
Organism: Caenispirillum bisanense; assembly: GCA_945906455.1. Classification (GTDB taxonomy): domain Bacteria; phylum Pseudomonadota; class Alphaproteobacteria; order Rhodospirillales; family Rhodospirillaceae; genus SHVO01. The sequence goes on from CAMDRB010000066.1 coordinate 7,335, forward strand.
TCGGTTCCTCGGCCGGGGGAAGCAAGTTCTCGACGCGGGCGGGCGCGCGGCCCTTGGCAACCCGGTCATAGACCAGCTTGTCCTGATTTTCGACTTGCAGACCGCCCGGATCGTCGGGGCGAATCTTATAGGGCGTCGGATCGGCTTTGATGAAGCCGACCTGCCCAGGTGTGAAAGTCAGGCCTGACCCTTTGAGGAAATACCATCCCGCCCCGGCGGCGATCACGAACCCCAAGGTAACGCCGATAAGTACGCTGTAGGACCGCGAGCCACCCGCGCGGCCTTCACGGCGCCCATAATAATCGTCGGTGAAAACGTCATCGGTGAAGGGCGTCGCGCGCAAGTCGCTGCTGCGGCCCTCGCCAGGTGTGAGAGATACTCTGGACTCCGGCCGGCGAAGCGGCGGTCCATCGCCGTCGCGATCAATGGGCATCAACGCATTTCCTCTACTGGATCGACGCCGAACACTGCCAGACCCGACGCTATCACCAGCCCGACACCGCGGACAAGCGCAAGCCGCGCCAGCGACACGCTTTGATCCTCTGATTGGAGGAACCGCAACTGCGCCGCGTCGTTACCCTTATTCCAGAGCGCATGAAACTGGGAGGCTAGATCATACATGTAAAAGGCCAGCCGGTGAGGCTCATGAGCAAGCGCAGCGCCTTCCACCGTGCGCGGCCACGCGGCCAACGCGCGCAACACGCCGATTTCATCGACATCCGTGAGCCGCGCGAGGTCTGCCCTAGCGAGGCCCGTATCGCTGAGATCCGCCCCAGGAAACATCGCGGCGGCATGGCGAAGGACGCTGCGGCCGCGGGCATGGGCGTACTGCACGTAAAACACCGGATTTTCCCGCGACTTCTCCATGACCTTGGCGTAGTCGAAATCCAGCGGTGCGTCATTCTTGCGGGTGAGCATGATAAAGCGCACGACGTCTTTGCCGACCTCGTCGATCAGCTCGCGCATGGTAACGAAAGTCCCAGCGCGCTTGGACATCTTCACCGGTTCGCCGTTGTTCAGGACCCGGACCATTTGGCAGAGCTGGACGTCCAGCGTGGCTTTGCCGCCCGAGATCGCCTTTAACGCCGCCTGGACTCGTTTGACGTATCCGCCGTGGTCGGCGCCCCAAACATTGACAAGATTGAGGAACCCGCGGTCCACCTTGTTCTTGTGATAGGCGATGTCGCTGGCGAAATAGGTCCAGCTGCCGTCGGATTTCTTGAGCGGCCGGTCGACTTCGTCGCCAAACTCCGTCGCCTTAAACAAAAGCTGGGGCCGTGGTTCCCAGTCGTCGGGGGCCTTGCCCTTGGGCGGCTCAAGGATACCGGTATAGGTGAGGCCCGCATCGGCGAAGAATTTCAGTGCGTCGTCTACCTTGCCTTCAGCCACCAAGGCCTTTTCGGAGCTGAAAACGGCGTGTTGGACGCCGAGCGCCACGAGATCCTCCTTCACCAAATTCATCATGTAGGCGACGGTAAAATCCCTGAGCGGCGGAATCCAAACTGAGTCGTCATTGACCCCAGCCCATTTATCGCCGTCGCGAGCCGCCAAGGCTTCAGCCACGGGGATCAGATAGTCGCCGCCGTATTGGATTTCCTTGCGGGCGAGCGCCTCCTGAACATCGGCTTCGGTGACCCGGCCCAGCACTTGCAGATAGCGTAGGCGCAAGGCACGCGCGACATGGTCCACCTGTCCGCCGGCATCGTTGATGTAATATTCCTTAGTGACGGCGAAGCCGGCTTTGGCCAGAAGGCGCGCGAGCGCATCGCCGACCACCGCGCCCCGCGCATGGCCCACATGCATGGGGCCCGTGGGGTTGGCCGAGACGTATTCGACATTTATCGGCTCGCCCTGCCCGACCGTGACGTCGCCGTAAGCAGTGCCAAGTCTAAGCACGTCGCCCAAGGCGCTTCGCCAGACCGAATCCGCGAGTTTGAGATTGATGAATCCGGGACCGGCAACGGAGGCCTCGGTAACGTCGGGTATCGCCTTCAAGCGTTCCACCAAGAGCGCGGCCAGCTCCTTGGGCGCCTTTTGCACGGGCTTGGCCAGCACCATGGCGGCGTTGGTGGCGACGTCACCATGGGCGGATTCTCGCGGCGGCTCGGCCGAGACCTTGGAGAGATCGAGCCCCGCAGGCAGCCCGCCCTCGGCCATCAATTCGCCGATGACGGCGTCGATCTGGGACTTGAGGGTGGCGAAAATATTCATGTCTTTGGGGCGGTTCCAGCGACGTCGTGGCTCAATACGAGCGGTTCATATTCGTAAACCGGCCATTCTTCAAGTATTTCGGCAGGCGACGACACCGGTTATAAACGTCGCCGCTATCATCCAGCCCCGGCAAACAGGCAAATGAGGCCCCTCAATGTTGAAAGAATTCCGCGAATTCGCGCTCAAAGGCAACGCGCTCGATCTCGCCGTCGGCATCATCATCGGCGCCGCGTTCGGCAAAATCACGACCTCTCTGGTCAGCGATGTGATCATGCCGCCGATCGGGTTCATCTTGGGGCGCGTGGATTTCTCGAGCCTCTTTATCAATCTTTCAAGCGTCGAATACACCAGCCTGAGCGAAGCCAAGGCCGCGGGAGCGCCGGTCATCGCCTATGGCTTGTTCATTAATACGGTCATCGACTTCACGATTGTCGCCTTCGCCGTATTTATCCTGGTGCGCCAGATCAACCGGCTGAAGTCCGGCCTCGGGCGTAATGAGCCGCCGCCGGCCCCGTCCGAAAAGGCTTGTCCGAAGTGCCTCTCGACGATTCCCATCAAGGCCACCAAGTGCCGTGCCTGCACGGCGGATTTACCAGTCGTATAAGAGAGCTCAGTTTCCCTGCATGATCTCGGCGACGGCAGTTCGCGCATCGCCGCCGTCGCGCAGCAATCCTGCCCGGACGCCGGCCTGATCCTGCGCGGTGCGGTTCTGGCTCATCTTCCACTTTCCTTCGAGACGGGTGATGGTCAGCGTGAAGCCGACAATTGCCGCCAGCAGCGTCTCGATGTAGACTGCGGGCGCGTCGGTGACGGCCCAGGGCCCCGGCCGCCCGGCCTCGTGGGCGGCAGTCAACCGACTGACGTGTTCGCGCAAACGCGCCCGATCGTCGAAGAACGCGATCTCGCCATAGGCATGGACGGCGATGTAATTCCAGGTCGGCACGACCTTCCCGGTCTCGGCCTTGCTGGCATACCAGGATGGCGTGACATAGGCGTTCGGTCCGGTGAACATGGCGAGCACCTCACCGCCGGCCGGCGCGTTCTTCCACTGGGGATTGGCGCGCGCTACGTGCCCGATCAGCGAACCCAGCGGCGCCGGTTCCGGCACCATCAGCATCGGCAGATGACTAGCCTCAAGACCCGATGCTCCCGTGGTCACCAACGCGCCGAAGCCGATATTCCTGACGGCTTCATGCTGAACGGGAATCCGATCTTCCTTGTGGTAGGCCGGCGTATACATTCGCCTTCTCCCGTCGACTGTCGTGGTTGGACTACGGTTTCACTGTCGGATCGAACAAGCGGGCGTGCTCGTCGAGCGCGAATTTGTCGGTCATGCCGGCGATATAGTCGGCCACACGCCGCGCGGTCTTGGTGGTCTTGGGGCCATCGAGCCCGACATGCCACTCCTCGGGCAAGAGTTGCGGCTCCGCCAGCAGCAAATCGAAGAGGTCACGGACGATACGCTTCGCCTTGCTGGTCATACGCGTGACGCGGGTATGGCGATACATGTTGGCGTAAAGAAATGCCTTCACGGCTTTTTCATGGGCGGCCATGTCATCGGAAAACCCGACTAAAGCCTGGCCAAGCGCGCGCACGTCGCCAACTGACTTCGGCTTGAGAGCGATGAGCCGACGGCGCGATTCCATGATCACATCGTTGACCATGGCGGCAATCAGCGCGCGCAAAGCTTCATGGATGAGGCGCCCTTTCTCCAGGTCCGGATAACGCCCGGCGATGCCCCTGAAGATCGGGCCCACAAGCGGCAACTCCTTGACGGCGTCGAGCGCAAACAGGCCGGCTTTGAGGCCGTCGTCGAAGTCGTGGGCGTTGTAGGCGATATCGTCGGAGATCGCGGCGATTTGCGCTTCGGCTCCCGGCCATGTCGCCAGCGCCAGATCCTGCACAGCGTTATATTCGGTGATGGCGAGCGGCACCGGCTTGCCGGGCTTGGCGGTGATGGGGCCGTTGTGCTTGACCAGCCCTTCCAAGCATTCCCAGGTCAAGTTAAGCCCGTCGAACGCCGCGTAGCGGTGCTCGAGCTTGGTAACAATGCGCAGGCCTTGGGCGTTGTGATCGAAGCCGTTGTAGTTCGCCATGCATTCCTGCAGGACATCCTCGCCGGCATGGCCGAAGCAGGTGTGGCCCAGATCGTGGGCGAGCGCCAAAGCCTCGGCAAGATCTTCGTTCAGGCCGACAAAGCGGCTGATGGAGCGCGCGATCTGCGAGACTTCGAGGCTATGGGTGAGCCGGGTGCGGTAGTTCTCGCCCTCGCCGTAGACAAACACTTGGGTTTTATATTTCAACCGCCGGAAGGCACCGCAATGAATGATGCGGTCGCGGTCGCGCTGATAGACCGTGCGCGTAGCCGATTCCGGCTCCGCGTGCAGCCGCCCGCGGCTTCGAAGCGGATCGGTGGCGAGCGCGGCGAAGCAACCGGCGAGTTCTGCAATATCCTCAGACATGGTCGTACACGCGAAGGGACCTCTCTCGGGCAGCGCTGGCCGCGTCAAAAGGTCCGCCGCCGAAACGATTTAGCCGCATTTAGCAATATCAGGATCGCCAAGCCGGCGGCAAGACAGATGCCCAAGTCGCCGAGGTGGAGCGGCCCGAAGCCGAAAAGGTTTCGTGCTGGAGCCACTTGTAAAGAAGCGATTTATGCTATGTTTATTTTATCATTATTCGATCATCTGATCTGGTGCGCCCATGCGAATGGCTGTTGCGATTTTGACGTTAACTGTCCTTGCCCTCCCCGGCGCAGCCGCGCTGGGCCAGTCCTCGACCTTGTTCAAGCCCGGCACGGAATTCAGGGACTGCGCCGAGTGCCCGGTGATGGTGGTGCTGCCGAAAGCGAGCTTTATGATGGGCTCGCCCGAAAGCGAAACCGGCCGCTCGAAAAACGAGGGGCCGCAGCGCAAGGTAACGATCGCTTATCCGCTGGCGGTGGGCAAATTCGAAGTCACATTCGATGAATGGGATGCCTGTCTCGCCGAGGCCGGCTGCCGCGGACGCCGAACGGAACGCCAGGGCAAAGAACGCGGGACTCGTCCCGTGACTCATGTCGACTGGAACGACGCCCAGGCCTTTGTGAAATGGCTTTCAGATAAGACCCATATGAATTATCGGCTGCTCTCGGAATCTGAGTGGGAATTCGCGGCCCGCGCTGGCGCGAGCACGCAATTCTCATGGGGCGCCGTCCCCCGCCGCGAACGCGCCAATTACGGCATGGACGAATGCTGCGGAGGGTTTATAAGCGCCACCGATCCTTGGGAACTTGCCGCACCCGTGGGAAGCTTCCCGCCCAACGCTTTTGGGCTCCATGACTTGCATGGCAATTTGTGGGAGTGGGTCGAAGATTGTTGGGATGAAAATCCGGTGGCCGGGCCATCGAACGGCAGTGTGCGCCTCACCGGCGACTGCGGCGCGAGAGTCATGCGCGGCGGATCATGGGCGAGCATGCCGGTGCGGATCCGGGCCGCCTTCCGCCACGCCTTCAGCTTGAGCGACAACGACAACTTTATCGGCTTTCGCGTCGCCCGCACCGAATAGCCGTCAGCCACACCTATTTCAGGTTGGTCTCTATCCAAGCCGCGAACGTGTCGATGATCTTTTTCGCGTAGCCGCGCGCGCGCTCATCGGCGATTTTGCCGTCGGCGTCGAAGTAACTGTCGCCGACAGTGAGGTAGGATTCGGGCTGTTGCATCGTCGGCATGTTGAGGCATACCAGAGACTGACGCAGGTGGTGATTGGCGCCGAAGCCGCCAATGGCGCCCGGTGAGGCGGTGACGACGGCGGCGGGTTTTTTATCCCACACGCTTTGGCCATAGGGCCGCGCGCCGATGTCGATGGCATTCTTGAGCACGCCCGGCACCGAGCGGTTATATTCCGGTGTCACGAACAGCACGGCATCGGCGCCCTTAACCTTTTGGCGGAAGCTCACCCAGGCCGCCGGCGGATTACCGTCGAGGTCCTGATTGTAGAGCGGCAGTTCGCCGATCTCGACAAACTCGAATTTCAGCGTACTCGGGGCGAGACCCGCCAAGGCCTGGGCTAGGAAACGTCTGAATAAGTAGCAGAAGGGACGAATTTGGTTATTTGCAGTCTCACGAATGTTGTGCGGATGGGGAAGATCAATCGCGGTGGAGGAGTTTTTCTGTCCTCGCGGCGTTCTGTGGGCTGGTCTGGCCCGTTACGCCGGCTGACGG
>CAMDRB010000067.1 GCA_945906455.1 Caenispirillum bisanense
CGAGCCGCGTGATCGCTCGTTGTCGGATATCCATTGAAAGGGGTCTTGCCATGACTGCTGGCCTCCAAACCCAGCAGTCAGCTTGAATCACAATTCAAGCATTCAGGGAATCCCCAGATTCAGTCAAACCGCAACACGCTCTAGAGCATCGCAGTTGGACCGTAAAGTTCGCGAGCCCGCGTCTCGAAGGCCGACACCATCCGGCGCACGGCTTCTTCGAACAGCATACCGATGAGGGCCTGAAGCAGCTTCGATTTGAATTCGAAGGAGAGGTAGAACGTGACCACCGTGCCGTCGCCGGCTTGTTCCTGGGCGGGCGCGAATGTCCACTCATTTTTCAAATGAGCGAACGGGCCATCGAGATACTCAACGGTAATCGCCTCAAGGGGTTTCAGCGTGACCCGCGACGTGAAGCGCTCGCGCATCATTTTGAAACCCACGGCCAAATCGGCCGTGAACGATGCCGGAGATTCGCGCCTCCTGATGCGGCAGGCGACGCACCACGGCAGGAATTCCGGGTATTTCTCCACGTCGGCGACGAGGCCGTAAACCTGCTCCGGCGTATAGGGCAGCACCCGGGTTTCACGATGTGTCGGCATAATGGTCGGCGCAGCTACCCGCCGGCCGTGCGCTTCATACGCGATTCGCGCAGGCGATCGAAATCGGCATCGGCGTGATACGACGACCGCGTCAACGGACTGGCCGAGACCATGTGAAAGCCCTTGGCCCTGGCCATGCGTTCGTACTCGGCGAACTCATCGGGCGAAACGAAACGTTCGACCATGGCGTGGCGCGGCGTGGGTTGGAGATATTGCCCGATGGTGAGGAAATCGACATCGGCCGCGCGCAGGTCATCCATGACCTGAAGAACTTCTTCCTTCATCTCGCCGAGACCGACCATGATGCCGGACTTGGTGAACATGGCGGGATCAATTTCCTTCACGCGCTCTAGCAAACGCAGGCTGGTGTAGTAGCGGGCGCTGGCCCGGATTTTGCGGTAGAGCCGCGGCACGGTTTCCAAGTTGTGATTGTAAACGTCGGGCCGCGCCCGGGCGACAAGATCGACCATACCGAGTTTCTTACGAAAATCCGGTGTCAGCACTTCGATTGTCGTGTTTGGATTGGCCGCGCGCACCGCCTTGATGACCGCCACCCAATGGGCGGCGCCGCCGTCATCGAGGTCGTCGCGGTCGACCGAGGTAATGACGACGTGGCGCAGCCCCAGACTGCGGACAGCCTCGCCGACGTGGCCCGGCTCTTCGGCGTCGACCGCGCCGGGTTTTCCGGTCTTGATGTTGCAAAATGCGCAAGCCCGCGTGCAGATGTCTCCCAGGATCATCATGGTTGCGTGCTTTTGCGCCCAGCACTCGCCGATGTTGGGACAGGCCGCTTCCTCGCAGACCGTGTGCAGCTTCAAGTCGCGCATGAGCCGCCGGGTTTCGTGATACTCGGGCGACGTCGGCGCCCTGACCCTCAGCCAAGCGGGCTTGGGCTGGCGCGGCGGATTATCCTTGATGGCTTCGACGTTGCTCATGACTTGATCTTAGCACGGTTCACAGATTGATCGCGCGGCCGTAAGCGGCCAGCACCGACTCGTGCATCATTTCCGAGAGCGTCGGATGCGGAAAGACCGTATGCATCAGCTCCTGCTCGGTGGTTTCCAGGGTTTTGGCGACGGCGTAGCCTTGGATCATTTCAGTGACTTCGGGCCCGATCATGTGCGCGCCTAGGAGCTCGCCGGTTTTGGCATCGAACACCGTCTTGACCAAGCCATTGACGTCGCCGAGTGCAATCGCCTTGCCGTTGGCGATAAATGGGTAACGCCCGACCTTGACCTGATGGCCTTTGTCCTTAGCGGCCTGTTCGGTCAGCCCAACGCTGGCGATCTGCGGATGGCAATACGTGCATCCGGGAATGCCCAGGACGTTCAAGGGGTGCGGATGGAGACCGGCGATTTTTTCAACGCAAATCACAGCCTCGTGGCCAGCTTTGTGCGCAAGCCACGGCGGGCCGCAGAGGTCGCCGACGGCGTAGACGCCAGGCTCGCCAGTTTCGCCGTAAGGCCCAATGATAACATGGGTCTTCTCGACTTTTATTTTGGTGCCCTCAAGGCCGAGGTTTTCAACATTGCCGACGATGCCGACAGCAGAGATGACACGATCGAAGGCCAGGGTCTCGGTCTTGCCGCCTTGCTCGATGGTGGCGGTGACGCTGTTCGCACTTTTTTTCAAAGCCTTTACTGCGGCCTGGGTCTTGATGACCATGCCCTGCTTTTCGAACTGTTTGTGGGCGAATGCGGAAATCTCCGCGTCCTCCACCGGCACGATGCGGTCCAGGACTTCGACGACGGTGACCTTGGCGCCGAGGGTCTGGTAGAAGCTCGCAAATTCTATGCCGATGGCGCCGGAGCCGATCACCAGCAGCGTCTTCGGGAAAACTTTGGGCACCATGGCATGGCGGTAGCTCCAGACCAATTCCCCGTCCGCTTCGAGCCCCGGCAGCTCCCGCGCCCGCGCACCGGTCGCAAGAATTATATTCTTGGCGCCAAGATCAGCGACCGCTTTGCCGTCCTTGCTAATACTCACCCGGCCTTTGCCGGCGAGTTTGGCATGGCCTTCGAATACCGTGACGCCGTTCTTTTTCATCAGGTGCTTGACGCCGCCATTGAGCTGGCTGGCGACACCGCGCGAACGCTTCACCACCGCCGCGATGTCAAAGCCGATGTTGTCGGCGTTGAGGCCGAACTCTTGGGCGCGTTGCATGAGGTGAAACACCTCGGCCGTACGCAGCAGGGCCTTGGTTGGAATGCATCCCCAGTTCAGGCAGATCCCGCCAAGAAGCTCCTTCTCGACGATCGCGGTCTTCATGCCGAGCTGTGAGGCGCGTATCGCCGCGGTATAGCCGCCTGGCCCGCCGCCAACGACGATAAGGTCAAAAGTCTGTTCAGCCACGTGTCACCTACCGCGATTCATCAAGCAGCCAGCGCTTGCAAGGCGCTCCCTGCGATGCGTTGTGTCTGCCACTCGTCCATCGGAACAGCGCCCAAACTCGCGTAGAATTTGATCGCTGATTCGTTCCACCTCAAGACGTTCCACTCGATGCGGCCGCAGCTTTCGGCGAGGGCGCGCCTAGCCAAGTACCGGAAAATCGCCTTGCCGATTCCGCGGCCACGGTACTCCGGTTCCACGTACAAGTCTTCGATGTAGAGTCCCGGCCGGCCGAGGAAGGTCGAGAAAGTATAAAAGCAAATCGCAAATCCGACCGCTTTGCCGCCGGCTTCGCAAATCAGAGCAAATGCCTTGCGGTCCGCGCCGAAAAGCGCCTGGGCCAGCAATTCCGGTGTGGCGACGGCTTGGTGTTCCCGTTTCTCATAGCGCGCTAGTGCACGGATGAGACCGATGAGGGTATCCGCATCAACTGGCGTGGCATCGCGGATGTCGAAGAATTGGTTGCGTGGGGTTGCCAACATGGTCGTCCTAAAGCAGCATTCTCAGCGGATCTTCGATGAGTGCCTGGAAAGCTTGCATGAACTCGGCACCCACCGCACCGTCAACCACACGGTGGTCACACGACAGCGTACAGGTCATGACGGTGGCCACCGCAAGCGCGCCGTTCTTCACGACCGGGCGCTGATCGCCTTTGCCCACGGCCAAGATGCAAGCTTGCGGCGGGTTGATAATGGCCGAGAACTCTTTGATCCCGAACATGCCCAGATTGGAGATTGAAAATCCGCCGCCCTGAAACTCTTCCAGCTTCAGTTTTTTGGACTTGGCGCGCAGAGACAAATCCTTCACTTCGTTCGAGATCGCGCCCAGGCTCTTTTTGTCGGCGTCGCGCACGATCGGGGTAATTAAGCCGTCGGGTGTGGCCACGGCCACCGAAATATCAACTCTATCGTAGAGCCGAATGGCCTCCTCGGTCCAACTGGCGTTGGCCTGAGGCACCTTGCGTAAAGCGAGCGCCGAGGCCTTGATGACAAAGTCATTGACCGAGAGCTTGTAGCTCTCCCCTGCCCGGTCGTTGATCTCCTTCCTCAGTCTGAGGAGGTCGTCGATGATGCAATCGACGGTAAGATAGAAATGCGGGATTGTGGATTTGGCCTCCGTGAGCCGGCGCGCGATGGTTTTGCGAATGCCGCTGTTGGGGATTTCCGTGTAGGGCTGGCTATAGTCGGAGGCGGCAGCCGGGCCTGAGAGCGCACGCGGCGCCGTCGGCTTACGTACTCCGCCGCCGCCGATCACCTGTTCAACGTCGGATTTGACGATGCGCCCGTGTGGCCCACTGCCCTGAACGGCGCCGAGTTCCACGCCGGCGTCGGCGGCGATGCGTTTCGCGAGCGGGCTCGCAAAAACGCGCGGTCCTTGCGTGTCCGTTGCGGCGTTCATGGCTGATTTCGACATGGCCGGCAATTTAGGCGCCGGCGCAGCCGGAGCGGCCAGTCGGGAAGCGGCGGCGGGCGGAGCAGAACCAGCCGGCATAGCTGGCGGTTTGGCCTTCGGCGCGCTTGACTTCGAAGGAGCGCTTTTGCCCTCGTCTTCCAAGAGCAACTGGGCGATGGGCTGATTCACGGCAACCTTCTCGGTGCCTTCCGGCACCAAGATTTTCCCCAGCGTGCCTTCATCGACCGCTTCCATTTCCATGGTGGCTTTGTCGGTCTCGATCTCGGCGATAATATCGCCGCTCGCGACCCTATCGCCTTCCTTTTTGAGCCACTTGGCGAGCTTGCCCTCGGTCATCGTCGGCGAAAGGGCAGGCATGAGGATTTCAATCGGCATCCCTGTGCATCCTTACCGGTAACACACGGCTTTGGCCGCTTCGATGATGTCGGCCACTTGCGGCAGGGCCAAGACTTCAAGGTTGGCCGCGTAGGGCATCGGCACGTCCTTTCCGGCCACGCGCGTCACGGGCGCGTCGAGATGGTCGAAAGCCTGCTCCATGATGATCGCCGCGATTTCCGATCCGATGCCGGAGAAGGCCCAGCCCTCCTCACAGGTCACGCAGCGATTGGTTTTTTGAATCGAGGTGATAATCGTCGCGGTATCGAGCGGGCGGATCGAACGTAAATTGATCACTTCCGCATCGATGCCCTCCTCCGCCAACTTTTCCGCCGCCTTCAAGGCTTTTCCGACCATGATCGAGAAGGCGACGATGGTCACGTCCTTGCCCGGCCGTTCGACCTTGGCCTGACCGATCGGCAGGAGAAAGTCGGTGGTGTCGGGCACCGGAAAACTCTGGCCATAAAGTATCTCGTGCTCCAGGAAGATCACCGGGTTCGGATCACGGATCGCCGCCTTCAGAAGTCCCTTGGCGTCGGCCGCCGACCACGGCGCGACAACCTTCAATCCCGGCACATGCGCATACCAGCTCGCGTAACATTGTGAATGTTGAGCGGCCACGCGCGCGGCAGCGCCGTTCGGGCCCCGGAAGACAATCGGACATCCCATTTGTCCCCCGGACATATAGAGGGTCTTCGCCGCTGAATTGATGATGTGATCGATCGCCTGCATGGCGAAGTTGAAGGTCATGAACTCGACGATTGGAACCAGGCCGCCAAAAGCCGCGCCAACACCGAGACCGGCGAAACCGTGCTCGGTGATCGGCGTGTCGACGACGCGTTTTTCGCCGAATTCATCCAGCAGTCCTTGGCTGATCTTGTAGGCGCCCTGATACCTGGCGACTTCCTCGCCCATGAGAAAGACGTTGGGATCACGGCGCATTTCTTCGGCCATGGCGTCGCGCAGCGCTTCGCGAACGGTCTGTGTCTTCCATGTCGAATGTTGAGCCTCGCCCGTTGGCGAAGATGCGGCGATCGGAGCTGGTAAGGCGGCTTTCGCAGGCGCTGCCGCCGGTTTAGCAGGGGGCGTTGGCTTCGATGCCGGCGCCTTGGCTGACGGGGCACTTTCGCCTTCGGCGAGAAGTGTGGCTATGAGTTGATTGACCGGAACGCCCTCGGTGCCCTCCGCAATCACGAGCCTGCCGATGCGTCCTTCGTCCACACATTCAAGTTCCATGGTCGCCTTATCGGTCTCGATTTCCGCGAGAATGGTGCCGCTCGTGACCTGGTCGCCTTCCTTGACAAGCCACTTGCTGAGCTTGCCTTCGGTCATCGTCGGCGATAGCGCCGGCATGAGAATGTCGATAGCCATATTGAAAGCTCTCCCGCCTACTTAGCTAGGCCGCGACGATGATGTCGGTCCAGAGTTCCGACGGGTCCGGTTCCGGGGCCGCTTGAGCGAATTCAGCCGCCGCCAACACAGTGTCTTTGATATCCTTGTCGAGAGCCTTGAAGCCGTCGTCGTCGAGCGCTTTCATGGTGATCAACGTTTGGCGCAAATGATCGATTGGATCGTGTTCCGACCGCATCTTCTGCAGCTCTTCCTTCGTGCGGTATTTCGCCGGATCCGACATCGAGTGACCGCGATAGCGGTAGGTCTTGGCCTCCATCAGCACCGGCCCTTTGCCCGCGCGGATGTGCTCGACGGCTTCAAGGCCGGCTTCACGCACGGCCAAGACGTCCATGCCGTCCACCGCCATGGTCTTTACGTTGTAGGCGTTTCCTCGGCTCGCGAGATCGGTCGAGGCCGATGAGCGCTCAACGGATGTGCCCATGCCATACTTGTTGTTCTCGACGACATAGAGCACCGGCAAATGCCAGAGCGACGCCATATTGAGCGATTCGTAGACTTGGCCTTGATTGAAAGCGCCGTCGCCCATGTACGCCATGTTGAGGCCGCCATCGTTCTTGTATTTATGGGCAAAGGCGAGCCCGGTACCAATGGGAACCTGCGCCGCGACAATGCCGTGACCGCCAAAGAATCCCTTCTCGCGGCTGAACATATGCATCGAGCCGCCCTTGCCCTTGGAGTAGCCCGAAGCCCGGCCTGTGAGTTCCGCCATGACGCCCTTCGGATCCATGCCGCAGGCGAGCATGTGGCCGTGATCACGGTAACTCGTAACGACGGTATCGCCCGGGTTGGCGCAGGCTTGGAGTCCGACGACAACCGCTTCCTGGCCGATATAGAGGTGACAGAAACCGCCGATGAGCCCCATGCCATAAAGCTGACCGGCGCGTTCCTCGAAACGACGGATCAGCAGCATGTCTTTGTAGAACTTGATCAGTTCATCGACCGTCGGCGCGGTATTGCTGCCTTGCGCCGGCCCCTTGCGCGAGGAGGTCACCTTCTTGGTCGCCATAACAATCCCTCCCGATGCCAACCGAACCTGGGACCACGCCTTCCGCCGGCTCTCCCGGCAAAGCGCAGCAAGTCCAGTGGACATGCGAACGATATGGCCTGGGATTTAGCCGTGGCAAGCGAAACATCGGATAAGTATTTGCTGCAGCTGCGAAATTGAGGGCCGGCCGGCAATCATCGGGCATTAATTGCGTAAACCGCGCGAACCGCGACCGTTTTTTGCGCTGCAACTACCGATGGCGGGCCTGCGCCGCGGTATTATTTGAATGCTTGCTATGACAATCGTCCGAATCGCGCGCGATGCCGCGGACTAATGATACGATGCTATATATGTCGGCCAGAGACAGAGCGCGGGCTAGTCAGCGCGCGGTTTGGCGGCGTCGGTCGTGCCTGAGAGCGGAACGATGACGTCCCCGGGGCCGATCGCGCCCAGCATGAGCCGCGCCCGCTCCTCGAGCATGTCGCGGTCAAGGCTGGCGGGGCGCAGGAGCGAGACACGATGTTCAAGGGACTGCTTCTCGGCAGTTACCTCGTTGAGCTCAAAATTGGTCTTTTCGATCTCGTAGCGCAGTTTCCACCAGGCGATCAGCCCTCGGTCACCTTGCACCGCATGATAGGCGAAGTACGCCATCAGCGCCGCCCCCATCAGGGGGCCGACAATTTGACGCGCTTTGCGGCTGATATCCTGGCCTGCCATCTTCTCTCACGAACCTATAAGCCTAACGACACGCTTAAGGAATCACGCACGAGTCGCGCGGTCAACTGTTCCGACTCCCGGCGCTTCATTTTTTTCAGTCCGAGTCAAAAAGTGTGGCAAATATGACTCACTTTCGATGAGCGAGACTCGCAAGGGTTGTAGATGAAAATAAGACGCGAACATTCAGGCGAGCAGGACGCGATTCGCGCGCTCACCCTCGCCGCCTACTCGCAGCCGGCCGAAGCCACACTGGTCGACGCCTTGCGTGCCCGCGGCGACAGCACGCTGTCGCTCGTGGCTGAAGATCAGGGAGCGATTGTCGGCCACGCGTTGTTTTCCAAGCTTGCCGCGCCGGCGCAGGCACTCGGGCTCGGACCGATTTCCGTGCTGCCCGCCCACCAGCGTAGAGGTATCGGCGGTGCTTTGATCCGCGAAGGATTGGAACAGACGAAACAGCAGGGCTGGCAGGCGGTGTTCGTGCTGGGCGATCCCGCCTACTACACGCGTTTCGGGTTCAGCGTTGAAGCCGCTGCGAAATTCGAGACGCCGTATCCCAAAGAATACATGATGGCTCTCGCGCTCACGTCCGGCGCACTTGACGCGATGAGCGGCGCCATCGCCTACGCCGCGCCGTTCTCGATGTTCGAGTGACTACTTAATCATACGGCGGCGCTTAAACGCCTTGCCGCCGTAGACCGCCGCCGGACCTCGACTTTGAGCACGTCAGGTCCAGGACAGGTCGAGCGTTCTGAACGGCATGGTGCGGATGCGCTTGCCGGTGGCCCGGTAAATCGCGTTGCCAATGGCCGGGCCGACGGTTCCGACCGGCGGCTCGCCGACTTCGCCGAATCTGTTGTGCCCCGAAAGCCCGCCGAAGTGGACATTGATTTTCGGCACGTCGCCGCCGCGCACCATGAGATATTGATCGTAGTTGCCTTCGACGACGCGGCCGTCGGCGATGTTGATCTCCTCATGGAGCGACATGTTGAGGCCGAAGACGGCGCCGCCCTCGATTTCCGTATGCACGGCGTCGCGGTTGAGGATGCGCCCGGTATCGAAGGCGATATCCAGCGCGTGAACCTTGAGCGCTCCGGCCTTGCTCACTTCCACCGTCGCCACGGTGCACACCGTCGTGCCCGCCTGCGGCTTGCCGCCGCTGCCCCAATTGGAGACCGCGATCCCCTGCCCCATGCCCTTGGGCAAGCTCTTGCCCCAGCCGGCTTTGCTCGCCGCTTCCTTCAAGCACAATGCCCAGCCCGGATCGACGTAACCGGCCAGCAGATTTAAACGGTATTCGAGCGGATCGACCCCGGCCGCCACCGCGCACTCGTCGATGAAGGTCTCGGTGATGAAGGCCAGCGAATTGTAGCCCGGCCCACGGTAGGGCCCAGTCATGATATGCAGCGGCAGGTTCTGCTGCTCGATGCGCACGTTCGGAATCTGGCTGTTGACGTAGGGCGTGTCGCCATGGCCGGTCAGCGAAAGGCCTTCGGTGGAAACCAGCCGCGACGCGAACGCCTGAAGCTTGCCGGTTTGATCGAGGCCGCCGCGCAGCTTGGCGGCGACCATATGCCGGTAACGGCCCTGGCGCGTGGTTTCCTCGCGCGACCAGATCACGTGCACCGGCCGGCCGGGCACCTTCTTGGCGACGGCCACGACCATGCGCAAGTCGTTGCCGTAAATGCGCCGGCCAAAGGCTCCGCCGACAAAAGTCGGATGGATCACGACCTTTCCCGGCGCCACGCCGGCTTCCTCGGCCGCGATCCAGAATGCCTGTTCGGGGTGTTGCGTCGGATGCCAGACCTCGACGCCGTCTTCGGTGACCAGCGCGGTGCCGTTCAGCGGCTCCATGCAGGCGTGTTCGCTATAGGGCGTGCGGTAAACCGCCTCGACGACCTTGGGCTGGCGGTCGAGGACGGCGGCATCGCCGATCGTCTTCGCGACTTTGCCGTCGGTCCCTTCAAGCGCCGTCACGGCCGCGTCGTAGATCTGCGCGGTGGTTTTCCACTGCGCCCCGGCGCCGTCGTCCCAGGTCACCGGCAGCGCGTCGAGCGCCTTGCGCGCTTGCCAGTAATGCTCCGCCACCACGGCGATGGCGCTTTGGGCCGCGCTGCCGGCCGCGCTCGCGGCGCCAAACGGCAGCTTGCTGCCAAGCGATTGGCGCGGCTCACTCGGATCGACCACCACCACCGCCACGACGCCGGGCAGATTCTTGATCGCCTCGGCATCGTAGCTCTTAAGCTTGCCGCCCTGCACCGGCGACTGCTTCAAAGCGGCATAGAGCATGTTCGGCAAGCGCACATCCATGCCGAAGACCGCCGTGCCGTTGACGATCGCCGGATTGTTCAGCTTGCCGGGGCTTTTTTTGCCGAGCAGCGTCCAGGCACTCTGGGGTTTCAGCGCCGGCTCGGCGGTCAGTTTGACTTTCGCGGCTGCCGCTGCGACCTGCCCGAACGTCAAGCTGCGCCCGGTCGGCTTGTGAGTCAGCACGCTATCGGCCGCCTCGACTTCGGCCACGGGAACTTTCCACCGCGCCGCCGCCGCCGCCTGGAGGCGCGCCCGGGCGCTGGCGCCCACCTGCAGCCCGAGCTTGATGCGTTCGTCGGTCGTCGAGCGGCCGCTGAAATAGGCCAGAGCCCCGACCGGCTTGGAATAGTACCGATCTTCCCGGTAGTTCCGATCCGCCGGGGCGTATTCGACCTGGACCTTCGACCAGTCGCAGGCCAGCTCTTCGGCAATCGTCATGGCGGCTTGCGTCATGACGCCGTTGCCGGTCTCGGGTGTGGTCACGCGCACGGTCACGGTATTGTCGGGCGCGATCATCAGCCAGGGCGTGAATTCCGCTCCGGTCAGGGGCCCGCCGCCCCAGGGTCCGGCCAGCGGCGCGGCACCCGTGACGGCTTCACCCGGCGCAGGCCTAAAGCCGACGGCCAGGCCACCGCCGATGGCCGAGGCGGTGATGAGGAAACGGCGGCGGTCGAGGTCTTGAATATTGCCCATGGTCCGCTCCTTACGCCTGCATCTGTTCGGCGGCTTTGTGGATCGCCGCGCGGATTCTCGAATAGGTCCCGCAGCGGCAGATATTATCGACCGCGATGTTGATGTCCTCGTCGGTCGGTTTCGGCACTTGCTTGAGCAATGCCGCCGCCGCCATCAGCATCCCGGTCTGGCAATAGCCGCACTGGGGCACGTTCATCTCCACCCAGGCTTTCTGCAGCGGATGGTCGGCTTTGGGCGCGAGGCCCTCGATGGTGGTGATTTCAGCGCCGGCGATGCTTTCCAGCGGAATTTGGCAGGAGCGCGCGGCAACGCCGTCGAGATGGACCGTGCACGCGCCGCATTGCGCGATGCCGCAACCGAACTTGGTCCCGGTCATGCCCAGGTGATCGCGCAGCACCCACAGCAGCGGCGTTGACGGATCGGCATCGACCGCGTGCGCGACACCGTTGATGGTCAATGTGATGGCCATGAAACTCTCCCAACCTTTATCGTGCGAGGGAACCTGCGGCGCCCGACGTGAAGCGCGCAGTTTAGCACCTTAACGCCTCCACGGCCAAGGCGCCCCGGTCGGTGCTAGCCCTTAATCTTACGGCGGCGCTTAAACGCCTTGCCGCCGTAGACCGCCGCCGGGCCCAAGTCTTCCTCGATGCGGATAAGCTGGTTGTACTTGGCAAGGCGGTCCGAGCGTGACAGCGAGCCGGTCTTGATCTGGCCGCAATTCGTCGCAACCGCAATATCGGAAATCGTCGAGTCCTCGGTTTCGCCGGAACGGTGCGAGAGTACAGTGGTATAGCCGGCTTTGTGGGCCATCTCGACGGCGGCGAGAGTTTCGGTCAGCGTGCCGATCTGGTTGACCTTCACCAGAATTGAGTTGGCGAGACCGCTGTCGATGCCCTGCTGCAGACGCGCTGGGTTAGTGACGAACAGATCGTCGCCGACAATCTGCACCTTGCCGCCGAGCACTTTCGTCAGCTCGGCCCAGCCTTCGAAATCATCCTCGGCCATGCCGTCTTCGATCGAAACGATGGGATAGCGTTTCACCAGATCGGCGTAGAATTTTATCAGGCCGCCGGCGTCGAGCGTTTTGCCTTCGCCTTCCATCTTGTACTTGCCCTTGGCAAAGAACTCGGTCGACGCCACATCCAGAGCCAGCACGATGTCTTCACCGGCGCGGTAGCCCGCCGCCTTGACGGCTTTCATGATGAATGCCAGCGCCGCGTCGGCGCTCTCAAGGTTGGGGGCGAAGCCGCCCTCGTCGCCGACGTTGGTGTTATGGCCCGCGTCCTTCAATTGCTTCTTAAGTGCGTGAAATACTTCCGCGCCCATGCGGATCGCCTCCGCCACACTCGGCGCATTCACCGGCATGATCATGAATTCCTGGATGTCGATCGGATTGTCGGCATGGGCGCCGCCATTGACGATGTTCATCATCGGCACGGGAAGCAGGTGCGCGGCGGCGCCGCCGATATACCGGTAGAGCGGCAGGCCGGCGCTGATCGCCGCGGCCTTCGCCACCGCCAACGAGACACCGAGAATCGCATTAGCGCCGAGGCGCCTCTTGTTGGCAGTGCCGTCGAGCTCGATCATCGCCCGGTCGATCTTGACTTGCTCGGCGGCATCGAGACCGGCCAGCGCGGCGTGTAATTCGCCGTTGACCGCGCCGACAGCCTTGCGCACGCCCTTGCCGCCGTAACGCTTCTTATCGCCGTCGCGGAGTTCCGACGCCTCGTGTGCGCCGGTGGAGGCACCCGAGGGCACCGCGGCGCGGGCAAAAGCGCCGTTCTCGAGCGTCACATCCACTTCCACCGTGGGATTGCCGCGCGAGTCGAGAATCTCGCGGGCAATAATGTCGATAATGGCGCTCATTGGGGGCTCTCCATGGTCTGGAAAGAAGTGCGGTTGGCGCGGGAAAAGCAGATCAACGTCAATACCTCATGACCCGCAAGGTCGGCGTAGGCTTACGACGCCAGCGGAGGCTGGGCCAGTCGGTCGACGTAAGCGATGCCGAGAGCCGACAGAATGAATATCGAGTGGATGATGGCCTGCCACATGACGCCGGTCTCGGTGTAGCTGGCGTCGGGCGAACCAAGATTGCCGGCTTCGATGAACGTTTTGAGCAGGTGGATCGACGAGATGCCAATGATTGCCATCGCCAGTTTGATCTTGAGTATGCCGGCGTTGACATGGCTGAGCCATTCCGGCTGATCGGGATGACCGGCGAGGCCGAGCCGCGAAACGAAAGTTTCGTACCCGCCGACGATCACCATGACCAAGAGATTCGAGATCATCACCACGTCGATCAGGCCTAGAACTACCAGCATGATCTGTTGCTCGCCGAAGCTGGCGGCATTCATGATGAGATGCCAAAGCTCCTTCAGGAACAGGACGACGTAGACACCCTGAGCGAAGATCAATCCGAGATAGAGCGGAACCTGGAGCCATCGCGAAGCAAAAATCAGCGCTGGCAGCGGGCGCAAAGGGACGGTTTCTAAATTAGGACCTTTGGACATGCCTGGTGTCATCCGTGCTGGAGTTTGATCACTACGGAACGTCTGAATAAGTAGCAGAAGGGACGAATTTGGTCATTTGCAGTCTCACGAATGTTGTGCGGATGGGGAAGATCAATCGCGGTGGAGGAGTTTTTCTGTCCTCGCGGCGTTCTGTGGGCTGGT
Source organism: Caenispirillum bisanense (assembly GCA_945906455.1). GTDB lineage: Bacteria > Pseudomonadota > Alphaproteobacteria > Rhodospirillales > Rhodospirillaceae > SHVO01. The sequence goes on from CAMDRB010000067.1 coordinate 13,563, forward strand.
CTGGCCCGTTACGCCGGCTGACGGCGGAGCAGGTAT